>NZ_CP039268.1:357500-676666 GCF_009664085.1 Thermochromatium tepidum ATCC 43061 | reverse complement strand
TCGTCGCGAAACACCGGGGGCCCGAGATACCCCTTGAGGTCCTGCTGGCCTATCTGAATCGGCGTCTCCGCGCCCTCGAGCAACCGGACCGCAACCTTGCGCACGATCTTTCCGAGCTGTTTCTCCAGCCGCCGCACCCCGGCATCACGGGCATAGCCATCGATCAGGGCGCGCAGGGTCGCGCGATCGATCTTGACCGCTTGCCGATCCAAACCGGCGCGCTCGAGTTGGCGCGGCAGCAGATACCTCTTGGCGATCTGGAGCTTCTCCTCGGCGATGTAGCCTGAGAGCTTGATGACCTCCATGCGGTCGAGCAGGGGGCCGGGGATGGTGTCGAGCTGGTTGGCGGTGCAGACGAACAGCACCTTGGACAGGTCAAAGCGCAGATCCAGGTAATGGTCGAGAAAGTCGCTGTTCTGCTCGGGGTCCAAGACCTCAAGCAGGGCCGAGGCCGGGTCGCCGTGATAGGAGGCACCGATCTTGTCGATCTCATCGAGCAGGATCACGGGGTTCGCGGTCTCGGCCTCCTTCATCGCCTGCAGGAACTTGCCGGGCATGGCGCCGATGTAGGTGCGGCGATGGCCCTTGATCTCGGCCTCGTCGCGGATGCCGCCGACCGAAAAGCGATAGAAACGCCGCCCCAGGGCATCGGCGATCGAGCGTCCGATCGAGGTCTTGCCCACGCCGGGCGGACCGATCAGCAGGATGATGGAGCCCGAGATCTCGCCCTTGTGGATGCCGACGGCCAGAAACTCGAGGATGCGTTCCTTGACGTCCTCCAGACCATAGTGATCGCGATCGAGGATACGCCGTGCACGCTTGAGATCGAGGATGTCTTCTGAATACTTGCTCCAGGGCAGCAGGGTGATCCAGTCCAGATAGTTGCGGGTGACCGCATATTCGGGCGAGCCGGTCTCCAGCATCCCGAGCTTGTTGAGCTCTTCTTCGACGCGCTTCTGGGCCTGCTCGGTCAGGGTGAGTTTTTCGAGCCGTTCGCGGAACTTGTCGATCTCGGCAGTGCGGTCGTCCTTGGCGATCCCGAGTTCCTTTTGGATCGCCTTGAGCTGCTCGCGCAGGAAGAACTCGCGCTGCTGTTTCTGCATCCGTTCCTCGACCGTGCGCCGGATCTTCTGCTGGGCGCGCGCCAACTCGAGCTCGTTGTTGAGCAGCACCAGGACCTTCTCCATGCGCGGTAGGAGCGGCACGCTCTCTAAAACCTCCTGGAGCTGATCCTTGGTCGAGGTGGTGAGGCTGGCCGCGAAATCGGCCAGATGCGAGGGGTCATCGGGCCCGAAGCGGTCGAGGAACATGCGCAGCTCCTCGACATAGAGCGGATTGAGCGGCAGGAGCTCCTTGATGGTATTGATGACCGCCATCGCATAGGCCTTGACCTCGCTATTGGGTGGACCTGCAGGTTCGGGCAGATAGGTCACCCGGGCGCGAAACGGGGTCTCGGGGTGAACCCAGTCCTCGATCCTGAAGCGTTGCAGACACTCGACCAGCACCTGCAGATGCCCGTCCTGTTGATGGATACGATGGACCCGGCAGGCGGTGCCGATCGCTCTAAAATTTTCCCTGGTCGCCTCCTCGGAGGTCTCACTGTCGACCAGGACCACGCCGAGGATTTTATGTTCGGTCTCGGTCACCGCCCTCAGGGTCGGCACCCAGGGCTCGGCCGCCATCATGAGCGGCACCGCCTGACCAGGGAAGAAGGGCCGCGAGGCGACAGGGAGCAGATAGATCTCGCCGGGCAGCACGTCGTTGGCGCGTGCCAACTGGATCTGGGTCGGCCCATCGTCCGTCGCCTGTCCCTGCCTGGCACCCGACTCCGGGATCCTGTCGTGCTCCGCATTCGTCACCTGATCCTCATCCGACATGCTGTCGTCCTCGCTCGAAATACCACATCTAAGAGTGGTCAATTTCAGGTTTTCACCGTTGATTTGCAAGCGGCAGTAAGATAGTCGCCCCTGAATGACCACTCTGCCGATGGAGATCTTCGTGCCATGAAGTTCAACTATCCGGGACTGACCGACCAAGAGGTCGAGCGATCACGCGCCCAACATGGATCCAATGCCGTTGCCGCCCAGAAGGTCGAGACCTTCTGGGACAAGCTGCTCGACAACCTCAGGGACCCGATCATCGTCATCCTGATCGTGGCGCTCGCGATCACAGTGCTTTTGACCTTCCTCGGTTATGCCAAGTGGTACGAGAGTGTGGGCATCGCCTTCGCGGTGGTCATCGCCACCGTTGTGGCCACCTGGTCGGAGTACAGCAACGAACAATCCTTTCAACGTCTGCTGGAGGAGGCCTCGCTGATCCAGGTCAAGGTGTTTCGCAACGGCCATCTGACCGAGATCCCGATCAATGACCTGGTGGTTGGCGATCATATCCTGCTTCAGCCCGGCGACACCGTGCCGACCGATGGTGTGGTGATCGCCGGCCATGCCGAGGTCGATGAGGCGGCGCTGACCGGTGAGTCCGAGCCCGTCAAGAAACACCAACTGCCAGCCGGGACCAACGACGAGACCGCACCCGAGGGGCATCGTCTGTGGCGCGCCGGGCTGCTGATCGATGGCGAGTGCGTGATGCGCGCCACGGCCGTGGGCGATCGGACCCGCTATGGTCAGACCATGAAGGAGCTGCTCTCGGCCGAGGACCGGCTCTCGCCGCTCCAGCACAAGCTCACGGTGCTCGGCGGCCATATCGCCACCTTCGGCTATGTCGGCGCCACGTTCATCTTCGTCGCCTTCATGTTCAACACCATCTTCCTGCAAGGTGGCGGCTTGGAGGGCTACTGGGTGCAGCCGAGCGGGGCCATCGTCAAGGACGTCGTCACCGCAGCCATCCTGGCCATCATCGTCATCGTGGTCGCGGTGCCCGAGGGTCTGCCGATGATGATCGCCATGGTGCTCGCCATCAATATGAAAAAGCTGCTCAGTGAAAAGGTCCTGGTGCGCAAGCTACTCGGCATCGAGACCGCCGGCAGCCTCAACCTGTTGTTCACCGACAAGACCGGCACCCTGACCCAGGGCAAGCTCGCGGTAAGCGCCTTCCTGAGCGGGGACGGCGAGCGTTTCGAGTCGCTGGAGGCCATTCCCCAGGCCCTACGCGACACGGTTGGCTTTGCGCTGCGCAACAACACCAGTGCCGTCATCGATGCCAGCGACCCCAGTGCACCCAAGCTGGTCGGTGCCGATCGCACCGAACAGGCACTGTTGCGCTTCGTCACGCCCTATCTGGCCCAGGAGGGGGCGGAGGTGGTCGATCACATCCCCTTCAATAGCAGCCGCAAGTTCTCGGCCACCCAGGTGAAGGCCGAGCAGGAGCTCACCCTGGTCAAGGGCGCGCCCGAGGTGGTGTTTAGGAACTGCACGCACCGGCTCGACGGCGAGGGCAAGGTCCATGAACTGAGCGATTTGGCCCCCCTCCAGGCCGCGATGGACGAACTCTCGGCGCGCGCCATGCGGCTGCTCGCGGTCGCCGTCACCGCGACGCCGATCGACCCCGAGACCAATGCCTTGCCCGAGTCGCTGACCCTGGTCGGCGTGTTCGGGATGCGCGACGAGCTGCGTCCGACCTCCTATCCCTCGGTCAAGGTCGCCAAGCAGGCCGGTATCCAGGTGGTCATGATCACGGGCGATGCCAAGGAGACGGCCCAGGCGATCGCCAAGGACGTGGGTCTGCTGGAGGACGACCCGCAGGCCATCGTCATGACCTCGTCTGAGCTTGCTGCACTCTCTGACGAGGAGGTCAAGCGGATCCTGCCGCACCTCGCTGTGGTCGCGCGCGCCTTCCCGACCGATAAGAGTCGGCTGGTTAAGCTGGCCAAGGCGTTGAACCTGGTGGTCGGCATGACCGGCGATGGGGTCAACGACGCCCCGGCGGTCAAGAATGCCGACGTGGGCTTTGCGATGGGCAGCGGCACCGAGATGACCAAGGAAGCAGGCGACATCGTCATCCTCGACGACAATTTCTCGTCCCTGACCAAGGCCGTGCTCTATGGACGCACCCTGTTCAAGTCGATCCGCAAGTTCTTGGTGTTCCAGCTCACGGTGAACATCTCGGCGATCCTGGTGGTGTTTTTGGGGCAGTTCTTCGGCTTCGACCTGCCGCTGACCATGACCCAACTGCTGTGGCTCAACATCATCATGGACACCCTGGCAGGGCTGGCCTTCGCCGGTGAGGCGGCGCTCGAACGCTACATGCGCGAGCCGCCGATCCGGCGCGACGCACCCCTGATCAATGCCGATATGTGGTCATCGATCCTGATCAACGGCGGGTTGATCGCCGCCCTCAGCATCCTGTTTTTGACCAGCGATCTGACCCGGGACTGGTTCGATGGTGGCCATGCCGCCGGCACGCCCGAGGCCGAGGCCAAGTTCCTGACGGCGTTTTTTGCCTTCTTCGTCTTCATCCAGGTGTTCAATACCTTCAACGCCCGCACCCAGGGTCTGAACCTGGCCGAGCATCTGCTCGACAACCGGCTGTTTTCGATCATCATCCCCTCGATCATGGCGATCCAGGTGTTCTTCATCACCTTCGGCGGCGAGATCCTGCGCACCGTAGGGCTGTCGCCGGACGAATGGATCAAGGTACTGGCGCTGGCGATCCTCATCGTCCCGGCGGATCTCATCCGCAAGGCGGTGCGCAATCGACTGTTCGGAAATCCGGTGAGGCTTGGCTGACGAGGAAGGCCGCCCTCCTGGCCACGCACACAGTTGAGACGAGTCGTCTCTGTTTCAGGTGTGGGCGGACCAGGATCACTCCCAGCGAAACATCCAGGTCGCCAGGGCCAGGAAGGCGGCCGCCAGCGCCAGCAGCACGCCGATCTCCGGCAAGACCTCGACCAACCCTGCCCCATCGAGCATCACGGCGCGCGCCGCCGCGACCAGATGGGTCAGGGGCGAGGCCTGCGCGACCCACTGCGCCCAGGGACTGGTACCCTCCAGCGAGAACCACACCCCCGACAGCAGCAGCATCGGCCAGGACAGCAGATTGAGCAGACCATCGGCCAGTTCCTCGGAGCGCAGACGCGCGGCAACGATCAGACCCAGGCTGATCAGACACAGTGCCCCGGCGACATAGACCAGGGCCAGGGTCACAGCGGAGCCGCGCATCGGCACCTCCAGCAGCCACTCAACCGCGAGATAGACGATGGCATTGGCGCCTAACACGACCAGCAGCCGCGACAGCACCTGGGCGGTCAGAAACTCCCAGGCGCTCAGGGGTGTGGCCCTGAGGCGGCGCAGCACGCCGTTCTTGCGATAGCGCACGATCACCCAGCCCACACCCCAGAGGCTGGAGAACAGGACGTTCATCGCCAGCACCCCCGGCAACACCCAATCGACATAGCGCAGTGCCGCGCCGCTCAGGGCCTGGCGCTGGGGTGGGTTGGACGCCTGTGGACCTGCGCCGGTCGCGGACCCAGCTGGCGCGCACCCGGCAGTGAGCAGCAACCGCTCGGCCAGGGCGCCCCGCGCCGAGTCGGAGTTGACCCAGTAATGCGGCGCGCCCGGATTCGGATCGAACAACAGATCCAGCTGATGACGCTCGACCTTGACGATGGCCGAGGCCTGCTCCGCGCTAGACACCGTGACAAAGGTCACGGCCTTCAGATCGAGCATCGGGGACTCGACCCCGCTCAGGGTATCGTCCGGCGTCAGCACCCCGATCTTGAGCAGGGCGGTCTGTTGGTCCGGAAAGATGAAGGCAAAGGCCAACACCATGAGCAGCGGCATCAGGAGGTTCCAGCCCAGACCGGCGCGGTCGCGATAAAACTCCCGGTTGCGTGCGACCAGGATGGCGAGGATACGTCTCCACATGGGTCAGTTCCTGAGGGCGTGTCCGGTGAGCTTGAGGAAGAGGTCTTCTAGATTGGGTGTGGCCAGGCGCAGGGCGCTCAGATCGGCGCCGATACGCTCCAGCGCCTCGATCTGGGGTGCGACCTCCGCGGTCGGCAGCTCGATCTCGCCGTTTTGTACCAATGCCTCAGGCGGCAGGGGCACAGCGTCCGGCCAGGCCGACTCCGGAAGTCTGATCAGATGGGCCGGAAACTGATCGCGGATCAGGTCCTGGGGACGTCCCTCGACGACGATCCGCCCCTGATCGACGATAGCGATCCGGTCGCACAGACGCTCCGCCTCTTCCATGTAATGGGTCGTGATCAGCACCGTGGTGCCGCGGCGACGGACCTGCTCGATCAGGCCCCAGAAGTTGCGTCGTGACTGCGGATCAAGTCCGGTGGTCGGCTCATCGAGGAAGAGCAGTTCGGGATCATTGACCAGGGCGATGGCCAGCAAGAGTCGCTGGCGCTGACCACCGGAGAGCGTGCGGGTATCGCGATCGAGGATATCGCCCAGATGACAAAGCCGGATGAGCTCGTCGCGATCGGCGCGGCGCCGATAGAGGCTGGCGAACATGGTCAGCGACTCGGCGACGGTCTGGAAGTCCTGGAGCGCCGTGGTCTGGAACTGGATACCGATCGACTCCCGGTAGGTGCGCCCTAGCGGCTGACCCTTAAACAGGACCTGCCCTGAGGTCGGGGTCTGGAGCCCTTCAAGCATCTCGAAGGTGGTGGTCTTACCTGCCCCATTGGGCCCGAGCAGTCCAAAACACTCCCCGGGCGCAACCTGAAAACTGATGCCGGCGACCGCACGCACACCACCGGGGTAGAGACGAACCAGATGGCGGGCTTCGATCAGGGGTTGAATAGTTTCCATAAAGGTTGCTTTGGCGTTCGGCTCAGACCAACAGAGCCGACGCACTCAGGAGGCGTCGGCGGTGGCCGTAACAATGCGCCAGGGAGCCTACCATAACAGGGTCGAATCCGAATGGCTGACGATCAACAGACGGATCGACTGTACGCACTCGGCGAGCCGATCGACTGCGCATTGTCATTGGCCGACCGGACCCGGGGGATGAGAATGCGCCGCCATGAACAGACCCCATGCACCCCTCTTCGTCATTCTCCTGTCACTGCTGGCTGGATGCGGGCAGTCCGGTTCCGGCTCGGATTCAAGTACCGCCCTGGCACCCGAGGGGCCGGGCATGGCCCTGATCGAGTCCGCCGAACAGGGCGACCTGAGCGCCGTCGAGCAGCTTCTGGCGCGGAACCGTCAGCCCGATGTCCGCGACAGTTGCGACTGGACGCCGCTCATGAAGGCCGCGCTCAATGGCCATGCCGCCATCGTCGAGCGTCTGCTCCAGGCCGGCGCCCAGGTCGATGCCCAGGACGCGGGCGGCTATACGGCCATGATGCTCGCGGCCTCGAACAACCATGCCGCCATCGTCGAGCGTCTGCTCGAACACGGCGCCAGGATCGACCATCAAGAGGCGACCCGGGGCTGGACGGCCCTGATCTGGGCCGCCAAGCAAGGCCATGTCGCCAGCGTCAAGGTCCTGCTCGAACACAACGCCGACCGCACACTCAAGGACTTCGACGGCAAGACCGCCGCCGACTGGGCGCGCGAGGGTGGATACGACGAGATCCTGGCCCTGCTGCGCTGACCCGCTCGTCCAGCCGCGCAACCGCTTGGGTTGAAGCGCGGTCGCGAGTATGCTTGGCCCCATGCCAAGCCTCACCGAAAAACTGAACCAGCACGGGTTCGAGTCCAACGACGACTACGACTTCCAGGTGTGCTGTCTGCTTGACACCCCAACCAACGGCATCCGCACACTCAACATCGAGGGCGACGGCGAGCGGCGCAAGACCGCCTTTGCCCAGGCGCTGGCCCGAGCGCTCGAGTTCAGCCACATCCTCTATCACGACTTCACCGACACCCATCCGCCCTTGCCGGACGTGATCCTGCCGCCGAGCCGCGATGAACTCGGACGCGAAGAGCCGCCGATCGAGCCCTTCGACCGTATCGTCACCGAGGCCTGCGCCCAGAGCGAGGGTGATCCGACCGCGCTGATCCTCGACCAGCTCCAGGCCGCCGACTTTCGCGAGCACATGCGTCTCTACCGTCTGATCAAGGACGGCCTGTGGGAGGTGCGGGGTGGATCCTATTTCGCCAATCCCAATCGGCTCTTGATCATCCTGATCTCGGAGCAACCGCTCTATCACGCCTTGCGCCAGGAGAGCTTTCGGCTCTGGATCGGTCGCCAGTCCGAGCGTCAACTGGTTTATCATCCGGTTGACTTTGGTCTGGGTCCGGAGGCACAACCCGTCTTCGACGCCCTGACCCAGTTGTTCGAGGCGCTCCAGGTCGCGCCGACACGCCGCGAATTCACGCGCTTGCTCGATGACATCAGGCGCCATGTACGCACCGTCGAGCATCTGCGCCTGAGTCTCTACGGACGTCTGGAAGCGATCGAGCGCGAGGCGTTGGGCGATCCGCGTCTCCGAGGGCTCCAGGATCAGATCTTGGAGGCCACGCAACACTGGCTCATCGCCGAGCACATCGAGCTTTCAGACGATCGCCCAGATCCAAACCAAGAACAACGCTGACCAAAGCGCGAACCGCTTCCACCACACGGAGATCCCGCCATCATGAGCCGTAAGCAGCGTATCGAGAGCCGGATCCAAGAGGCCCTGAGGCCCCTGTATCTGGACGTGGTCGATGAGAGCTATATGCACGCCGTCCCTAAGGGCTCCGAGTCCCATTTCAAGCTCCTGGTCGTGAGCGCGAGCTTCGAGAAGCTGCCGCTGATCGAACGCCATCGCCGGCTCAACGCGTTGCTTGCCGATGAGTTCAACCAGGGCCTGCATGCCCTGACCATGCACACCTGGACGCCAGAGGAATGGCAGGCCAAGGGCGGCGCGCCCGCATCCCCCCCTTGTCTGGGCGGCGGTCGGGACAGCGGCCTCTGAATACGCGCAGGTGCGGCCCCTTCAATCTGGAGGCGGCGGCGCCAGGCCCACCTGCATGATCCGCTCCAAAAAAGACTGCGGATCCAGGGCCGGCGCACAGAGATAGCCCTGAAACTCGTGACACCCGGCTTCGAGCAGAAACTGACGCTGGGTCTCGTTCTCGACCCCCTCGGCGATCACGCGCAGCTTGAGCGCACCGGCTAGACCGATCACGGCCGTGGCGATGGCGGTATCGCTCTCGTCGTGGGGGATGTCGCGCACGAACGACTGATCGATCTTGAGTTTGTGGATCGGAAAGCGTTTGAGATAGGCCAGGCTGGAATAGCCGGTGCCGAAGTCATCGATCGACAATCGCACCCCGAGCGCCACCAGCTCCTCAAGCCGACGCAGGGTCTCCTCGACGTTGTGGATGAGGATGGATTCGGTCAGCTCCAGCTCCAGCCGCCCCGGACGCAGACCCGTCTCCCGTAGGCAGTGCGCCAATGACTCGATGAAGTTGGCCTGCTGGAACTGCTTCACCGAGACATTCACCGACAGGGTGAGATCGACGCCCTCTGCCTGCCAGCGTGCCCCCTGCCGGATCGCCTCGCCCAACACCCAACTGCCAAGCGCGATGATGAAGCCGGTCTCCTCGGCGATCGGGATGAAACGCCCCGGCGAGAGTGTACCCAGAGTGGGATCCGTCCAGCGCACCAGCGCCTCGGCCCCGATCACGAGACCAGTGCGCAGATCGACCTGGGGCTGGTAGGCCAGCCAGAAACGGCCCTGCTGCAACGCCTCGCGCATGGCATGATCGAGCTGCACCCGTTCGAGCAGATCGACGTTCATCTGGCGCTGATAGAAACAGCAATCGCCCCGTCCGTGCTCCTTGACATAATACATGGCACTGTCAGCGTTCTTGACCAGGTCATCGAGCGTCTCACCATCCTCCGGGTAGAGGGCGATACCGATACTGCACGACAGCGAGAACTTCAGTCCGTCGAACTCGAAGGGCCGGGCTATGGACTCCAACAGTCGGCGCGCGACCGTTTCGGCCTCGCAGCGCCCGACGTGATGCAGCAAGATTAAGAACTCGTCGCCGCCCAAGCGGGCGAGGGTATCGACCTGACGCAGACACTGCTGGATGCGCCGAGCCACCTCGATCAGGACGCGATCGCCGAAGACATGGCCGAGCGAGTCATTGATATGCTTGAAGCGATCGATGTCGATGAAGAGTACGGCAAAGCGCGTGCCCTCGCGCCGAGCCAGCTCGATGCTGAACTCCAGCCGCTCGTTGAGCCTGAGCCGGTTCGGCAGCCCGGTCAGGGGGTCATTGAAGGCCAGTTGCTCGATACGCTGACGCGCCTCTACCGCCTCGGACAGATCCTTGACGAAGCCGGCATAGTACAGGGGCTGACCCGCGTCATCCGACACACGAATCAGTGAGACCAAACAATGGAGGGTCGATCCATTGGCATGGTGCTGGTCGATCTCGCCTTGCCAATGACCGCAACGGTCGAGCGCCCCCCGGATGTCCGCGCCCAGCGTCTCGTCGGACCAGAGTCGCAGCGAGGTATCGAGCCTTTGACCGATGAGCTCGGCGCTGGCGCGACCGGTCATGGCCTCGCCTGCCGGATTGACGGCCAGGACCCTAAACTCGGGGTCGGTGACGAAGATGGCATCTAAACTGGTCTCAAAGACTCGGGCGGCGAGCTTGAGCCCCTGCTCATGTTCCAGACGCTGGGTGATATCGCGGAACGAGTAGATCCGACCGATCGGGGTGCCGCGCGCATACTGCGGCAAGGTCACGCGCTCCAACACACGCCCCCGGCGCAACCTCAGCAGGCTCGAGGACTCCAACAGTGGATCCTCAGCGATGGACTGAAGCTGCGCCACATAGCCCTCGACATCGAGCACCTCGGACTGCATCCAGGCGTAGATCTGGGCGTCGTTGCGCTCGGTTAGGAGGTCAGGGGGCAGGTTCCAGAGCTCGGCGAAGCGGCGATTGAAGCTCCGGATCGAGCCGGCGAGGTCGGTGACCAGGATCCCGTCCATGCTCGATTCCAAGGTGGCCCGCAGTTCGGCGATCAGCCGCTCGAGCTCGTCTTCGACCGCTCGTCTCTGGGTCTGATCGGACAGACAGATCAGATAGACATCAGGTCCATCCGGGATGGATATCCGCGTCACCCGACGTAGCACCTGGACCAGGCTCCCATCGTGCCGTTTGAGCAGGGTCTCGGAGGATAGAGGCTCGTGGCCCCCGCCAGCGGCCACCTCCTCCCAGAAGAACAGATCCTCCGGGGTACAGACCAGCTCGATCACAGGTCGCCCGACCAAGGCGGTGCGCTCTAACCCGAGGAGTTCCTCAGATGCGCGATTGACGGCCAGCAGGCGCTGGTTCTGGGGATCGATCAACCAAACGGCATCGATCAGGGCGTCGATCAGCGTCTGCACCAGGTCCAGATGGGTGATCAAGTTCAGTCTCCCATCTGGAGGGTGGATGTGGCGTCAGGTCGCGGGGTCCGCGTCATGGAGGCGTGCCCGTTCAAAGAAATAACAGATGCGCTGGCGGGGGAGCAGATAGTCGAAGGCCGGGCGCGGGAGCTGGAGCGGCCTAATGCTGCGCTGGATACACAGCCCGTTCGTCTGCTCGAGGTCCACGACGGGTGCCTCCTCACGGGCGACCCGGGGGTCATGGATGATCACACTCGGCTTGAGCGGGCGCGCAGAATTCACCGAGACCACCAGGGCATAACGCCCGTCGCTGAGCACCACCACCGAACCAGGGGGATAGACACCCATCATGCGGATAAAGACCGCCAGGATGTTGGCGTCGAACTTGTCGCGTGACTGGGCAAACATGATCGATAGGGCCTGATGCGGGGTGATGGCGGTCACCGGGTTGGCCGGGTTGCACAGGGTGTCATAATGGTTGACCAGTGACACGATACGACCCAGCTCACCCATCTGCTCGCCGCTCAGATGGGCCGGAAAGCCACTGCCATCGACATACTCGTGATGCTGGGCGATGATTGAGACGATCTCGGGATCGAGCTGCATCCGTCTGGCCAGCTCGATCCCTTCACCGACATGACGCTGAAACAGCTTGCGTTCGGCGGCGCTGGACGAGGTGTCGATCCAACGCACCCGCTCCGGCAGCTGACACTTGCCGATGTCGTGCAGGACCGCCCCGAGTACGAGCTGATCGAGCCGCGTCCGCTCAAGTCCCAAACGCTGACCGAGCAGCAGGGCGATGACCGAGACGTTGATCGAATGCAAGGCGGTCTGTTCGCCGGCCTGCTCCGACAGCAGACGGATACAGGACTCATTCTGACTCAGGAGCTCTTGCACCAGGGATCCAGCCAGGGCTTGCGCCCGTTCGCGCACCTGATCCGGGTGAGAGGGGGCGAGCCTGAAGAGCTCGCGGACGGTCCGTGCCGCCTGGGCGAACTCACGCTCGCAGCGCGCCAGGCTGGCCTGTTGTTCCACGAGACGCTGACGCGATTGCTCGGTGGACGGGCGTGGTGCGATCTGCTGGTCAGGGCCCTTCGGATCACTGACCGGTGGCGCGAGGTCGCTGAGCTCGGGCGACCAGCGCACGTGCTTGAGGCCGAGTCCGCGAATGGTCTCGATCTGGCTTTCGGACTTGATCTTGAAGTGATTGAACGCGAATGGATGCTCTATCCAGCCGAGGTCCAGATAGATGTATAGACCGACGCGCAGCTCATCGACATCGATGAACAGCACCTGGGTATCAGTGGGCATCTTCTCCATCCCGAGGGCGTGTTGAGGCGTCAGGGGCGCGATGTGCGTGCGCCCCGTTTCAGGCGATCTTGGGCGAGCCTGGCCTCGGTGCTGTTCGGATAATCGCGGATCACCCGTTCCAGGGTCGCCCTGGCCTGCTCGACGGCGTTCTGCTCATACTGGATGAGGCCAATCTTGAGCAGTGCGCCCGGCACCTTGGGGCTGGCCGGACTGAGTTCGACCAGCCGGTTGTATTCGGCCAGGGCATCTGGATATTCACGCAGCACATAGTAGGTCTCGCCGAGCCAGTAGCGGGCGTTATCTGTGTATGCGCCATGCGGATAGCGACGCAGCAGATCGTTGAAGGCGGTCTTGGCCTCCTGGTACCTGTGGGCCTTGAGAGACTCGAAGGCCTGGGTGTAGAGGTCGCGTTCATTAGCCCCCTGGGTCTCGGGGGCGGGCAGGGACGGGATCCCGACCGGCCCCGGGGCTACTGGCGCCCCCGCAGGCGGATTGGCCTCGGGCATCGCCTCCAATCCGGCGTCACTCGTCTCCAAGGATCCAGATTGGGGCGCCGCCCCCCTGATCTCGCTGCCTTCTGGCGCCGACGCGCGCGTGGCGCCGGTAAGCCGTGCGTCGAGATCCAGGAACTGATCGCGCTGCTGGCGCTGGAGGCGTTCGATGTCGAACCTTTGCTGCTCGACCAGCCCGCGCAGTTCTTGTACCTCGCTTTGCAGACGCTGCATCTGCAACAGCAGCTCCGAACCGCTCTGGTTCTCCAGGATGCGTTCGAGACGCCCGATGCGCCCTTCGAGCTCGGGATCGGCGGCCCACAGGCTGGTTGCACTCAGCCCGCCCAGGGCCAACACCATGAACACTGATCGAATGGACGGTTGCATCGAACCCACCTCAATATTGGAGGATGACACGGCGGTTGAGGCGCCAGGACGCCTCGCTGTGTCCAGGGTCGGCTGGACGCTCCTCGCCATAGCTCAGGGTCGCAAGCTGCTTGGCCGGGACGCCCTCGGCGAGCATGAACCGACGTACTGCCTCGGCACGCTGATCGCCTAAGGCCAGATTGTACTCGCGCGTGCCCCGTTCGTCGGTATGCCCCTCCAGGGTGACCCTTCTGTCAGGCTGGCTGCCGAGATAGCGCGCATGGGTGCGGATCAGGTTGAGATACTGAGATTTGATCTCGGCAGAGTCATAATCGAAATAGATGGTGCGCTCATAGAGCGGACTGGACGGATCCTCCCAGGGTCCAGCATAGGTCGGGCGGCTGGACTCCAGAGGCGCCGTGGTCGTGGCACCTCCGACGGTCGTCCCTGGCCCAGGCGTGGATGCCGAGGTGTCGCCCGACATGGGCCTGGAGGCGCAACCGGCGAGTCCGGCGCAAAACAGGATCAGGGGCAGCGCAGCCAGGCGCATGGTACGGGTTGCAGTCATAGACCCTCCGCAAGGAAACCCGCGACTTGAGTCGCGGGAGGAATGGCGGGTGCGCGAAGCGCACCATGTGGTGTATAATACAGTGTGGTCTCCGGGCGCACGCCGACTGCAACGCCAGTCGAAACCTGGCCCGGATTGGCAGCGGAGCCCCGCTACCAAGGGCGGCTGTAAACACGCCCAATGTTGGGGATGTGGTCAACCATGTTTGCTGCGTCTCACAATAAAGCCTTCGACTTCAGTCGAGGGTTGTTTACGGGACCTCCCGATGATAGAGATGATCTATCTTGCCGAAAACGCTCACTGGTCGGTAACCGGCCTCAGCATCGGCTTCAACGTCTCAGCGGCGACCAGGCCGGTTCACGCACCTGACCCGAGTCCTGGGTGAGACGCTGACTGATGCCACCCTCGACCGAGGTCGTCGCCAGCACGCCACGACCCTCATGGAGGGTGGCATAGATGATCAGGGCGCCATTGGGTGCGAAACTCGGCGACTCGTCCAGATCGCCGCGGCTGAGCAGGCGCATCACACCGCGCGCCAGATCGAGCAGTCCGATGCGAAAGGCGCCGTTGACGCGCGTGACCATGACGATCGAGCGCCCATCCGGCGCATAGGAGGCCCGCGCATTGTAGTCACCCTCGCGGCTGAGGCGCTCGGCCGGGCCGCCTGTGGCGGCCATGCGATAGATCTGGGGGCTGCCGCCGCGATTCGAGGTGAAGATGATCCACTGCCCGTCAGGTGACCAGGACGGCTCGGTATCGATCGCATAGTGATCGGTGAGCCGGGTCAGCTCGCGGCTGATCAGGTTGAGGCTGTAGATGTCGGGATTGCCGTCCTTGGAGAGCGTCATCGCCAGGCGCGTGCCGTCAGGCGAGAAGGCCGGTGAGCCGTTGATGCCCGGATAGCTGGCGACCAGTTCGCGCCGTCCTGAGCTGAGCTCCTGGATATAGATGGCCGCGCGCTTGTTCTCGAACGAGACATAGGCGAGGCGCTGGCCATCCGGCGACCAGGCAGGCGACATCAGGGGTTCGGACGAGGAGACGATGGTCTGCGGATTGTAGCCGTCGGCATCGGCCACACGCAGGGTCACGCTCAGGTCCGGGCCGCTGCCGGTCGAGGTGACATAGGCGATGCGGGTGGCGGCCACGCCCGGCTGGCCGGTGAGTTTTTCGTAGATCGCGTCGGCGATGCGGTGCGCGGTCTGGCGCATCCCGGACTTGGTGCTGACCAGGCTCGAACTCGCCAGCTCGGTGGCGCGAAAGACGTCGAAGAGCGTGAAGCTCACCCGATAGCCCCTGGGGTCCGGTTCGACCCGGCCGATGACCAGGTTGTTCATGCCGAGCAGGCTCCAGTCGCGGAAGTCGACCTCCTCGCGCGTGGTCGGCATGTCGAGCATGTCGCGGGTCGGCATCGGCTTGAAGCGCCCGGTGCGGGCGAGATCGGCGCCGATGATGGCGGCCATGTCGACCGGCGGGATCAGACCCTCGGCGGTGCCGAAGGGGACGATGGCGATGGGCTGGGCGGCCTCGATGCCGCCGGTGATCTCGATATTGAGTCGGGGGGTGGCCAATACCTGCTCCAGGCCGGCAAGGCTCAAGACAAGGGTGAAGATGAGTAGGAGATGGAGCGGGCGGGTGTGTCGGCTCATGGGGCGAGCTCCCGGCTCAAGGCGAAAAGGTGAGATCGAATTCGCGGAAGAAGCGCTCGAAGGACGGCCCCGAGGGGACGGGCAGCGGTGAGGCATTATACACGGCGGCTACCACGGATTGATCGAACGCCGGGTGGCCGCTGCTCTGCACGATGCGCACGCTGTTGGGCACGACCTCGCCGCCGGGGATCAGGCGCACCGAGACCACGGTGACCAAATCTGGACTGACCCCCGGCGGACGGACCCAGATCTGACGCACGCGCTCACGGATGAACGGCACATAGCGATCGGCCTCGCGCGCACTCTGAGCGAAATCGAGCTGTGACCCCAAATCGGCGTCAGGCGCCCGCTGGGCCTCCTGGGCGCGGCGCTCGCCCAGGGCCTCCTGCTCGCGCGCCAACTGTTCACGGTGGTAACGTTCCAGCGGCTCCTCCTCGACCAGACGGCGTTCTTCCTCCTGGGCCAGCCGTTCCGCCTCCTTAGCGAGGCGTTGCTGACGCTCGCGCTCCAGCTCCGCCTCGAGCTGGGTCGCCTCCTCGGCGGCCAGCCGCTCGGCCTCCTGGCGTAGGCGTTCGCGCTCGGCCTGCTGTCGCCGCGCCTCTTGTTCGGCTAGCCGACGCTCGGTCTCGGCCCGCGCGCGCGCCAGACGTTGCTCTTCCGCCTGCTGACGTTCGAGCTCGGCCTGACGACGCGCTTCTTCCTCGGCACGCGCTCGGGCCTCGGCCTCCTGCTCGGCGCGACGGCGTGCCTGGGCGGCCTGCCCTTCGGCACGACGCTGGGCCTCCAATTCGGCCTGACGCTGGGCCTCGCGCTCCAGGGCCTCGCGCCGGGCCGCCTCCTCGGCCTCGCGCTGGGCGGCCAGCTCAGCCGCGCGCCGGGCTTCTTCCTCGGCGGCGAGACGCTGGGCCTCCAGCTCGGCCGGATCGGGTTGGGGTGATTGCGGCTCGGACGGCTGGGGTCGTGCGGGGCTTTCAGCCACCGTGGGATCGGGTACAGGCAACTCAGATTCAGGCAGCGCCGGAACCGACCTCTCGCTCCCACGACCCGTCTCCGGCGTCGCGCCCTTCGGTAATTCGGGCGTTCCGGTCTCCAGATCGGAGACCAGCGCCTCCAGCGCCCGATCCGAGACCAGACTCGCCTGGACCACGCGCGCCTTGGAGACGATGTCTGACCTGGGCTTGAGGACATCGACCCCGACGAAGAACAACAGCGCAAAGAGCAGATGCAGTCCGAGCGACCCATAGAAGGCGCGCGGATTGACGCGCAAGATCTCCCACATAATCAGGGCTCGCGGCGCTCCGGCGGCGCGGTGATCAGCCCGACCTCGGGCGCGCCGGCCTTCTGGGCGATGGCCATGGCACGCACCACGCGCCCATAGTCGACCCTGTGGTCGCCGCGCACCAGGACCGGCGTATCGGGCCGGTATTCGAGCGCCACCCGTAGCCGATCATAGAGGATCTGGTCGCTCGCCGGCTGGTCCTTCTCGGCGCCGAGGTCGAGATAATAGTCGCCGAACTGATCGACGGTGATGACCACAGACTCGGTGGTCGGGCCTGCGATGGCGCCGGCCCGGACCTGGGGCAGATTGACCTTGACCCCGCTGGTGATGAGCGGGGCCGTCACCATGAAGATGACCAAGAGCACCAGCATCACGTCGATATAGGGCACGACATTGATCTCGGCCATGAGACGACGGCGGGTACGGCGGCGGCTGTGCTTGACCATGCGTCAAAGCCCCCGGCCCGCTCAGCCGCGCCCCTGGCGCTGGAGCAGGGTCGCAAACTCCTCGATGAACTCCTCGTAGCGGTTATTGAGCCGCTCGACCTGGTTGGAGTAACGGTTGTAGGCGATGACGGCCGGGATAGCAGCGAAGAGTCCGATCGCCGTGGCGACCAGCGCCTCCGAGATCCCGGGCGCGACTAGGGCCAGGGTCGCCTGCTCAAGGTTACCGAGGGCATGGAAGGACTGCATGATGCCCCAGACGGTGCCGAATAGACCGATGTAGGGGCTGGTCGAGCCGACGGTGGCCAGGAAGGCGAGATGGGCCTCAAGCCGATCCATCTCGCGGCTTAAGGCCACGCGCATCGAACGCTCGGCCCCTTGCAGCACGGACGCCATGTCGGTGTCCTCGACCTTGCGCAGCCGCACGAACTCCTTGAAACCAGAGCGAAAGATCACCGCCAACCCCTGACCGCCCTGCTCGTCCTGGCTCAGATCCTTATAGAGCGCACCTAGGTCGCCGCCGGACCAGAAGCGCTCCTCGAAACGATCGGCCAGCTTGCGCGCGCGTCCAAGGACGCGGGCACGGTCTAGGATCAGGGTCCAGGAGATGATCGAGGCCGCGACTAGCACGAGCAGCACCAGCTTCACCACCAGGCTGGCCTCGAGGATCAGAGCGAACAGAGACAGATCGGATGTCATGGGTTTTTTACTCAGATCGCCGCCGCCAGCCGATCCGGAAGCCGGCGCGGACGCAGGGTCAGGGCATCGAGACACACCACCTTGACCGCGCCGCGACAGCAGACGGCCTGATCGGCGACGCGCAGGATGTCCTGTTCAAAGGCCAGACTGGCGCCGCCCTTGTGGCTGAGACTCGAACGCACCGTCAAGAGATCGTTGAAACGCGCCGGGGTCAGATACTTGAGCTCGACCGCTGTGACCGCAAAGATCACGCCCTGTTCCACGCGCAGTCGGTCCTGTTCGAAGCCGAGCGCCCGCAGCCACTCGGTGCGACCACGCTCCATGAAGCGTAGATAGTTGGCATAGAAGACGACACCGGCGGCGTCTGTGTCCTCGTAATAGACGCGTACCGGCCAGTCAAAACTGGACTGTGCGCCTGGAGTCTGGGGCGGCATGCTGGACGTTCCTTGCGACACGAATCCGGACTCCGGCCCCGCGACCGTGCGCGGGAGCCGGAAACGAACTGAAGGGTCGAGATCAGTTACGGCTCTTGTCGACCAGCTTTTTCTCGCGGATCCAGGGCATCATCTCACGCAGACGCTCGCCGACCTGCTCGATCGGGTGGGCGGCGCCGAGACGACGCATGGCCTTGAGCACCGGGGCGCCGGCCTGGTTCTCGGCGATGAACTCACGCGCAAACTGGCCGGTCTGGATCTCGCGCAGGATGCGCCGCATCTCGGCCCGGGTCTCGTCGGTGATGAGGCGCGGGCCGCGGGTCAGGTCGCCGTACTCGGCGGTATTGGAGATCGAGTAGCGCATGTTGGCGATACCGCCCTCGTAGATGAGATCCACGATCAGCTTCACCTCGTGCAGACACTCGAAATAGGCCATCTCGGGGGCATACCCGGCCTCGACCAGGGTCTCGAACCCAGCCTGGATCAGGGCCGTCAACCCACCGCACAGGACCACCTGCTCGCCGAAGAGATCGGTCTCGCACTCCTCGCGGAAGCTGGTCTCGATGATGCCGGCACGACCACCGCCATTGGCCACGGCATAGGCCAGGGCGATGTCGCGCGCCTGGCCGGTGGCGTCCTGATGGACCGCGATCAGCGAGGGCACGCCGCCGCCCTGGGTATAGGTCGAGCGCACCAGGTGGCCCGGGCCCTTGGGGGCGATCATGATGACGTCCAGATCCTCGCGCGGGACGATCTGGCCAAAGTGGATGTTGAAGCCGTGGGCGAAGGCGAGCGCCGCACCCTGTTTGATGTTGGGCGCGATCTCATCGCGATAGAGCGCGGCCTGATGCTCGTCGGGGGCCAGGATCATGACCACATCGGCATCGGCCACGGCCTCGGCGATGGGCTTGACCGTCAGGCCGGCATTGGTGGCCTTGGCCGCCGAGGCCGAACCCGGACGCAGCGCCACGGTGACCGAGACACCGGAGTCCCTGAGGTTGTTGGCGTGGGCATGGCCCTGCGAGCCATAGCCAACGATGGTCACCTTCTTCCCTTGGATCAGTGACAGGTCGGCGTCCTTGTCGTAATACACGTTGATGGTCATGCGATGAATCCTAGTCTTGGGTGGATTGGGCTCGAAAACCGGTTCGAAACGGGGTTTATAGGGTCAGCCCCTTAGCGCCACGGGCGATGCCGGTCGGGCCAGAGCGGACGACCTCGATGATCAGCCCCTCGGGCAGCGCCTCGATGAAGGCATCTAGTTTACGCGAGGCGCCGGTCAGTTCGATGACATAGCTGACATCGGTCACGTCGATGATCTTGGCGCGGAAGATGTCCGCCAACCGCTTGAGTTCCTCGCGGTCGGGACGCTCGGCGCGCACCTTGACCATCATCATCTCGCGCTCGATGTGATCGCCCTCGGACAGATCGACGAGTTTGACCGTGTCGATGAGCTTGTTCAGTTGCTTCTTGATCTGCTCGACGACCTCGTCGTTGCCGGTCGTCACCAGCGTCATGCGTGAGAGCGTGGGGTCATCGGTGGGGGCGACCGTGAGCGATTCGATGTTGTAGCCACGGGCCGAAAACAGCCCGGCGACGCGCGACAGCGCCCCGGCCTCGTTCTCCAGCAGCACGGCGATGATGTGCCTCATAATCCGGTTCCTTAAAAATCAGGCTAGTTCGCGGTCGGAATGACTCGGCGAGAGCTGCATCTCGTGATGGCCCTTGCCGGCGGCGATCATGGGATAGACGTTCTCGGTCGGATCGACGATCACATCCATGAACACGAGTCGATCGCGCCTCGCGAAGGCCTCGCGCATCGCGTCTTCCAGATGCTCGGGCCGTTCCACACGCATCCCGATATGGCCGAAGCTCTCGGCGAGCTTGACGAAGTCGGGCAGGGCGTCGACATAGGAATGTGAATAACGGCTCTCGTAGAACAGCTCCTGCCACTGGCGCACCATGCCCATATAGCCATTGTTGAGCAGCACCACCTTGATCGGGAGCCGGTATTGCTGACAGGTCGCGAGCTCCTGGATGCACATCAGGATGCTGGCCTCGCCCGAGATACAGGCCACCTGGGCCTCGGGGTGGGCGAGTTGGACGCCGATCGCCGCCGGCAGGCCATAGCCCATGGTGCCGAGCCCGCCCGAGTTGATCCAGCGTCTTGGCTTGTCGAATGGATAAAACTGGGCGGCGAACATCTGGTGCTGGCCGACATCGGAGGTCAGATAGAGCTCGCCGTTGGTGACCCTGTAGAGGGTCTCGACCGCGAACTGCGGCTTGATGACCTCGGTGCTGGCCGGATACTTGAGACACTTGAGGGCGCGCCACTCGCCGATCTTGGCCCACCAGTCGTCGAGCGCATGGGTGGGCGACTTGGTCTGCTGCTCGCGGTAGACCCTGAGCATGTCGGCGAGCACGCTCGCGACCTGACCCACGATGGGGACATCGACCTTGACGTTCTTGGCGATCGAGGATGGATCGACGTCGATATGGATGATCCGGGCATGCGGGCAGAAGTGTTCGATCTTGCCGGTGACGCGATCGTCGAAGCGCGCCCCGACGGCGATCAGCACATCGGCCTCGTGCATCGCCATATTGGCCTCATAGGTGCCGTGCATCCCGAGCATGCCGAGGAACTGCGGATCGGTCATGGGGAAGGCGCCCAGTCCCATCAGGGTGCTGGTGATTGGGAAGCCGGTCGCCTTGACCAATTCGGTCAGCTGCGCCGAGCCATCGCCGAGCACCACGCCGCCCCCGGTATAGAACACCGGGCGCTTGGCCGTGAGCATCAGATCCACCGCCTTGCGGATCTGGCCGGGATGGCCCTTCTCCACGGGGTTGTAGGAACGCAGCCTGATCTGGCGCGGATAGACGTAGGGGATCCTGACGTTGGGGTCGGTGACATCCTTGGGGATGTCGACCACCACCGGACCCGGACGCCCCGTGGTCGCGATATGGAACGCCTTGCGGATGGTCAGGGCGAGATCGCGCACGTCCTTGACCAAGAAGTTGTGCTTGACGCAGGGACGAGTAATGCCGACCGTGTCGACCTCTTGGAAGGCATCGCTGCCGATGAAGGGCGTGGGCACCTGTCCGGTCAGGACCACCAAGGGGATCGAGTCCATGTAGGCGGTGGCGATCCCTGTGACCGTATTGGTTGCACCCGGCCCTGAAGTCACGAGGCAGACGCCGCACTTGCCGGTGGCGCGCGCATAGCCATCGGCCGCATGGGCCGCCGCCTGCTCGTGACGCACCAGGATGTGCTTGAGCGAGCCCTGTTTGAACAAGGCGTCGTAGATATGCAGTACGGCCCCGCCAGGATAACCGAAGACCAGCTCGACACCCTCATCGACCAGCGCCTGGATGACGATCTCAGCCCCGCTCAGTTCCGGCGCGGCCCCGTCCGGTTGTGCAGCAGTAGTCAGTGACACCTTGAGCGACCTCCACCTCGGCCCGCTCGCCGGAACGCCGCTTGCGCGTCGGACCTGAAACGCCGACGGACCAGGGAACCCCGGGAGAGAGATAAAGACGAGAAATTAAAAAAGGTTCTAACGCTATAAGGATCGCACAGAACGGTCAAGATGACGATTCAATCAGGGCACTCATCGGCGCGACGCGCCGCAACCAGGCTGAAAACCTGTGCAAGCCCAGATACAAGCTCAGACATTAAAGCGGAAATGGATGATATCGCCATCCTGGACCACATAGTCCTTGCCTTCCGAACGCAATTTGCCAGCCTCCCTAGCCCCCTGCTCACCCTTGTAGGCCACGAAGTCCTCGTAGGCGATCACCTCGGCACGGATGAAACCGCGCTCGAAATCGGAGTGGATGACGCCCGCCGCCTGCGGCGCCTTGGACTGCTTGGGGATGGTCCAGGCACGCACCTCCTTGGGACCGGCCGTAAAAAAGGTCTCAAGCCCCAATAGCCGATAGCCGGCGCGCACCACGCGGTTCAACCCAGGTTCCTCCAACCCGAGATCGGCCAGGAACTCAGCGCGCGCCGCTGCCTCGAGTTCCAGGATCTCGGCCTCGAGCGCTGCGCACACAGGCACTACCAGGGCGCCCTCGGACTCGGCCAGTGCCCGCACCTGGTCGAGCAGCGGATTGTTGTCGAACCCGTCCTCAGACACATTGGCGATATACATGGTCGGCTTGGCGGTCAGCAGGAATAGATCGCGCAGCTCGGCCCGCTCCTCCTCGTCCAGATCCAGGGCGCGCACCGGCTGGCCGACGTCGAGCTGGGCCTTCACCCGCTCTAGGATCTCCTTGCGCCTGAGGACCTGCTTGTCGCCGGTCTTGGCCGCGCGCTGTGCCCGGTCGAGCGCCTTAGTCAGGCTTTCCAGGTCTGCCAGCGCGAGCTCGGTGTTGATGACCTCGATGTCGCCGAGCGGATCGACCTTGCCGGCGACATGGATCACGTCGTCGTTCTCAAAGCAGCGCACCACATGGGCGATGGCATCGGTCTCGCGGATGTTGGCCAGGAACTTGTTGCCCAGCCCCTCGCCCTTGGAGGCGCCCGCCACCAGTCCAGCGATATCGACGAACTGCATCGAGGTCGGAAGGATCCGCTGCGGCTTAACGATGGCGGCGATGACATCGAGCCTAGGGTCGGGCAAGGGCACCACGCCGACATTGGGCTCGATGGTGCAGAAAGGATAGTTCTCGGCCGCGATGGCCGCCTTGGTCAGGGCATTAAAGAGGGTCGACTTGCCGACATTGGGCAGGCCGACGATGCCGCATTTGAATCCCATGTGAATTAAACCGCGTTGTGATCAAGAGTAAAGGCGCGAACAGTCGCAGATAAGCTAATCCCGGCGCGGCTCGACCGGATCGCGGTTGTAGCGATCCTCGAAACGCACAATGTCGTCCTCGTCCAGATAGCTGCCAGACTGCACCTCGATGAGTTCGAGCGGGATGCGCCCCGGATTCTCCAACCGATGCCTAACCCCGACCGGGATATAGGTCGACTGGTTCTCGGTGAGCAGAAAGGTCTTGTCGTCACAGGTCACGCGCGCGGTGCCGGAGACGACGATCCAGTGTTCGGCGCGATGATGGTGCATCTGCAGCGAGAGCGACTCACCTGGCTTGACAGTTAGGCGCTTGACCTGATAGCGCGTCCCCTGCCCGATCGACTCATAGTCGCCCCAGGGACGATGGACGCGCTGATGATGGAGATATTCGTTGCGCTGCTGGCGCTGGAGGAACTGGGTGACGGCCTTGACGTCCTGTGCAGCCTCCTTGGTTGCGACGAGCACTGCATCTGGGGTCTCGACCACGATCAGGTCGCTGACACCGATGGCCGCCAGCATTCGATGCGTGGCCACGAGCAGGTTGTCGTGGGCATTGTGCACGAAGGCATCACCCTCGAGCACATTGCCGCTGGCGTCTTGCTCGCGCACGGCCCACAGCGCCGACCAGGCGCCGACGTCGGACCAGCCGACATTGAGCGGGATCAGGATCGCCGGCGGAAGATCGGCCCCGTCTCGCCGGGCGCGCGCCAGCGGCTCCATGACCGCATAGTCGATCGATTCGCTCGGACAGGCCGTGAAAAGATCGGCGTCGAGTCGCAGAAAATCGCCATCGCTCGTGATGCGCTCGCACGCGCGAGCCACGGCCTGGGCGATGTCAGGTCGGAAGCGTTCGATGAGCCCCAGCCAGACCGAGGCGCGCAGGACGAACAGACCGCTGTTCCACAGATACTCACCCGAGGCCAGATAGCCCTGCGCGGTCTCGACATCGGGTTTCTCGACGAAGCCGTCGAGCGCATAGGCCGGCCTGCCCAAGTCGGTACGATCGAGCAATGGACCCTGCCGAATATAACCATAGCCGGTCTCGGGCGCGCTCGGCACAATGCCGAAGGTGACGACCGCCCCCTCACGCGCCAGCGTATGGGCATCGGCCACGGCGGCGCGGAACCCCGGCTCGTCACGGATGTTGTGATCGGCCGGCATCACCAGCAGCACCGGATCCTCATCCAAGCGTCCGGCGACAAGCGCGGCTAGGGTCAGGGCCGGCGCGGTGTTACGCCCCCTGGGTTCGAGCACGATGGCCGCGGCCCGCCGTCCGATCAGCCGCAGCTGCTCGGCGACCAGAAAGCGATGGGCGTCGTTGCAGACCACCAGCGGATCGCGCACCCTGATGTCCAGGTGTGGATGCTCGGCATCCAAAGCATCGAGCCGGGTGACCGTCTCTTGCAGCATGGTATGCTGGCTGGTGAGCGGCAGGAATTGCTTGGGGTAGGCCTCGCGCGAGAGCGGCCAGAGTCGCGTACCGGATCCACCAGAGAGGATGACGGGCTGTAAAGGCATCGCGACAGGCTCCATGACTGAAGGGGTTTGAAGGACAAGGGCGTGAATTAAACCCTGTCTGGCGTGGGATGTGTAGACATCGACCGAATCGACCATGACTGCCGAACTGACCCAACTCGCCCGTCTGTTGCGCAACACCGCCGCAGCCGCTCTTCTGCCCAATTGGCACGGCAGCGCCGCCGCCCGGCACAAGTCCGACGGCAGCCTGGTCACCGCGTCCGACCTGGCGGCCCAGCGCCATCTGATCCAGGCCTTGGCGCGTGACTTCCCCGGCATCCCACTGCTCGGCGAGGAGATGACGAGCAGCGAGCAGGAGGACATGCTCCAAAACGGAGACAGCGCCCTGTGGGTGCTCGATCCGCTGGATGGCACCAGCAACTATGTCGCTGGTTTTCCCTTCTTCTCGATCTCGTTGGCGCTGATCGAGGGCGGTCGGACTGTACTTGGGGTCATCCTTGATCCAGTGCGCGATGAGTGCTTCGTCGCCGCGCAGGGCCAGGGGGCCTGGCTGAACGACCAGCCAATCCGCCCCTTTGCGCCGAGCCGCGCGCTGCACGACTGTCTGGCCGTGGTCGATCTCAAACGGCTCCCAGCCGAGCGATTCCAGCCCATCGTCCGTCATGCCTGTTTTGGCTCACAGCGCAATCTCGGATCTGTGGCGCTCGAATGGTGCTGGCTGGCTGCCGGACGCTTTCAGCTCTATCTGCACGGCGGCCAGAGGCTGTGGGACTATGCCGCCGGGCGGCTGATCGCGGATGAGGCCGGCGCAGCGGTCATGCACCTGATCCCAGACAGCCTCCAGCCCAGCCCCAGGATCAGCCTGGAACCACGGCTAGCGATCGCGGCTGCCGATTCAGGGCTCCTGCGCGCCTGGTGTGACTGTCTCGGACTGGCGGTCGCTGTCGATTAGCGCAACACCGCTCTTAGCCGCATGAGGATGCGATCCGCCGCCTCGACCGCGAAGTCGTCGTAGATCATCGCCTGTTCGATCTGTTTGCCCAGCACCTCGACGTCGGGATTATCGAAGGTGCGGGTCAGGTCGAGCGTTTGACGCGGAACCCGGGTCTGGCCGTCGGCGCCGACGGCCTCGAACTCGACCAGATAATGCAGCTCATAGGCGAGCGTCTTGCCGTTGAGGTCGACCGCGGCCACCCGCTCGGAGCGTCTCTCGGACAGGATCCGCAGCGTCAGCCGGGCCTGCGCCGGGTTGGTCGTCAGTTGGACCTGACTGCCGATCAGCAGGTCGTGCAGGGCACGCTCGACCGCGGAATCGCTGGGCGCCTGGATCAGGATCGGGTTATAGACGGACGGGATCTCGATGGTGCCGCGCAGCTGAAAGCCGCACCCGGCCTGAACCATCAGCACCACCCCCAGCAACCCATGCACGACGGCCCGGGTCCGACTCATGACGATCGACCGTTCCGACTGGCGTCTCGCACGGGCAGGACTCACACGACCAGATTGAGTAGCTTGCCCGGCACCAGGATCGCCTTGCGGATCGGTTTGCCGGCGATGAACTTGGCGATCTGTTCATTGGCCAGGGCGGCGGCCTGGACCATGGACTGATCGGCAGCGGTGGGCACTGTGACTCGACCACGCACCTTGCCGTTGACCTGGATCACATACTCGAGGCTGTCCTGTCTGAGGGCCTCCTCATCGAGCTGTGGCCAGCCGGCATCGAGGATATCCTCGCCAAAGCCGAGTTCACGCCATAGATAATGGGTGACATGGGGCGCAATGGGCGCAAGCAGCCGCAACACGATCCCCAGTCCCTCCCGGATCACCACGACGCGCGCGGTCGAGGACTCCAGGCGGTAGAGCGCGTTGACCATGGTCATACAGCCCGAGACCACGGTGTTGAACTGCTGGCGTTCGTAGTCGTAGAGCGCCTTCTTGAGCGCGCTGTGGATCTCGCGACGGGCGATCCGCGCGGGTTCGTCCAATTCGGGCGGTTGGTCTGAGACGGTCCGGATCGCCTCGGACTCGGCGACCGCGAGCGCCCAGAGCCGGCGGATGAAGCGAAACGCCCCCTCGACCCCCTCGTCGCTCCATTCGAGCGACTGATCCGGCGGGGCGGCAAAGATGATGTAGAGCCGCACCGTGTCGGCGCCATAGCGCTCGATCAGGGTCTGGGGATCGACGCCGTTGTTCTTGGACTTGGACATCTTCTCGATCCCGCCGAACTGGACCGGTTGACCATCGGACTTGAGACGGCCGCCGATCAGCCGGCCCTTGGCATCGCGCTCGACCTCGACCTCCACCGGGTTGAACCACTGTCTGCGGCCCTCGGCGTCCTCGCGATACCAGGTCTCGGCGACCACCATGCCCTGGGTGAGCAGATTGGTGAAGGGCTCATCGCACTCGACCAGACCCTCGTCGCGCATCAGCCTGTGGAAGAAGCGCGCATAGAGCAGATGCAGAATGGCGTGCTCGATCCCGCCGACGTACTGATCGACCGGCAGCCAATAGCGGGCGCGTTCGTCGAGCATGGCCGTATCGCAATCGGGCGAGCAATACCGGGCGTAATACCAGCTCGACTCGAAGAAGGTATCGAAGGTGTCGGTCTCGCGCGTCTCACCGCCAGGGAGCTGGTAGAACTCGGGCATCTTCGTGAGCGGCGAGCCAGAACCATCGACGATGACGTCCTCGGGCAGCCGCACCGGGAGATCGGTCTCGGGACGCATCCCACCGTCGGCCGTCCGGATCATGGGGATCGGACAACCCCAGTAGCGCTGACGCGACACGCCCCAGTCGCGCAGTCGGAACTGGACGGTCTTGCCCCCCTTGCCGCGCGCGGCGAGCCAGTCGGCGATCGCGTCGCCGGCCTGTTCCGAGGTCAGACCTTCGAAGGGGCCAGAATTAAAGAGCACCCCCTTTTCGGTGTAGGCCGCCTGTTCGATCCCACACGGGCTGCCATCGACCGAACGGATGACCGCCTTCTTGGGGAGGCCATAGCGTTCGGCGAATTCCCAGTCGCGCTGATCGTGCGCCGGCACCGCCATCACCGCCCCCGTGCCATAGCCCATGAGCACGAAGTTGGCGGCATAGATGGGCACTGCCTCGCCCGTGATCGGATGGATGGCATCGAGCCCGAGCGGATGGCCCTTCTTCTCCAGGGTCTCCAGCTCGGCCTCGGCGGTGCTGCCCTTCCGGCACTCCTCGATGAAGGCCGCGAGCGCCGGATCCCGCTCAGCCGCGCGGTGCGCCAAGGGGTGTTCGGCGGCCACCGCGACATAGGTCACCCCCATGACGGTATCCGGTCGGGTGGTATAGATGCAAAGCCTGTCCTCGGAGCCGGCCACCCCGAACTCCATAAACACACCCTCCGAGCGCCCGATCCAGTTGCGCTGCATGGTGCGCACCTGCTCCGGCCAGCCATCCAGCCGGTCGAGTGCCTCCAGCAGTTCTTGGGCATAATCCGTGATGCGCACGAACCACTGTTTGATCTCGCGCTTCTCGACCAGGGCCCCCGAGCGCCAACCACGCCCCTCGATGACCTGCTCGTTGGCGAGCACGGTTTGATCGACTGGATCCCAGTTGACCGTCGCCTTGGCCCGGTAGGCCAGCCCCTTCTCGACCAGGCGCGTAAACAGCCATTGTTCCCAGCGGTAGTAATCCGGGTCACAGGTCGCCAATTCACGATCCCAGTCGTAACCGAAGCCCAGGCGCTTGAGCTGGCCCTTCATGTACGCGATGTTGGAGCGCGTCCATTGCGAGGGGGGGATGCCGTGCTGGATGGCCGCATTCTCGGCGGGCAGACCGAAGGCGTCCCAGCCCATCGGCTGGAGCACGTTCTTGCCGAGCAGGCGCTGATAGCGCGCGATCACATCCCCAATGGTGTAGTTTCGCACATGGCCCATGTGCAACCGACCCGAGGGATAGGGGAACATGGAGAGACAATAGAACTTCTCGCGAGAGGGGTCCTCGACGGCCTTGAAGGATCGATGCGCTTCCCAATAGGCCTGGGCGGACACCTCGATGGCGCGCGGGTCATAGTCGGTCTGCATGGGGGCTGGTGGTCCTGACGCAAGGTGAAGGCTTGAGGCTGGCCCCACCGCAACGCGCAAACGCGCAACGCACCGGGGGGGCGAATCGTGCAAGGATAACGCACTGGCTCTGGGACGCCCAATACCCCGTTGTAGCGCCCTAGTCTGACGTCGTGTCCCCAGCGTGGGCCGCACGCGCGCCAACGGTCGGAAGGGGCTCGAACTGAGGTGTGCCGCGCCAGAAATCGCGTGCGACCGCCCGACGATAGGCCTCCAGTGCACCGAGCGAAGAATTGACGCGCAGATTGCTGTAGCTCAGATCCGCATTCTGCCAGCGCTCATGCCAGAAGACGGCGCCCTTGAGCCGCGGCAGTCGTTCCATCGCGGCCATCGCCTCACTGATCCAACGTCCCTTGTCGCCCTGGCGCGGAAACTCACCGATGCCCCACTCGCCCAGCAGGATCGGCTTGTCCGGGGCAATGGCGGCCAGCTCACCGTAGTGATCGAGGATCGCCTCCTTGACACTGGGCCAGCCCTCGCCTGGGGTCTGCTTACCATAGGCGCTCATGGCCAACCAATCGACATAGTCGTCGCCAGGATAGTAGGCGGCCATGCGATTCCAGGGCAGATCGGGGGAGGAGGTATTGTTGGTATGGAAGACCCAAGCAATGTTGCTGGCGCCTGCGGCCCGCACCCGGTCGACGATATAGCGATAGGTGCGCTGGAAGGTATCTGGCCCCCGTAGGCGTGGCGGATCCGTGCCCGGGATGGGCTGGTCGGCACCGTGATAGACACCCGACCAGGGGAACCAGTCGCCATTCATCTCCAATCCCCAGGCGACCAATAGCGGCCTGCCAAAGGCACGCGCTGCCGTGGCCCAGGCATCGATGTAGTCATCCCAGCGTCCGGCGAGGATGGACTCAAGGTCGAAGCGCGAGGACCTGATCTCCTCCCGATCGTTCCAAGGGTTCCAATAGATGAGCGCCACCGCCCCGGCATTGGCGACGATGTTTGCCTGGGTGGTCGGAAAGCCTTGCCGGCCCCAGAAGTTGGAGAAGCCGATGATGGCCTGGGTCTTGCCAACCAGCGCGTTGAACGCGGTGATCTTTTCGAGCGTCACCTCGTCCTCGTAGTCGCCAAAGTCGATATAGGCGCCGGTATAGGCGCCGGTCGGCGGGACCGCCAGTCGCATGACCCTGGCAGGTTCGGCCCGGGTCGCCGCCGATAGGACCACCCCGACCAGGATCGTCCACCAGAGCACAGTTCCGATCTTCATACGCGGGCGGTCCAGGGTTTGGTCAGCCCCCAGCGTTCCTGCCGTCCCCAGGCCATCCAACTGCCGTGCAGTGCGAGATAGAGGGCATGGAGGATCGCCAAGGCCAAGAGGGGGCGATAGAGGAAACGCATCGGCAGGCTCCAGAGCGCGGTACGCACCGGTTCGCCCTCCAGCCGGCAGGCCGCCCAGGCCAGGGCCAGATCCATGGCCATGAAGCCGATCAGGTAATAGAGCAGCGGACCGGACTCACCGCGCACCAGGGCCAGCAACATCCAGAGATCGACCAGCGGGATGAACGCGGCCAGAAAGATCTGGAAGAACCAGATGCTTGGTAGGGTAAACAGCCCTAGCCAGCCGTAGGCCCGGTTGCAGCAGAGCGCGCGGTGCTTCCAGAGACACTGGAGGGTCCCGAACGACCAGCGCTTGCGTTGGCGAAAGAGCGCGCCGAGCCGGCGCGGCACCTCGGTGAAGGCCCGCGCCCGCGGGCTATGGCGGAGCCGGTAACCGGCGCGATGCAGCGATAGGGTCAGATCCGTATCCTCGGCGAGCGTATCAGACTGGATGCCGCCGGCGGCGTGGATCGCCGCGCGCCGGTAGGCGCTCGCCGCGCCGGGGATGACCGGGATGGCGTCGAGCAGGTCATAGGCGCGACGATCGAGGTTGAAGGCGGCGATATATTCCAACCGCTGAAAGCGTCCCAGCAGTCCCGCATCATTGCCAACCTCGATCTGTGCCGAGACGGCCCCGACCTGCGGATCGCGCAGCGGCCGCACCAGTTCGGTCAGGGTGTCGGGCAGGAATTGGGTATCGGCATCGAGCATGACCAGGATCGCGTGGCGCGCCTGATTCAGCGCATTGCGCAGGGCAGCGGCCTTGCCCCGATTGGGCTGGCGCAGGAGCCGCACGCGCGCATCGCGCGCGCTCAAGGCGGCAACGATGGCTGCGGTGGCATCGGTCGAGCCGTCATCGACCACGATGACCTCGAAGGGCGCCGGATAGTCGCTGGCCAGCAGTGCCTCCAGGGTCTGGGCGATGACCGGTTCCTCGTTGTAGGCGGCCAGGATCACCGAGACTGGCGGACTGAACTCGGGGGCCTCTGTGGCGATTGCCCGACGCTCACGGCGGAAATGTACCATCGCCACCCCTACCACCAGAAGGGTGCGTGCAAACAGCAGCACCGTGGCCAGCATCAGAAAGCCCCAGGCGCCGTGCTCCAGGCGCTGCATGAGATTGAGTCCGGTGCTGGCGACCAGACGCGGTGGGGCAGGGTCTTCCCGGGGGATGGCCGGCATGACCGCCTCCTTGGGGACACCCAGCAACAGGTGCAGGGGTACGATCTCGTCGCCGCGCGCCCTGAGATAGTCGATGACCCCAGGCAAGGCGGCCAGGGTCGCGGCACGGTCGCCGCCACCATCGTGCAGCAAAATCACACTCCCGTGGCTGCGCGCACGCTGGATGCGTTCTAGGATCGCCTTGGCCGTGGGGCGCTCCCAGTCCTGGGGGTCGATGCTGGACATGACCGGTATATAGCCCAGTTCGCTTGCCGTAACCAGAGGCGCAAGCTCGGGCAGTGAATGGGGCGTGCGATCGGCGTCGTAGGGTGGGCGAAACAGCAGGGTCGAGCGCCCGGTGATCGCCTCGATCGCGCGCTGGGTGGCATTGAGTTCGAGCCTCGTGCGCACCGGACCGGCCTGGCTCAGATCGATGTGGCTGAAGCTGTGGTTGCCGATCTCATGGCCCGCATCGAGGATAAGCCGCAGCAGCTCGGGGTGGGCGTTGGCCTTCTCGCCGATGACGAAAAAGGTCGCGGGGACACCTTTGGTCTTGAGGACATCGAGGATTTTTGGGGTCCAGACTGGGTCGGGGCCGTCGTCGAAGGTGATGGCCACCTGTCGTGGCTCGCCCTCGCCGGTGCGCTCGACACGGGCGGGATGCGGATACTGGAGGTAGCGCTCGCTCCAGAATCCCTCGGGGTCGACTTGGATCGCGCGCCGTCCAGGCTGACGCTCGGCATGGACGGTCAGGAAATCACCTTGGCCGACGGTGCCGATGGCCTCGGTGGGCACGAGCGACTCGAAGTCGCTGGGGGCACAGTGCAGACCACAGCGCAGGGCCTGCCAGATGAGCGGGTCCTCGGTCCCCAGTCGGTCGATCCCGATCCCGCCGAGCGAGCGTTGCAGCACCAGGCGCTGCTGATTCCAGAAGGTCACGGCATCCATGAACCAGACGCTGTGATCGACCCCATCGAGTTTATACGAGAAGCTCGGGTCGTCGTGCGGCGGGAGATCGGCGCTGGGTTCGACCTGGGCCGAGACGGCGCGTGCCATGGCGTCCTGAAAGGAGATCGCCTCAGGGGTACCCGCACCCGGCCAGTCATAGGCGAAGGTGCTCAAGCCGATCACCCACTGGCTGGGGTCGCCGTGCTGGGTGAGCGCCTCCAGCCAGTCGCGAAACCAAGTGAGCGAGGCGAGCGGACCGGGTGGGTCTTCCTCGCCGGTCTCGTAGTAGAGCATGGCGAGGAAGCGATCGACCTGGGGCGCCAAGGCCTCCAGGTCGAAGACCTTGATGTCGTTACCCACCGGCACACTCAGCCATAGCTCCAGACCGTCCGCACCCAGCTGGGCACGCAGCCGCCCGATGCAGGCCGTCAGCTCAGCCCGATAGACCGGATCGATCTGCTCCCAGGCGATGATGACACCACGCGCCCCGATGGCCTGGAGTCGCCGGCTCAGCTCGGCGCCGAAGGCCTGCTGGCGCGCCGGGCTGGCACGCAACAGCTCCTCGACCGCCTCGGGGTCGAAGCCTTGGTCGGCCAGATTGGTGAGCAGCGGCATCAGTCCCAGACCGTGCTCGGCGGCGATGGCCGCGACCTCGGGTTCTGGGGTTTCATGCAGGCGGGGTGGCATGCCGATGAGCTGAAACCAGGACGGGGCCACCTGGGTCAGGTCGGCGGCATGGGCGCGCAGCGAGGCCAGCGCCCGTTCTGGGTCGTCATCGAGCAGCCCCAGGCGCACGCTGTTGGCAGGATGGCGCACGGCGGCCGCAGGCAGGTCCCGGGTCTGGTTGAGCCAGGGTGCTGGCGGCGCGGGTCGGGTCATGACCGAGGGTGGCGCATCGGCCTGGATCTCCAACCCGAATTTCAGCGATTCCAGGCGGGGACTGGCCAGCAATGAGTAGAGAAAGATCGCACCGATCAGGGTCAGCAGGAGCGCGCCGATGCCCAGCGCGCGACTGAGGTTCTTCCAACGACTCCCCTGGGGATCGCGGAAGATGAAATGCTCTCGATCCATACTCGGCGAGTGACCTAACAACGGGTTGAAGGGGTTGAGAGACTTTCATTAACCCGACCCCTTAAACAGGCCGGGATCATCCGGAGCCTGGCTGCCTAGGCGCGACAATGAAGCCGCTTAAAGCCAAGGCCAGGCCTGACCGACCTTGGCGTTGCCCCCAATCTCCCAAAGGACAGGGATTTTTGGACCGAGTTATAACGATGGGGGCACAAAACCAGACTTGGAATCTCGAACAAGATGCAAGATGAGCCCTGGATTTGGGTCGCGCCAGGGCACCGCGCTGGGTCTTGCCATCCTCAATTAGGTGCTATCTTAACTCAGTTCCTAAATCCGTGGTCATCAAAGCTGAAACCTCTCCTGTGAGCTGTCTGGCATGAAATATCCGCCTGACAGCCCGAAATTTCTGTCTGCCGAGGGTCTTTCCAGGGGCGGCGCACGGCCTTTTGGCTTCGAAAGTCGGCGCTGGCGGGACGGCGTGACGTCATTTTCCTGCTCCGGGACGAGCCCCGGCCTTCCACTGGCGCGAAACCGAATGTCTCGGCCAAGAGCAACCGCCGCGCCGCACCCATGGCAAAGCGGCGCACACAAGCCACCCCTGCAGCACGACGAACACCTCAACGTAACCGACAAAGCGGCGGCCACAGACCAGCACCCGCTCCCTCGCAAGCACCACAAACCCCGCCGCCCGGTACATAACCCCCTGCAACACCGTCTTCAGCCGCCCCCCCTCGGCCGCATGACGGATCGGCGCAACCTCCCCCCTCAGCCCCAACCGCCCCAACAGACGCAGACAGCGACAGGCAAACGCCCCCAAATGCAGCACCCAATCGTGGATATCGAACTGGCCCGAGTGCAGCCGCCCCACCTCAAAATCAAGCTCAATCCCCGCACAGAACGGCCCATGCATACCGCGATCGACGTCAGACCCGATCACCGCCTTAGCCGGCAAGCCGCGGCCGATCCACCAACCTTCGAGTTCGAACCCCGACGCCAAGAGAGACCAGCCACCCCGATCGCCGGCGCGTTCGCCCACCTCGACGAACAGACGAAAGTGGCGCCCCTCTTCGCCCCACGCCCGTTCGACCTCAAGCTCGAACCGCCCACCGCGCCTGCCCGGCCGAGTCTCCTAAAAGACCCCGACCGCCTCGGCCTGAGCCACCCAGGCCGACTTGTCCTGCTTGCGCGGATTCCACTTCGTGATGAATTCCAGCACTCGCCCTTCAGCGGCCCAGGCATCCCGTTCTTGTGCCTTGGCAAACAGCAGCCGCGCCCCGTCACAGCCCCTGTCCTCGACCATCAAAACAGCCTCTGCCGGCCTGACCAAACGCCTGCCCCGAGCAAAGGCGCGCTCGTAGCAACACGCGATCTCGCGGGCGCAAGGCCAAGTGCCGACCCGCAACTCCAGACCGACGTTCCAGCCTTCGTGGCCCAGAGAGCCGGCGATCGGACACTAGCCATCGACGCCTTGACAAGTGCGGCCCACGTCTTCTTTCTTCGTATCGCCATTGTCCATGACGAAGGTGTCGCTCTCGAAGCCCACAGACCCCCCATACGGCACGATCGTAGCCTCGCTGCGCCCCAGCAACCGCACCGACAACCCACCCGACAACGCCCGCAACTCACTGGCCTCGGCATCGAACCACCGCCGCATCCAGACCCTAAAGAACACCCTCGACAGCCCCAATGCCCCCTTAAAGGAGCGAACCGCCCGAAACGGCCCGACGGCTTCAAAGCCACCCCTGCCCAGACCCAGCCGCCCCACCATCGCCTCCACCAGATCTGGGCCCCTCATCCCCTGCAAGACCCGCAGCCGAAGAACGACCACCCGATCGACCTGCGCCGCCTCCCAGCACCGGCCGATGAGCGCCAAGCCGAAGGTGGAAGTCAGGTTCAGCTTGCCGGTTTGGCACACTTCAAATTTCGGCATGTTCAGTTGGGTGAAGAGTTGCGATGCAGTATTCTAGCAAGTAATCAACAGGTTATGCTTGATATATGACAAACGAGCACGGATTCAGGTCAGTTGGTTATCGTGCAACCTTACAGTCGTGTAACACCGGACGCCCCGACCTCCTTCATCCAGCGCCCTTCCATGGATGGAGGCAAGCGATCTCGATCGGGGCGGCCTTTTTGATCGAGTCGCCGCCCTCTCTTCCCCGTCATCTCTCACGGAGCCCGGCCATGAGCGAAGAACGCAAACATGACACCCCCGATAAGCTGGTCGATGCCTATGAGCGCATGCTCAAACAGACCCACGAGGCGATCGCGAAGGCCCAGCACGAATCCGTGCCCCTGTTGCGCGAGATCCTCGCCAAGACGCGCGAGCACATGGTCGAACTCGGCGAGCTGACACGTGAGGAGGCCGAGAGGGTCGCGGAATACATCCGGCGCGACATCGAGGATGCGGCCAAGTACATCGCCGAGACCGGGCAGGATCTGCGCGACTGGTGGCGCTTCGATCTGGAACTGATGGAAAGGCGCCTGTTCGACATGTTCAAGCTGGTCGCCGACCAGACCAGCCTGCAACTGGCGCAATGGGCCGAGACGGCGCGGCAGATGAGCCTCTATCAGACCGGCGAGATCACTGGACCCGGCACCCTGGTGTGCGACCAGTGCGGGTCCGAGACCCACTTCGTCAAGGCCGGACGCATCCCGCCTTGCGCCAACTGCGGCGGCACTCGGTTTCGCCGCCGCGCCGAGGACAAGACCTGACGGGGCTGGCAATCCGAACCTTCCGCGCTTATAGTTTGGACTTCGCGTCATGTCCCGTGGGAGAGACCGGCCACCCGGCCGGCGCCGAAGGCGCAACACCGCCCGGAATCGCTCAGGCAAAAGGACCGCGGGGATAACGACCGACTCTGGAGAGTGGTGCAAGTCTGCACCCACCGACGGGGCCGCTCGGATGTCACACGTCCGCGCCTAAACTCTCAGGTCTAGGACAGAGGGGCGACACGCGAGTATCCCGGATGCTCGCGGTTGTCTTGTTGCCGTGCGCCGCTTGGTCGAGGCAACCCTCTGAATCCTACACAGGAGAGACGCATGGCCCTGCGTACCCCACTCTATGCTGAGCATGCGCGTCTTGGTGCGCGGCTCGTGCCCTTCGGCGGCTGGGACATGCCGCTGCACTATGGCTCTCAGATCGAGGAGCATGACGCCGTGCGTGAGCACGCCGGGATGTTCGACGTCTCGCACATGTGCCCGATCGACATCGAGGGACCAGGCGCCCAGTCCTTTCTGCGCCGCCTGCTCGCCAACGACGTCGCCAAGCTCAAGACGGTCGGCCAGGCGCTCTACTCTTGCATGCTCAACGACTCTGGCGGCGTAGTCGATGATCTCATCGTCTATCTACGCGGTCCAGCCGGACACTATCGGATGGTGGTCAATGCCGCTACCGCCGACAAGGACCTGATCTGGCTGGAGACCCAGCGCCGAAGCGAGGGCTTCGACGTCGAGATCCGTCGCCGCGACGATCTGGCCATGCTCGCGGTCCAGGGTCCAAAGGCCCGCGATCTGACTGCGACCGGGCTGCCGCCCGAGCTCGCCGAGTTTGCCCTGGACCTTCCCCCCTTCCACGCCACCGAATGCGGTGGCTGGTTCGTCGCCCGTACCGGCTATACCGGCGAGGATGGCTTCGAGATCCTGTTACCTGCCGAGCATGTCTTCGATCTCTGGTCGGTGCTGCTCGACGCCGGCGTCCGACCTTGCGGTCTGGGTGCGCGCGACACCCTGCGTCTGGAGGCTGGGATGAGGCTCTACGGTCAGGACATGGACGAAGACGTCAGCCCGCTCGAATCCGGCCTGGAGTGGACCATCGCCTGGGAACCGACCGAGCGCGATTTCATCGGACGCGCCGCGCTGGAGGCGTTGCGCGCGAGTCCCGAGCGGCGCGACTTCGTTGGGCTGCTTTTGAACGGACCTGGCGTGCTCCGTGCGCATCAGACCGTCCTCAAGCAGGGGCGCGAGGTCGGCGAGATCACCTCAGGCGGCTTTGCCCCGACCCTGCAACGCTCGATCGCGCTCGCACGTGTGGTGTCCGGTCTTGGCGATCGCTGCGAGGTCGATATTCGCGGCAAGCCCGTTGCCGCGCGCATCGTCAAGCCGCCGTTCGTGCGGCATGGCCGAATCCTGATCGAGCTTTGAGCGTCTCAACAACCCCTTTGCCTGTCTGCACCTTCATTTTGGAGTCACCCGTCATGAGCCACCTGCCGACCGACTTGAAATACACCAAGACCCACGAATGGGTACGCGACAATGGCGACGGCACCGTGACCGTGGGCATCACCGATCACGCCCAGGACGCGCTCGGCGACATCGTGTTCGTCGAGGTGCCCGAACGCGGGCGCCGTGTCGCTGCCGAAGAGGCCTGCGCCGTGGTCGAGTCGGTCAAGGCCGCCTCCGACATCTATTCGCCCCTCGCCGGCGAGATCCTCGAGGGCAATGCGGCACTGGCCGACACCCCGGATGTGATCAACACCAGTCCCTACGGGGACGGATGGATCTTCCGTCTCGCCCCAACCGACCCGGGCGCGCTCGCCGACCTGCTGGATGCCGATGCCTACGCTCAGGTCGTCGCCGACGCGTCCTGATCCAACTGCCCTCAGCGTCCAACCCAAGCAGTCGAACTCGCATGCCTTTCATCCCTCACACGCCGGACGATATCGCCGCCATGCTCGCGACCCTCGGGGTCGATTCCATCGCCGCCCTCTTCGACGAGATCCCGCCTGAACTTCGCGTCGGCGCCCAGGCCCTCGACGCCATCCCGGAGGCGCGCTCGGAGATGGAGATCACGCGCCTGATGCAGTCGCGCGCGCGTGCCGACGGCGAGCCGCTGTGCTTCATCGGCGCCGGTGCCTATGACCACCACATCCCGTCCGCCGTCTGGCAGATCGCCAGCCGCGGCGAGTTCTACAGCGCCTACACCCCCTATCAGGCCGAGGCCAGCCAGGGCACACTCCAGGTGCTCTATGAGTTCCAGTCGATGATGACGGCGCTCACCGGGCTCGATGTCTCCAATGCCTCGCTCTACGATGGCGCCTCGGCCCTGGCCGAGGCGGTGCTGATGGCGGTGCGTGCCAATCGTCAGACCAAATCAAGGCGTATCCTGGTGCCGCGCGCCCTCCACCCGGCCTATCGGCGGGTCCTGCACACCCTCGTCGCCCCTCAGGGTCTTGAACTGGTCGAGGTTGGGTTCGACCCGCGCGGCGGCCATACCCCGGTCGAGCGACTGGAGGCGGCACTTGGCGAGGAGGCATGCGCCGCCGTCGTCATCGCTCAGCCGAACTTCTTCGGTATCCTGGAGTCCGTCGATGAGCTGACCGATTGGGCGCATGCGCACCAGGCATTGGCGATCGCGGTGGTCAATCCGGTCGCGCTCGCCCTGCTCACCCCGCCCGGCGACTGGGGTGCGAAGGGTGCCGACCTCGCCTGCGGCGAGGCCCAGCCGCTGGGGATGCCGCTCGCCTCAGGCGGCCCCTATGCCGGTTTCCTGTGCTGTAAGCAGGAGTATGTGCGCCAGCTCCCCGGTCGCATCGTCGGGCGCACCCTGGACCTGGACGGCAGGCCCGGCTTCACGCTCACGCTCCAGGCGCGCGAGCAGCACATCCGGCGCGGCAAGGCGACCTCCAACATCTGCACCAATCAGGGGCTGCTGGTGACGGCGGCCACCATCCACCTGGCCCTGCTCGGCGCCGAGGGACTGGAGCGGGTGGCGGCGAGCTGTCATGCCAACACGCAGCGGCTGGGCGAGCTGCTCTGTGCCATCTCAGGCGTCGAGCCCGTGTTCGAACGCCCGGTCTTCCATGAGCTGGCGCTGCGTCTGCCAGCGCCGACGGCTTCGGTGCTGAACGCGCTGGCCGCTGAAGACATCCTGGGCGGCTTTGATCTCGACCCGGACTATCCGGAACTCGAACCGGCGCTCCTGGTCTGCGCGACCGAGAGGCGCACCGAGGACGAGCTGAGGCACTATGCCCAGCGACTCGCCGCCCATTTGGAAAGGTCGCCGGCTGCATCCTGATCCAGACGATCGCGATCCCTAAAAAATACCGAGCCCAGAAGTCCTGCCATGCTAATCCAAGCGCAATCCAGAACCGGCCGCCGCGCCTACACCCAGGCGCCGCTCCACCCACCTCCGGTCACCACCATCCCCGACGCGCTGCGCCGCCACACCCGCCCCGCCCTGCCGGAGGTCTCCGAGCTCCAGGTGGTGCGTCACTACACCCGGCTGTCGCAGCAGAATTTTTCGATCGACACCCAGTTTTATCCCCTGGGCTCCTGCACCATGAAGTACAACCCCAGGGCCTGTCACAGCCTGGCCATGCTGCCCGGTTTCCTGGGGCGCCATCCCCTGGCACCCGAGACCCATGGCCAGGGGCTCCTGGCCTGTCTGTTCGAGCTGCAAGAGATCCTCAAGGTGGTGACCGGGATGCACGCCGTCTCGCTCGCGCCCGCAGCCGGGGCCCAGGGCGAGTTTGCCGGGGTGGCCATGATCCGCGCCTATCATCGCGCGCGTGGCGACCATGCCCGCACCGAGATCCTGGTCCCGGACGCCGCACATGGCACCAACCCGGCCTCGGCGGCGATGGCCGGATTTCAGGTGCGCGAGCTCCCGACCGGGCCAGATGGCGACCTCGATCTCGGGGCCTTGCACGCCGCGGTCGGTCCCCAGACCGCCGGTATCATGCTCACCAACCCGAGCACCCTGGGCGTCTTCGAGCGTCACATCCAGACGATCGCCCAGACGGTGCACCAAGCCGGGGGTCTGCTCTATTACGATGGGGCCAATCTCAACGCCATCCTCGGCCAGGTACGCCCCGGCGACATGGGCTTCGATGTCATCCACATCAATTTGCACAAGACCTTCTCGACCCCACACGGCGGCGGTGGTCCCGGGGCGGGACCGGTGGGTGTCTCCCGGCGTCTCGAGCCCTATCTGCCTGTCCCCTTGGTCGGCTGTGAGAATGGAAGATATCGTTGGCTAACCGAGTCGGACCGTCCCGCGAGTATCGGTCGATTGACGGCCTTCGGCGGCAACATCGGTATCCTGCTGCGCGCCTATGTCTATGCGCGGCTGATCGGGCGCCAGGGCCTGGCCCGGGTGGCCGAGTTTGCCACCCTCAACGCCAACTATCTGCGGGCGCGACTCCAGGAGGCCGGCTTTGAGGCCGCCTATCCCGAACGGTGCGCGAGCCATGAGTTCATCCTCAGCCTCAAGCGCGAGGCGCGCGAGCTCGGCGTGACCGCCATGGACTTCGCCAAGCGGCTGCTCGATTACGGCTATCACGCCCCGACTACCTACTTTCCACTGCTGGTCCCCGAGTGTCTGCTGATCGAGCCGACCGAGACCGAGAGCAAGGAGGACTTGGACGGCTTCGTCGCGGCCATGACCGCCATCCGGCGCGAGGCCCAGGAGAACCCGGAACTGGTCAGGGGCGCACCCCACGGCTTGCCGGTACGCCGACTCGACGAGGTGCACGCCGCACGCCAGTTAGACCTCGCCTGGAGGCCAGGCGACCCCAAGGAGAACAGCTCAACGCATGGCTAATCAAAACGTGCGCGGTTGGCGGCGCGTCATCTATGCCTTCGGCTATTCGATGAAGGGACTTAAGGCCTGCTTTGAGCTCGAGGAGGCCTTTCGGCAGGAGGTCTTTCTGCTGATCCCGCTCATCCCGCTCGGGCTCTGGCTCGGTGAGACCCCAGTTGAGCGTGCCCTCTTGGTCGGCAGTCTGCTGATCGTGCCGATCGTCGAGCTGCTCAACTCGGCCATCGAGGCCAATGTCGATCGGGTCGGGCTGGAGCGTCACGAGCTCTCCGGGCGCGCCAAGGACATCGCCTCGGCAGCTGTCTTCTCCAGCATCGCCTTCTGTCTGGTCATCTGGACGCTGATCCTGCTGCCCAAGTGGCTGTAAGCCCGATCAGTACGACGCCTGCTCCAGCGCCGCGATCCGCTTTTCCAGTGGCGGATGGCTCCGGAAGAGCGCCATGAAGCCCTCGCCGATCTGCCCCGAGATGCCGAAGGCCGCAAACTCGCGGGCCGGAAGGTCCTGGGGCGCATGCACCCGCTGGAGCGCCCGCAGGGCGGCGATCATCTGACGCCGGCTGGTCAGGCTCGCCCCGCCGGCATCGGCCCGATACTCGCGATAGCGCGAGAACCACATCACGATCAGGGTGGCGAGGATCGAGAGCATCAGCTCAGCGACGATCGAGGCCAGGAAGTAGCCCACCCCATAGCCCCGCTCGTTCTTCAGGATCACGCGGTCGACCACATGACCGACGATCCGCGATAGGAAGACCACGAAGGTATTGACCACACCCTGGATGAGCGCGAGCGTCACCATGTCGCCGTTGGCCACATGGCTGATCTCATGCCCGATGACCGCCTCGACCTCGCCCTCGCTCATCTGCTGCAAGAGACCAGTGCTGACGGCCACCAGGGCGGCATCGCGATTCCAGCCGGTGGCGAAGGCGTTGGGGTCAGGCGAGTCGAAGATCCCGACCTCGGGCATGCCGATTCCGGCCTGTTCGGCCTGGTGCGCGACCGTCTCGACCAGCCAGTGTTCCAAGCGATTGGACGGACGCTCGATGACATAGACGCCCATCCCGTGCTTGGCCATCGTCTTGGACAAGAACAACGAGATCAGCGAGCCGCTGAAGCCGATGATGGCGGCCATGACGAGGAGCGCACCCATGTCGGGGCCGCCGCTCTGAAGCAGCAGGTCATCGATCCCAAGCAGACGGAAGACGATGCTGATCACGATCAGCACCGCGACATTGGTGGCCAGGAATAACAGAATACGCATCATGCCGGGTTTAACCTCTCAAAGACGATCGTGTATCGATAACGAATATACCAGGAGGGCGCAAGCCCACCGACACCCCAAAAGCCGAGACGGGACTGGAGTTTGCCAAAAATGTAAAAAATACTGGACAAGCCAAACGGGTCTCTATAAGATTTGCGCTCTCAAGTCATTGGGGCCATAGCTCAGCTGGGAGAGCGCAACACTGGCAGTGTTGAGGTCGGCGGTTCGATCCCGCCTGGCTCCACCAAATTCAACAACCTAGGGTTCGGCGAGGCTGTCTGTATCGTCGAATCTGCAAAGATCACTGTCCCCATCGTCTAGAGGCCTAGGACACCGCCCTTTCACGGCGGTAACCGGGGTTCGAACCCCCGTGGGGACGCCATCCGACGAGGGCTTGGGTGAAGATCCAAGCTGTTTCATCAGGCCAAACTGACTCCTACCTGCTCAAGCAAGAACAACGCTGACACCCTGCTTCAGCAGGGTCGGTTTCACCCCACCCTTGCGGGTGAAGCGCAATAAGGCAAGATGGCGGAGAGGGAGGGATTCGAACCCCCGGACCCTTTCGAGTCAACGGTTTTCAAGACCGCCGCTTTCGACCGCTCAGCCACCTCTCCGAAGGACGGGGCGCTCAACGAGCGCCTCTGGAATGCGGGGCAACAATCATAGCGCATGGCTCACGACGCCCCAAGTACTTCGTGCGCGCGTGCAGCCAATTGATATCCTGGGTTTCGGCGGCAGAGACATTCTAGAACGGCTGCGCCGTCTGCGCGCCTGACCGTGCGCCGCGTGCAGGCGGGTCAAGCAGGATAATGCATCGAGATGCACACCATCATCCTCGAAAAGGCCTATGCTTGAACCAGGGATCCCAGCCAACCTACTGCACACAAAAGAGGTGTGTCATGGAAATCGGCTCAGTCCATATCCAACCGATGAAACCCAGTCCGCCGCCGGAGCCGATCCCACCGCCTGGTGGCAACATCGAAAACCGCCGGCCGCCACCCGAACCCCAGCCGCCTCCAGCCCCGTCCGGGCCCCAGGGTCAGACCCCAAGCGCCACTGGGGTCGAAGACAGCAACAGGGCGACACCCTCGCCCCACACCCCGGGCGGTGTCGACCTCTACGCCTGAACCCTTGGTGCCAACGGCGCCAAGTCCGTGGGTTCGGCGAGCAGCATGGCGGCTGCCTCGTCGAGCCCAGTGACCCGCACCTCGATCAGCTGACCCTCTGCGATCTGCTGGGCTGAACGTACATGCACTGGCAGATAGTTGGGTGTATAGCCAGATCTGGGCCGTCCACCCGCCGTCTCGGTCGGACGTTCCTGCAGCAGGGTCACCGTCTTACCGATCTGGGCGCGCAGCACCTGCAACCGCGAGCGGCGTGCCACGGCCTCGAGCGCCTCGCTGCGCAACTGGCGCGTGCGCGCGTCCACCGGGTGGTCGAAACCGGCCGCCACGGTCCCAGGGCGCGGCGAATAGCCGAAGACATGGATGTGTCCGAACCCCAGGGACTCGGCCAGTTCGAGCGTCTGATGCCAGTCGTCCTGGGTCTCGCCTGGAAAGCCGACGATGATATCGGTGGTGAGGTTGAGATCCGGGATCGCCGCCCGCGCCCGCTCGACCAGGCGGATATAGTCGGCGCGCCTGTACCGGCGCGCCATGCGTCTGAGCACGCGGTCCGAGCCGCTCTGGAGCGGCAAATGCAGATGGGGCATCAGGCGTGGATCGGCGAACAGCGACCAGAAGCGCTCGGGGAGATCCCAGGGCTCCAGCGAGCCGAGACGCAGACGCGGGATACCCGTCTCGTGCAAAAGCCGCTCGATCAGGGTGACAAGATCGGTCCCCAGATCCGAGCCGTACCCACCGAGGTGTACGCCGGTCAGGACCACCTCGTGGATGCCGGCGTCCTGGAGGCGCGCGACCTCGCGCAGGATATCCGGCAGCGGACGGCTGCGTTCCGGGCCGCGTGCCCAGGTGGGGATACAGAAGGTGCACTGGTGGCGACACCCGTCCTGGACCTTGACGAAGGCCCGCTGGCGTCCGCGCGCAACGAGCGGTGCTGCCGGATCCGATCCAGCGCTCGCCTCTGGGCTAAGTGGATCCGGGTCATACCCCAGTGCAATGAGTGCGAGCTCGACCAGGCGATCCTTGTCGCGATTGACGACGATGAGGTCTGGGTGCAGCCCTGCCGTCGCAAGTCCCTGGTCCTCGAGCGAGACCAGGCAGCCGCTGACGATCAGACGTGCACGGGGATGATGACGCCGGACCCGTCTCAGGATCTGGCGCGACTTGCGCACCGCCTCGCCCGTGACGGCACAGGTATTGACCACGATCAGCTCGGTCGGAGCCGTCTCATCCTCGACGATCCTGAATCCTCGCGCCTCGAAACCACGCGCCCAGGACTCGAGCTCGGCCTCGTTGAGCCGGCAGCCGAGTGCAAGGAGCTGGACGCGCCGTCTGGGGTGCATGATGAGTCTCAGGCCACAGAGTTCGCAAGCAAGCACGCCTCAGGAATCCTCGCTCCACGCGGGAGAGGGGCATTCAGGCCAGGGCCGTTCGCCCCGCCGAGGGGACCCTAGGTGGCGGAGGCGGGGTCGGCGAGCTTTGATGGACCAGGAGCCGCCAGCCATCCGCCGCGCGCCGAAAGACATGGGTGGCATAGAGCGGCGGCGGCAGTGGCACACCGGGCTGGAACTGATCAGCCTGGATCTGCGGGCGTTCCTCGACCAGATGGACCGCCAGATCGCCCTCTTCGATCCAAAGCAGATGCCGGACCTCGAGATCGAAGCCCCGCCCCTGCTCGAAGAGGATGCGCCACAGACGCCCCACCTGCTCACCGACAGCCAAGGGCATCATCGGCAGCAGGCAGAAGATCGCGTCCGAGTCGGCCCAGACCGAGGACATGGCCTCGGCATCACCGGCCTCGAGGGCATCATAGTAGGCATCCTCGACGTCTTGTGGGGTCGCGAAGCGCATCCCCTGGCTCACCAACGCCCGCCGCGCCAGACATCGGCGACCCTGGGCACGCGGATCAGGATGCCTCCATCCTTGACCTCGCGCGTCATGCCGGCCAGATCGGCATCCGGCGGCAGACTCAGGCGTCGCGTGCTGGTGTCGCGCGAGAGGCTGTAACGGCTCTGATAGCCCTCGCCACCGGGCAGGGGCTCGCTCTGGGTGGAGCGTACCAAGGCGTCATGGGTGATGACCAGTCCGCGCCCGACGGGACGGATCTCGACCTGATCGGGCTTGAGATCCTGGAGCTGGATCTCGATCAGATAGGCGTCATCCGTGGCGCGGCGCGAGAGGGTCAGGCGCGGCCAGCTTGGGCGTTCGCGCTGTTCCAGGCGTCCGAAGTCGGGTGTGGACGGCCAGGGCGCTGATTCGAATCCGGGAGGCGGCGCTGGCATCCCGGGGGCTGCATAAGGAAACGCCGGCTGATCGCGATCGCCCTTTTCGGGCATCGACCAGGGGGCGAGCGGGACTGGGGGCCCATAGACTCCGGGACGACCGGCATAGGGACCCGGGGCCATCCAGGTCTGAGCCGAGACCAGGTGCGGCAGGAAGACAGAGAGGGCCGCGGCGGTAATGGTGATGCGACGCATGATGGACTCCCAGATTCGAGGTTCACAAAAATTGAAGATGGACGGACGGTCCACGCTGCCAGTATAAGGCGAGTTGCGCCAAAATTCGCCACCTCCTCGTGACCCGAACAGCGGCCCCGACATGCTCACCGACGCACTCGCCCATCTGCTCGCCAACACCAGCTTCGCCTGGAGCCGACCCCTGCCTGAGGCGCTACGCCCGACCAACATCCAGTGGCGCGCCGATGCCTGCGACCATGGCTCTATCCTCTTCTTCCAGCGCTTCGCCGACGGTCTGACCGACGCTGAGATCTATCAGCGCTATTTCGCCGGGCGCCGTTTTGCCGCCCTTGTCACCAATCGTCCGCTCGATTGCTTCGACCAGCTGCCCGGGGTCGGGCTCTATGTCACGCCTCCCAACGACTGGGCCGAGGTCGTGCGCCGTTTCTGCGATGTCGTCTATCCGCTCCCCCCTGGCGCGTTCCGCTTCATCGGGATCACGGGGACCAACGGCAAGACAACAACCCTGAAGTATCTAGAGTCCATCCTCGCCGACCATGGACGGCGCGTGCTCTCGATCGGTACGCTCGGCGTCTTTCTCGACGGCGTGCGCCAGCTCGAGACCGGTTTCACCTCACCGCCGCTGATCGAGCTACGCCGACTCCTCTATGACTATCGAGGACGCGCCGAGGTGGTCGCGATGGAGGTCAGCAGTCATGCGCTCGACCAGGGGCGGGTCGCGGGGATCGCGTTCCAGGATGGCGGCTGGACCAATTTCACCCAGGACCATCTCGATTATCACCGCGACGAGGAGAGCTATTTCAGGGCCAAGGCACGCCTGATCGAGCAGATCCAACCCGGCGGACGGCTTTACTGCACCAGTCAGACCGTGGCCGACCGGCTCGCCGCGCGTGGTCAGACAGCGGTTCCGGTCGAGGTGCTTAAACCGGCCCGTCTCCCGCCCGAGGCGATCGCGGCCAAGCCATTCTTGGCCCTTTCCCACAATCGCGCCAACTATGCCTTGGCGCACGCCCTCGCCAAGTCTGAACTCGGTGGCGGTACGGGCGATGAGTGGCGCCATCTCCAGCCGGTCCCTGGACGCTTTGACTGCTATGTCCATGGCAATCGCACCATCGTCATCGACTTCGCCCATACCCCGGATGCACTCGATACCCTCCTCGGTGCCATCCGCGCCGGCTTCCCTGGTGCACACATCGCTACGCTCTTCGGCTGTGGTGGCGATCGCGACCGCTCCAAACGTCCGCTGATGGGCGCTGCGGTCGCCCGCCACTCGGATGTGATCATCGTCACCTCCGACAACCCGCGTCACGAGTCGCCCGAGCGCATCATCGAGGACATCCTGATCGGCATTCCCGAGGGACTGGACCCCAGCGTCGTCGTCGACCGCGCCCAGGCCATCGCCCGTCTGTTCGACCGGCTCGCCGCCCGCCCGGCGTCTGAGCCCTGGGTCGCAGTCATCGCCGGCAAGGGCCATGAGCGCTATATCGATCGCGATGGACACAAGACGCCCTACAGCGATCAAGAACAGGTCGAGGCCAATCTACGCCGGCTCGGTTGGACATCGGCCTCCTGATCTGAAGTGAGGCACACGCGATCCATGCGCCGGCTCTATTCCATCCCCAGCGGTCTGATGCTCGGTATCGTGCTGGCGCTCTTGCTGCCCCAGGGTGCGCCCACGGTCGCTTGGATCGGTCAGATCTTTCTCTCGCTGCTCAAGCTCCTGATCCTGCCGCTGATCCTGGTTTCCATCTATGCCGCGCTCGCGCGCGGGCGCGATCTGTGGCACATCGGCGCACGGGCCCTGCTCTATTACCTGATCACCTCCTGCATCGCCGCCACACTCGGCACGCTGATCGGGCTGGCGTTCTCGCGGAACGTCCCGGTCGGTCTGCTCGAACTGGCACCTGTGTCACCAGATGGCGCGGTCTTCAGCCTGGAGCGCCTGATCACCAATCTGATCCCGAGCAACCTCTTCGCCTCGCTGGCCGAGGGTAACATCCTGCACATCGTCGTCGTGGCTGTGCTGGTGGCGCTCGCCTCGCACCACTTGCAGGCCGACCAACGCGACACCCTGCTCGCCGGCGCACGCGCGCTCGACGCACTCCTGATACAGCTGCTTGCCGGCATCCTGACCCTGGCCCCGGTCGGCATCGCCGCCTTGGTCTATACCAGTCTCGCCGCCATGGACTGGGCCGAGATCCTGCGCCTGCACGCCTTCGTTTGGGCCGTGGTCCTGGCCACGGGACTCCATGCGCTGGTCGTCTTGCCTCTGCTCTATTATCGACTTACCGGACGTTCCCCCTGGCATCTAGTGCTTGCCTGCCGCGAGCCGCTGCTGACGGCGCTCTCGACCGCCTCCAGCTCGGCGACCTATCCGGTCTCAAAACGGGCGCTGGAGCGCTTCGGTGTCCCCGAGTGCATCACCAGCCTGACCCTACCGATGGGGGCTACGCTCAACATGGACGGCTCGGCGCTCTATCAGTCGATCTTGCTGATCTTCATGTCGCAGTTGGCGGGGTCGGACCTGAGCCTATGGCAGGCCCTCTATATCGTCCTACTGACCATGACCTCCTCCGCCGGCACCGCCGGGATCCCAGGCGGCGGCCTCGCCATGATGGCCTTCATGCTCGATCTGCTGGGACTGCCCCAGACGTATCTCGCGCTCTATCTGGTCGTCGACCGTTTCTTCGACTATCCGATCACCGCCGTCAACGTCTGGGGCGATCTGGTGGTCGCGGCCAGCCTATCCAAGGACGCTCCCGGCCAAGCGTCTGGTTCATCGTGATGGTCACCAATACGTCCACCGGAAGGGGTGCCCGCTCGCATCACCACAGCGACCCGCTTGCCGCGCCTCGACAGCTGGCCAAGTCCGTGCCTCATCAGGAAGGCCCTCCCCTGTCCAGGTCTCCTGGATGCGGTGAAAACCGCGCCCTTCTCCAGGCAAATCTTATAAAATCGTGCCGGACTCGGCTCAGACGAGGTGATCGGGATGCAATCGCACGGCTTCGGGACACTCATCCGCTTGGCCCGGCTTGGATTCCTGGCGTGCGCCCTGATACTCGCCGATCCCGTTTGGGTCTGGGCATCCGATACGCGGATCTGGACCGCCCCGCTCGATCCCCAGCCCGGACGGCCGCTTGAGGTCTTTGCTGTGGCGACCGAGGGTGCATTGGATGGACTGAGGGTGACGGATCCAGCGGGCCGCGCCCAGCGTCTGCGGACGCTCGCCGCCGGCGGGCCGCCCTGGAGTCTCTATGGCACCCTCTTCCGTCCCGAGTCCGGCCCCTACCGTATCGAGGCGAGCCGCGACGGCCAGATCGTCGCGCGCGCCGAGATCAACGTCGGTGGCGGCACCAGCGATCGGGGCAGCGGGCAGTGGGACGCAGCCACCGAGGCCCTCTATTCGGCCTGGATCGAACATCTGTTCAATGCCCCACCGGATCAGGCGCTGAGCTTCGCGTCGCTCACCCCTGTGTTGCGCGATCCGGCGCAGAACTTCCTGTTCGACTATCTCGGCGCCAACGAGGACAATCAGATCCGCGCCGAGCCGGACTGCGCCGACCTGCCCTATTATCTGCGCGCCTATTTCGCCTGGAAGCTCGGATTGCCGATCGCCTATCGCGCCTGTGACCGGGGTAGCCGTGCCAGTCCGCCGCGCTGCGAGGCGCCCATCATCGACACCCGCTTCGTCGGCACCCGCGCCCCGGTCAGCGCCTTCCTCGGTGCCAGCCGCCGACTGGTCGATACCGTACACTCGGGTAGCGCGCGCACCGCATTGGATGCCGAGGCCACGGACGTCTATCCGGTCGAGCTCAGGCGCGAGGCGCTCCGGCCGGGTACCCTCTATGCCGATCCCTATGGTCATGTCATGATCCTGGTCAAGTGGCTACCGGGCGATGGCCAGACCGCCGGACGACTGCTCGCCGTCGATGCCCAACCGGACAATTCGGTGGCGCGCAAACGCTACTGGGAGGGCAATTTCCTCTTTGCCCGGACCGCGAGCGCTGGCCCCGGCTTCAAGGCGTTCCGCCCGCTGGTATCTAAAGGGAACGGTTGGCGACCGCTGTCCAACGCCGAGCTCGATGGCCGCTCCGGATATCCGGCCTTTTCGCTGGAGCAGGCCGGTCTCGACCCCGACGCCTTCTATGCGCGTGTCGACGCGATCATCAATCCGCGCGGACTCGATCCCGTCGCTGCCTACAACTCGGTGCTGGAGGCACTGATGGAACAACTGGAGACGCGCGTGAGATCAATCGACACCGGTGAGCGTTACATGCGCGAGCATCCGGGCGCGGTCGTGCCCATGCCAAGCGGACCGGCGATCTTCGAGACCATCGGTCCCTGGGAAGACTATGCGACCCCATCGCGCGATATGAGGCTGCTGATTGCCCTGAAGGTGGTCGAGGGGTTACCGGAGCGCATCCGCCGCCATCCCGAGCTGTATGGGCTCGTCGGTGAGAGTCCTGCGCACGCGGCCGATCGGGTCGCGCGTCTGCACGAACAACGCCTCGATGCGCACGCCATTGTCTATACGCGCAGCGATGGCAGCCCTTGGCGCCTGAGCCTGCGCGAACTCTATGCCCGACGTGCCAACCTGGAGGTCGGTTACAATCCCAACGATTGCGTCGAGATCCGCTGGGGTGCGACCCCGGGTAGTGCCGAGGCCGCGACCTGTCGCCGCCGGGCGCCGTCCGATCAGCGGGCGCGGATGGAACAATATCGTTCCTGGTTCCGTGAAACCACGCGGCCACCGCACTGAGAGGATCCCAATGCGCCCTTCAAAGGCCGAGGCCCGGCCCCAGCGCCGACCGACCCGCGCCGTCCCCGCCACAGGCGCGGCCCATCGCATCCTGGCCCTGGTCTTGAGCCTGACGCTCATCTCCTGCGCGACGCCGCCCGAATCGCTCGGCCCGGATGGGCGCACGGGGACCTGGAACGGGCGACCCATCGGCACACCGCCGGCACCGAACCCATCGCTCAAGCGCGCCATCATTGCCCGAGCCGAGCAGGAATGGGACTATTTCGGCCGGCAGGAGGTTGTTTTCAGGGGTATGGTGGAGAGTATCCCGCTCGTCGGTGACTGGGAGGACGACGGCCCCCGTCAGAGCAACAGGGTCAATGAGTACTGGCGCGCGGTCGGTCAGCCCGATCTGACCGGCATGGACTGCCAGAAGCCCTGGTCGGCGGCCTTCATCGGCTGGATCATGCTCAACGCCGGCGTCCCAGCGGACCAGTTTCGGCCCTCGATTGCCCATTGGCCCTATCTGGCCGATCTGATCGAGTCCGCGGACCTGCCCGGACGCTATTTCGTGCCGCGCCGTCTCCAGGACTACAGCCCCGAACCGGGGGATCTGATCTGTGCCTATCGCTCGCCATCGCCCCCGATCATGACCAATGGCTATGTCAGTGCCGACGCACTCACCGGAATTAGTTCACACTGCGACCTGGTGACGGGCAAACATGGACGGACCCTGGAGGCCATCGGCGGGAATGTGCGCAACTCGGTCTCCAAGATCCGGATCGAACTTGACGCCCAGGGGCACCTGCAACCCATTCCGCGTCGGCCTTGGTTTCTGATCATACAAAATCGTCTCTGATCCCCCCGCAGCCGTCGCCCGGGTTCCACCGGGTACGGGCGGATGCCCAGACTCAGGACTTGATCCATTGGGAGAGATTCCATGCCTCGATTTGCCGCCATCGCCACACTCGCCGCCACCGCCCTGATCAGTGGTTGCCTGCCGCCCCCGCCCGGTCACTTCGGTTCCTTCGTCACCTCTGTCACGCCCGACGCGTATGGGCAGCGTCTGTGTCGTCATCTGGATCTGGAGGATTATTCGGCCTGTCTGAGCGAGGTGCTCGAGTATTTCGAGAAACCCAGTCCCAATGATCTGCCCTATGGCCATCACTCGAACGCCGGGCCGATCGCCTTGGTCCTGGATCGAAGGGTCTATCTGGGTCGTTACGACGGCTCGCCTCTGGTGACGAGTTTTCACGTCACCCACGGCAATCAATTCTGCCAGGGTGGCTATGACGCCTTCGCCGGTTCGACCGACGCCATCCTGGCGGTCTGGTGCTCCGATGGGCGTCGTGGCCGTGCCGATCTGACCTCAGCCCTCGACGGGCGCAACGGCATCGGCTTGCTCGAACTGGAGGACGGCACCCGGGCCGAGATCGTGTTCGGCTATACGGCCCTGGGTCAGGCCGAGCCCTATCCCTATGTCCACTGGACCCCACCGACGGACTAACCCGAGACGTCACTGCGCAGCGGCTGGGTGAGTTTCTGGATCTCGCGCTGCATCTCCAGGTTCTCGAAGGGACGCCGCGCGGGGGCCTGGCGGTTCATCAGCCTTTGGAGAGAAAGGCGCTGACGGTAGCCTCACGGTTGCCGTGAAACCAGCCTCGTGGAAACGGGGCCTCAGCTTCGTGGCCGACTGAGCAGAAATGAGTCGGTCTGATGGAAAGGTCTGATGGCGCTGCTCCAAGAGCAGCGCCCGATCGAGCGTCGGCAGGACACACTGCCAGATCCGGTTAACGCCAGCGCGCGCCTCCTCCAGGCGTTCCACGAAGCCATCACGGGACGGGGCGCGCTGGGTGCTGGAGATCGGCCCGAACGCAATGAGTACTGGAATGACCAGTGCGACAGGGTTATGATTCGCAGTTCTCGATTTCAATCCGTTCAGGCACTTTAGGGTCTACGCGACTCGAGTGCCCGCCATTCGGCGCACTCACGGCCTGTTCGCTGAAGTCTGATCACACTGGATCGAGCGGCTTCGGTCATCTCCAAACCCCGGCGGCCAAGACAGACCCCGCGTTCGAACCGCTTCCAGATCGTCATCCTTATCATCCCAGGTATCAAACGAGGTCGGCGATGCGCCTTCGTGCCCTACCACCCGCACAGGGTCTCTATGACCCAAATCTCGAGCGTGACGCCTGCGGCGTCGGCTTCGTCTGTCACATCAAGAATCACAAAAGCCACGCGATTGTCCAGCAGGGTTTAGAGATCCTGAAACGTCTCCACCATCGCGGCGCGGTGGGTGCCGATCCCAAGGCCGGTGACGGGGCGGGGATTTTGGTGCAGATCCCGGACGCCTTTTTCCGTGCCGTGCTCGACTTCGAGCTGCCTGCGACCGGCGACTATGGCGTCGGCATGGTGTTCCTGCCGCGCGACGCCCAGGCGCGCGCGCGCATGATCGAGACCGTCGAGCGCCACCTGACCGCGGGTGGTCAGCGGGTGCTCGGCTGGCGCGATGTCCCGGTGGACAACAGCGACCTTGGGGCGAGCGTGCTGCCCACCGAGCCTGTGATCCGCCAGGTCTTCATCGCCCGCGGTGCGAACTGCCCAGATCAAGACAGCTTCGAGCGCAAGCTGTTTGTGATCCGCAAGCGCATGGACAACGAGATCCGCGCCTTAGGTTTCGACAAGACGGCCTATTACATGGTCTCGATGTCCTCGCGCACGCTCAATTACAAAGGCATGCTGCTCGCCCATCAGGTCGGGCGCTATTACCTGGATCTGAACGATGAGCGCTTCGTCTCGGCGCTGGCGCTCGTCCATCAGCGCTTCTCGACCAATACCTTCCCGACCTGGGACCTGGCCCAGCCGTTCCGCATGATCTGCCACAACGGCGAGATCAATACCCTGCGCGGCAATCTCAATTGGATGGCGGCGCGTCGCCATACCATGCGTTCGGAGATCCTCGGCGAAGACCTGGATCTGATCTGGCCGCTGATCCCTGAGGGCCAGTCGGACTCGGCCTGTTTCGACAATGCGCTGGAACTCTTGGTGATGGGCGGCTATTCGCTGGCCCATGCCATGATGATCCTGATCCCCGAGGCCTGGGCCGGCAACAAGCAGATGGATGCCCAGCGCCGGGCCTTCTATGAGTATCACGCGGCCCTGATGGAGCCCTGGGACGGACCAGCGGCGGTGGCCTTCACCGATGGACGTCAGATCGGCGCCACCCTCGACCGCAATGGGCTACGTCCGGCACGCTATCTGGTCACCAAGGACGACCTGGTGGTCATGGCCTCCGAGATGGGCGTCCTCGACATCCCTGAGGAGCGCATCATCAAAAAGTGGCGCCTGCAGCCGGGGAAGATGTTCCTGATCGATCTCGAACAGGGGCGCATCATCGATGACGCCGAGCTCAAGGCCAAGCTGGCGGCGGCCAGGCCCTATCGCGAGTGGCTGGCCAAGACCCAGATCCATCTCGACGAGCTGCCGACCGATGTGGCCCCCATGGCGCCAGATGCCGACACCCTGCTCGATCTGCAGCAGGCCTTTGGCTATACCCAGGAAGACATCAAGTTCCTGCTCACGCCCATGGTGCTCACCGGTCAGGAGGCGGTCGGCTCGATGGGGGCTGACAACCCGCCCTCGGTGCTCTCCAACCGCCCCAAACACCTCTCGACCTATTTCAAGCAGAACTTCGCCCAGGTCACCAACCCGCCGATCGATCCGATCCGCGAAGAGTTGGTGATGTCGCTGGTATCGCTGATCGGGCCGCGTCCGAATCTGCTCGGGATCAACGAGGCCGGCAAGCACTGGCGACTGGAGGTCAGCCAGCCGATCCTGACCAATCAAGACCTGGAGCGGGTGCGCCATATCGAGGACAACTCAGGCGGGGCGTTTCGGACCAAGAGCCTGCATATCGTCTATCCGGCCAGCGAGGGTGCAGCAGGCATGGAGGCGGCGCTAGAACGGCTATGTCTGGAGGCCGAGGCAGCAGTGCTGGCCGGGTATAACATCCTGATCCTGTCGGACCGCAACACCAACCGCGACCACATCGCCATCCCCGCCCTGCTGGCGACCTCGGCCGTACATCATCACCTGATCCGGCGCGGGCTGCGCACCAGTTCCGGTCTGGTGGTCGAGACGGGCGCGGCGCTCGAGGTGCATCACTTCGCGACCCTGGCCGGCTATGGTGCCGAGGCGATCAACCCCTATCTGGCCTTCGATACCATCCAGTCCCTGCTGCCGTCGCTGCCCGAGAAGCTGAGCTTCGAGGAGGCGCAGTACCGCTATCTCAAGGCGATCGGCAAGGGCTTGCTCAAAGTCATGTCCAAGATGGGCATCTCGACCTTCCAGTCCTATTGCGGGGCGCAGATCTTCGATGCCGTGGGCCTGAGCAATGCGTTCCTAGAACGCTATTTCACCGGTACCCACAGCCGGATCGAGGGTGTAGGCCTGCCCGAGGTGGCAGCCGAGGCGGTGCGCTGGCATCGGCAAGCCTATGGCAACGAGCAGATCTACCGCCATCACCTGGATGTGGGCGGCGACTATGCCTATCGGGTACGCGGCGAGGATCATGTCTGGACCCCCGAGACCATCGCCAAGCTGCAACATGCCACGCGCGCCAAGGATGCCAAGACCTTCGCTGAGTTCTCGCGTCTGATCGATGAGCAGAACGAACGGCTGCTGACCCTGCGCGGACTGATGGAGTTTAAGTTCGCCGAGACGCCGATCCCGTTGGAGGAGGTCGAGCCGGCGAGCGCAATCGTCAAGCGCTTCGCCACCGGCGCCATGTCGTTTGGATCGATCAGTTACGAGGCCCATTCGACCCTGGCGCGGGCGATGAATGCCATCGGCGCCAAGTCCAACACCGGCGAGGGGGGCGAGGAACCGGAGCGCTTCCGTCCCCTGCCCGATGGCTCACCCAATCCGGAACGCTCGGCGATCAAACAGGTGGCCTCGGGGCGGTTCGGGGTGACCACCGAGTATCTGGTCAATGCCGACGACATCCAGATCAAGATCGCCCAGGGCGCCAAACCTGGCGAGGGCGGTCAGTTGCCCGGGCACAAGGTCAATGCCCAGATCGCCCGGGTGCGTCACTCGACGCCCGGCGTGGGGCTGATCTCGCCGCCGCCGCATCACGACATCTATTCGATCGAGGACTTGGCCCAGCTCATCCATGACCTAAAGAACGTCAACCCCAGGGCGCGTATCTCGGTCAAGCTGGTGTCTGAGGTTGGGGTCGGCACGGTCGCGGCGGGTGTGTCCAAGGCCCATGCCGATCATGTGACCATCGCGGGCTATGACGGCGGTACCGGGGCCAGTCCGCTCACATCCATCAAACACGCCGGCTCGCCCTGGGAGATTGGTCTGGCCGAGACCCAGCAGACCCTGGTGCTCAACAGGTTACGCGGGCGGATCTGCGTCCAGGTGGACGGTGGTCTGCGCACCGGACGTGATGTGGTGATCGCCGCACTCCTGGGCGCGGACGAATTCGGCTTTGCCACCGCGCCCCTGATCGTCGAGGGCTGCATCATGATGCGCAAGTGCCATCTCAACACCTGTCCGGTCGGGGTGGCGACCCAGGATCCGGAGCTCCGCAAGAAGTTCACCGGCAAGCCTGAATATCTCATCAACTATTTCTTCTTCGTCGCCGAGGAGGTGCGCCAGCTGATGGCAAAGCTCGGCTTCCGCACCATGGACGAGATGATCGGGCAATCGGATCGGCTGGAGATGCGCCGCGCCATCAACCACTGGAAGGCGCATGGCCTTGATTATTCGCGCCTGCTGCACAAGCCGGAGGTCGGACCCGAGGTCGCCATCCATCACTGCGAGGCCCAGGATCATGGGTTAGACCAGGCGCTCGATCATGAATTGATCCGTCAGGCCAGGCCCGCCCTCGAGCGCGGCGAGCCGGTACGCATCGAGACACCGATCCGCAACTTCAACCGCACCTTCGGCACCCTGCTCTCGGGTCGGGTGGCGGAGCGCTACGGTCATGCCGGACTGCCAGACGACACCATCCATATCAAGGCCAAGGGCACGGCCGGTCAGTCGCTTGGGGCCTGGTTGGCACAGGGGGTGACCCTGGAGCTCGAGGGCGAGGCCAACGACTATGTCGGCAAGGGTCTCTCGGGGGGACGGATCATCATCTATCCGCCAGATGACTCCGGGATCGGGCGCGCTGAAGATAACATCATCGTCGGCAACACCGTGCTCTATGGGGCCATCTCGGGCGAGTGCTTCTTCCGCGGCGTGGCAGGCGAGCGCTTCTGTGTGCGCAACTCGGGCGCGACGGCCGTGGTCGAGGGTGTGGGTGATCATGGCTGTGAATACATGACCGGCGGCATCGCCGTGATCCTAGGACCGACCGGGCGCAACTTTGCCGCCGGCATGTCGGGCGGCATCGCCTATGTGCTGGACGAGGCAGGCGACTTTGCCGACCGTTGCAATCTGGCGATGGTCGAGCTAGAGCCAATCGCCGAGGAAGACGCGGCCCTCGAGTCAAACGGCCATCAGGGCGGCGATCTGGAGACGCATGGGCGGGTCGATCTCACGCGCGACATGACACGCCATGACGCACGGCGGCTGAAGCGCCTGATCGAGCGCCATCGGGAATATACGGATTCGGCGGTAGCGCGGCGGATCCTGGACGACTGGCCGGCCTATCTCTCCAAGTTCGTCAAGGTGATGCCGGTCGACTACAGGCGTGCGCTCCAAGAGATGCAGGCCAATCAGAGCCGTCCGCCGCGCACCAACAAGCCTTTGAAGGGGATCGTCGAGCATGGGTAAGCCAACAGGTTTCATGGAATACGCCCGTCGCGACCGGAGCTATACGCCGGCGGCGGATCGGGTGGTCCATTACGATGAGTTCGTCATTCCGCTCTCAGAGCCGGAGCTGCGTCAGCAGGGGGCGCGCTGCATGGACTGCGGAATCCCCTTCTGTCATCAGGGCTGTCCGGTCAATAACCTCATTCCGGACTGGAACGACCTGGTCTATCGCGGTGATTGGCGGGCAGCGATCGAGGTGCTGCACTCGACCAACAACTTCCCGGAGTTCACCGGACGCATCTGTCCGGCACCCTGCGAGACCTCCTGCACGCTCAACCTCGACGATGCCCCGGTGACGATCAAGACCATCGAGTGCGCCATCGTCGACCGCGCCTGGGAGGAAGGCTGGATCAAGCCGCAGGTACCCAAACATCGGACCGGTAAGCGGGTGGCGATCGTCGGCTCGGGTCCGGCGGGCCTGGCCTGCGCCCAGCAACTGGCCCGTGCCGGGCACCAGGTGGCCATCTACGAGAAGGCCGATCGTATCGGCGGTCTGCTGCGCTATGGCATCCCGGACTTCAAGCTCAATAAAAAGCTGATCGATCGGCGTCTGGCGCAGATGCGCACCGAGGGTGTGGAGTTCCATACCAATGCCCATGTCGGGGTCGATGTGTCTGTAAACATGCTGCGGGCAGAATATGATGCGCTGGTGCTCGCGGGCGGGGCCGAACAGCCGCGTGACTTGCAGGTCCCGGGGCGCGAACTCCAAGGGATCCACTTCGCGATGGAGTTCCTCAAGCGCAACAGCCAGCGGGTGCAGGGCTCCTATGTACCGGACGAGGCGTTCATCAGCGCCCAGGGTCGGCATGTACTGGTCATCGGCGGCGGTGATACCGGTTCGGACTGTATCGGGACCTCGAACCGGCATGGGGCGGCCTCGGTGACCCAGGTCGAGATCCTCGACCGTCCACCCGAACGCGAGGATAAGCTCCTGACCTGGCCAAACTGGCCGAACCGGATGCGTACCTCCAGTTCCCACGAGGAAGGCTGCACCCGGATGTGGAACTTCGCCACCAAGGCGTTCATCGGTGACGAACATGGCCGGGTCAAGGCGGTCAAGTATTGTCTGGTGCGCTGGGGGAAGGACGCCGAGGGCCGCCCGCGGATGGAGGAGATCCCCGGGAGCGAGGGCGAACTCAAGGCCGATCTGGTGCTCTTGGCGATGGGCTTCGTCCACCCGGTACGCGAAGGGATGCTGGAACAATTGGAACGAGAGGCCGGACTGAAGCTCGATGCGCGCGGAAACGTCCAGGGCACGACCGAGGGTGCGGACGCCTACAAGACCACGGTCGAAGGCGTGTTTGCGGCCGGCGACATGCGTCGTGGGCAATCGCTGGTGGTCTGGGCCATTCGCGAGGGACGCCAGTGCGCGCGCGCCGTCGATGAATGGCTGATGGGACACTCGGACCTACCACGCTGAAGCGCCCCGACCCACCCCTATCGAGCATGGGTATCTACACAAACCCGGCTCTGTTCGGGGGATTTCTCGCGGGGAAGATGAGGTACAAATAAGCGGTATGCGACGAATTTTGGTGACAAGCGTCTTGACGGACGCTACGGGAAGCTGTTGAAGGGGCATATGAACTGTACTGGCCCCTTGGCAGCGGGAGTCAAAGCCGTGCCGGACGGGAAGAAAGCCGCGTCGCACGCCCAGGCGATGTGGCGATTTCTGGCGAATCCACGGGTGACGCCTGAGGGGCTGTCGGTTCCGCTGTTGGCGGCGACACGGGAGGCCGTGACGGCGGATGGCGGTGAGTATGTGTTGGCGGTGGCGGACTGGTCGAGAGTGAACGATGGAGGGCACGCCTCGAAACGGGATCGCCTGCAAATGACCCATGCCACGGATGTGGGCGACGAACTGCAAAGCAGCCTCCTGGTCAGTGCCGAGGATGGCGCGCCCTTGGGGGTGCCGGTGCAGGATCTGGTGACGGCCCAAGGCGTCTGGAGCTCGTGTGCCGACACGATCAGCCCCAAGGTGTCTTCGCCTCTGGACGAATTGAGCGAGCGGATGAGTTGGCTGGAGCAGCAGAAATTCGGCCCCCGGTTGGTACATGTGATTGATCGCGAAGCGGATTCGGTCGGCCATCTGCGCCGCTGGACGCGCGACGGCCAGTTGTGGCTGGTGCGCGCCAAAGGGAACTCGACGGTACGTTACGGCAACGGCTCGATGCGCATCGACGCGGTGGCCAAGCAACTTGGCTATACCCGAGAACGCCAGGTTCTCTGCCAAGGCCGACCGATCCAGCACTGGATTGCCAGTGCGCCGGTAGTTCTGACCCGGCCAGCGAAACCGAAGAAAATCGGCGCTGACGGGCGACGGCAGCGACCGGTTCCGGGCGAACCGCTGAAGGCCCGGCTGGTGGTCAGTCGCCTGTACGACGAAGCCGGACATCTGGTGGCCGAATGGTTCTTGCTCACGTCGGTGCCTGAAACCGTCAGTGCCGCGCGTGTGGCACTGTGGTACGACTTCCGCTGGCAGATCGAATCGTTCTTCAAACTGCTCAAACAGGCAGGCCATCAACTGGAGCAGTGGGGAACAGGAGAGCGGGGGAGCCCTATTCAAGCGTCTGCTGATCGCCACCCAGGCCTGTATCCTGGTGTGGCGCCTCTCTGCGCAGCAGACCGAGGAGGCACAAGCCGCCCGGCAGTTTCTCGTGCGCTTGTCCGGCAGGCAGATGAAGGCATCTCGCCTTGTTACCCCCTCCGCCTTGTTGGCTGGCGCTTTCATACTGTTCGCCATCCTCGATTCCCTTGATCACTCTTCCATCCCAGAACTCCGTGCCTTCGCCAACTCGATTCTTCTTGCTAACGGAGGGGATGGATGAAATTGTGTAGATACCTATGCCTATCGAGGCGAGGGGGGATGAGCCTGCCCCCTCCTCGCTCATCCGTCGGCTGTAGTTCGCGGCGCTCGCGGCCTCCGCGGAGAGACACGATCGGATGTCTCAGAAGGCGACCTTGAGTCCGTGTACCTTGCTGCGGAAATCCTCGGTCACGGACTCGATGTCCTGATCACTGGCGATGACCTTGGGTGTGAGCACCACGACCAGCTCGGTCCGGTTCGAAGACTTCGAGGTCTGTCCGAAGAGTCCACCCAGGAGCGGTAGGCTATAAAGCCCGGGCACACCCTGGTTGCCATCCGAGTGCGCATCCTCGATCAGCCCGCCCAGTACCACGGCCTGATTGGAGCGCACCGCCACCGAGCTGGTGATGGTGCGTTTCTTGAAGGAGGGCGAGTTGAGCGCGGTGGTTGGATCCAGCACCGTGCTAACCTCCTGTTCGATCTCCATCTGCACCAGTCCGCCGGGGGTCACGCGCGGCTTGACCGTGAGGATGACACCCGTGTCCTTGTAGGAGATGGTGGTATAGGTGCGATCGGTCGTCGAGGTGCCTTCTTGCTTCGAGGTCGCGATCGGAACCTCCTGACCGACCTGGATCTTGGCCTTCTGATTATCCATGACCATGACCGAGGGCGAGGACAGGACCTTGAGCAGGTTGTCGCCCGCAAGCGCGCTCAGTGTGGCCTTGATGGTTTTTGGGTCGGAGACCAGCGCCCAATTGAAGCCAGGGAAGGCCGTCGAGATCCCGGACTTTTCCGCGTCATCCAGGGTCCCATCCAGGGAGGCGAAACTCTTGCCCTTGGAGGCCGGACCGAAGAGCTCCCATTGCACGCCATACTTGAGATTGCCCGTGAGCGTAATCTCGACGATGGTGGCCTCGACCAGCACCTGGAGCGGCATGATGTCGAGCTGCTTGAGCGCGTCGAGGATCTTCTTGTAGTCGCGCGGGCTGGCGCGCACCAAGAGCGAATTGTTGACCGCGTCGGCGACGATGTTGACGCTCGATGACATCTCGAGTTCACGCGACGAGGCCGCTTGACGTGTCGAGGATGCCTGGGTCTGGGGCGTATTTTGGGAATCCGAGTCGCTATTGATCTTGGACGTCCCGCCGATGCTCGATGCGCGTCCGAGCCCGGGCGCGACATTGCCCGTTAGTGATTTCTTGGTATTGCTTCCGCCGCCGCCGAAGAGCTGCGACAGGATATCGGCCAGACTCTCGGCATCGCTGTGCTTGACCCGATAGACATAGAGACGTTCGGAACCATCGTTGCTGGACTCGGCCAGATCGAGCCGTTCGATCCAGGTCTGCGCCTGCTTGAGATAGCGTTCCTGGGGTGAAACGACCAACAGGGCATTGGAACTCTCGATCGGGATGAAGCGGAAGATCCCCTTGAGCGGATTGCTGCCCTCATCGGCGAGCAGTCCCTCGAGCTGTGAGGCGACATCCTTGGCCTTGGCATAGTCGAGGACGAACAGCCCGACCGAGAGCCCAGCCATCCAGTCGACATCGAAGACCCGGATGGTATCGAGCAGATTGCTCATCTCGGGGCTGGTGCCGGCGATCACCAGCAGGTTGCGGAAGGTGTCGACACGGATGACGCTGCCCTCGGGGGCCAGGGGTTTGAGGATGTTGCTCATCTCCTCGGCGCCGATATAGCGCAGTGGCACCACCTGCACGCTATAGCCACTGGGCAGGGCCCGCTCGGACTGACCGAGCTGCGGTGTCACGCCTCCTTGGATGGCGTTGGCCAAGGGGACGACCTCGTAGCGACCCTCTCTGGAAATCAGGGCCGCGTTGTTCATCCGCAGCAGGGTCTCGAGCGTGGGCAGCAGATCCTCGCGGCGCAGGGGGCGTCCGGTCTGGAGCGAGACTGCGCCCTGCACGGCTGGATGAAGCACATAGTTGACCCTGAGCAGATCGCCCAGGATGACCTTAACCACTTCGCGCAGATCGGTGCCGTCGAAGTTCAGGGTGACATCACCGGGCGCGGTATCCACGGCAGGCGGCGTGACCTTGCGCACGAAGCTGCCTGTCCCGCGCTGGAGGATCGCGCTGCCCTTGGAGTCTCCCTCGCCGAGGGCAAGGGTCTCGGTGCCGGCTCCAGCGCGCTGTTTGAATTCCTCACGCCGGCGGGCCTGATCTGCGTCGATGACATGACCATCGGCGTTGCCCACCTTGACCGTGGGATCCCAGTACGCGCGCTCACATCCATACAACCCGGTGACGAGAGCGGTCGATAGGGCGAGTCGCCACCAGCATCCGAGCCGATGGGTGCGCCTAGAGGTGTGATTGGGGTACATGATGCCTCGGTGACGACTCGGGTCGAGCAGACTCGACCCGGTGTGATCATTGCTGGGGTGGGGCGACACGCACAGGTGCGCGGGGCTTTAACCGGGGAAGAGCCTTTTGGGCGGGTGGTGCCGGCGCAACCGCGGGTGCGCCCTGGGAGTAGTCGCGTAATATTAACGCATCCCGCTGACCCTGTCGCTCGAGCAGGACGCGATCCTCCTGGATCTCCAGGACAGCCCAGCCGTTCAGATCGTCCCCGATGCGCAGACGCCGCAGTTTGGGTTGCGCCGGATCCCGTACCCAGGCGGAGACGGTCTCGGGCGTGATGAGCACGGCGCTCAGATCGAAGAGGCTCAGGTCGAGGTTCTCCTGCAAAACATCCGGACCCTGTTGTTCGTCGCGCGGTGGTTCCGGTCGCCGATCCGGTCGGAACAGCGGACGCTCGATGATCGAGGCATAGTGATCCTTCGACTCCTGCGTCTCGATCTGGCTGAGCAGGTCCGGCTGGCCGGGAGACGCGACGGGCTCCACACCGCCTGTTTCGTCCGTCGTCGCGTCCGATGGCGCGTCTGGCGGCCAACCGATCCACTGGAATGCCAAAAGTCCGAGCAGGGCGAGCGCGACCAGGACCTGAGCCTGTTTCATCAGTGCGCGCCCCCCAGGACGAAGCCATAGATATCCAGTCTCACAGTGAGCTCGCCGCCCTGATCGGCGGCCAGACGCCGCTGCGCCATCCCCGGGCCGGCAGGTTCCGTTGGTCGGGCCGAGGAGCGCACCGAGAGACGCTCGACGAACAGAAAGGGACGTGCCTGTTCGAAACGATAGAGCATCTCCATCAGCGTCTCGGTCGAACCCTGGATCTGGGTGCGTACGCGGATGCGCGGCGGTGTCTCCTGCCCTTCCGGCGGCAGGATCTGGGTACTGATCAGACGTCCGGCGGCGGCGTTGACGATCTCCTGGATTTGGGTTTGGATCTGGGCCCCGGCGAGTGCCTGGGTCGGGGCCTTGAAATAGAAGGCATCGAAGGTGTCGTTGGCGCGCGCCTGCTCTAGCTCGACCTGGAGTGCCGGTAGGCTACCGACCAGGCGTTGATAGCGCCGCAGCTGATCGCGGTGGCTGGCGATGGTGTCATCGAGTTCCGAGATCCGGTCAATCCAGAAGACGGCGATGGCGGCCACAAGCAGGATCGGCGCCAAAACCACAGCGCTGACCAGACCCAGACAGAGCGGTCGATCGGTCGCAGGCTTGAGTGTCATTTGGCACCTCCGCGCACATAGCGGAAGGTGATGTTGAAGCGTTCCTTGCCGGTGCGGGCGATCTGGGTCAAGGGCGAACCGAAGGAGACCCCCTCGATGCTGGGCGCCTGCTCCAGGATCGCGATCAGGGATGTGGCCTGACCCGACTCGCCGCGCAGATCGACCTGATCGTCACTGAATTCGAGGTTCTGCACCCAGGTGTCATCGGGGAGTCGGTCGGTCAGCTCGCGCAGCAGCTCTAGGATTCGGGGTTGTTCGAGCTTGCGCTGGAGCGCGAACGTGCTGCTTTGACGGACGCGCTCGAGTTCCTGGCGCACCTCGTCGACGGCGACCGCCTGGCGGCGCAGACGTGCGACCTCCGACTCCAACTGGCGCGCGAGATAATGCTTCTGCCATAAGGGCGTCACCAGGATGGCGATCACAAGCAGGATCGAAACCATGCCCGAGACCGAGCCGAGCGTCAGTCGCAGACGGCGCCGTTTTGGTCGCCGTTCGACCGGCAGCAGGTTTGCACCCTTCCAGGCGCCCTCCCAGGTGATGCGGTCGATCGGGGTGCCGAGCGCCTCCAGGCGCGCGATCCAGCCATCGACCAGGTCGCGTCGGCACAGGGCCAGGTCGAGTCGCAGACGATCGGTCGTCTTGGAACCGCCCTGGACGGCGAAGTCGAAGAATACGTCCTTGGCCTCGAAGGGCGAGAGCCGATCCAACTCATAGCGGATGACCTGTGGCAGGTTGGCGCGAACCTGCGCCGGGAAGGAGACCACGCGGGTGAGCACATCCGCGCGCGGCAGACGGAGCTCGACGCCGTGCGGGCGCTCCTGCTCGGGGATTCCAGCGATGCCCGGTAAGGCCGTGGCGTGCGCGAGATCCAGCTCACCCAGCGACTGTGTCTCCAGACCCGCGACCACGCTGAGATCGGCGCGCGATCCCACAGGCCGAATGACGAGCCGACGGTTGTGGCGCGCCAAGAAGCGATACGCGACCGCAGGCAGGCAGGCCAGCAACCGCTCTTTGAACCCCTCCGAAAGCCCCGACGAATCGGCCCTGGAGACCGGCCATCCCTTGAAAAATTGGCTCAAGCGTTCGGTGAGGGTCATGGTGTCCGATTCTGAAAATCCGGTCGGTCCAAGGGGGTAAGAGCACCCGGACCCAGGTCGATGCAGGATTGGGCGATCCGGGGCGGGAAATATGGAAAATGAAGTGTAAGACCCAGTCCCGCTCCGGCGCCAGTCGAACTATGCTAAAGACATCTGCTGGTAGAGATCGTGGTGCGTCCCGAAGGCTTGGGAGATCCCTGTCGGTTGCGTCCTGGTGACGGAGAGAGGCGATGAAAAAGGCTTATCGAGTCAGTGTGCTGTTCGTATTGGTGCTCGGTCTCTGGATATCCACTGCCGGTGCCGAGGAATACATGAAACGTGGCGCCAGTGTTGATGACTACGAGAAGGCGCTCAACCGCGTCATGGAACGCAAGCGCGGCCTCATCACTGGACGCGAGCGTCAGTCGACGAGCGCGAGCCAGTCGAAGCCAGAGCCGACCGAGCGGACGGCACCGGTTCAACCCCCGACTCCACCCAAGTCCAGGGTCAATCAGGCGGCCACCCAGACCCCAAGGGTCCGGGCATCGGGACCAGCCGCCGCGGATGTCTATCAGCCGCCGGCGAGCGAGTCTGGTGCCTCGGATGGCGTCTCCATCTATTTTGGTTATGACTCGTCGCGTCTGACGGAGACCTCAATGGCGGAGCTAGCCAAGCTCGGACAGGCACTGAAGCGACCCCAATTCAGCGGGGTCACCTGGCTCATCGAGGGTCACACCGATGCCTCGGGGTCGGAGGAATACAATCAGTCTCTCTCGGAGCAGCGAGCACGCGCCGCCGAGCGCTATCTGATGGAGTGCTGTGGCATCGAGCCGAGCCGACTGATTGCAGTCGGCAAGGGCGAGAGCGAACTCTATGCCCCTGACCGTCCGCTCGCTAGCGTCAATCGTCGGGTGCGGGTGCGCCCGATCGGTGACTGACGCGCCCCGGTGGCCTTCAATCCGTCGTCGTAAAGAAATGGTACGAGATGGCGCGCTGAGACGAGGAGCTGATGGGTTGGGAGTCGAGGGCGGTTCGCAACACCGCCAGATAGCCGATCACGGGTTCCGACTGTGGGGAGCGCCAACCCGGCAAGATCGGTGTCTCGCTCCAAAGGGCCAGGATGAGGTTGTTACCGTGGGGGCGTGAGATCACGAAGCAGGCGTCGGGTTCACGCGCGCAGGCGGCGTCGTCGCGTGCACCGATCTGGCGCAAACTACCAGGCGGGATGAAATTGTCCGGCAGGGCCATGCTTGGGAACAGATGCACGACCTGGTGGTCGCTGTCGATGAAGTCCAGATAGAGATAGCCGCCCTTGGCCCCCGGATTGAACACGTCGAGGGCCAGATACTGATCCTCCTGGTAGATCCGATCCGGGTTGTTGAAGCGAACGATCGGCATCCCCGGATACCGATCGCTGGCCGGGGCCAGGGCATTCGTCACCCCGAGGAGGTCACAGAAGGGGGAGGCAAAGGCAAGTTCCCGCCTCTCGACCTCCAACCCCGGGGCCAGGGTGCGAACCCGTTCCAACAACGCCGTCAGCTGCTGTGCGTCGCGCAGATAACCGGAGAGCCCGATGGCCCGTTCGCCAATTGGGAACAGTTTGACGTGCGCGCACTCCAGTCCGGCCAGATCTAGCCGCTCGCCGAACCGCATGATGTCCGACGACGACTCGACCGACAGGGAAGTGGGACGCTCTGGCGAGGGGTTGAGCCAGTGGTCCATCAGGGACCCGACCACCAGCCCCCCGAGCAGGAGCGGCACCGACAAGCCGGCTACCCAGATCCAGCGTCTGGAGCGCGATGCAGGTTGGGGATGGCGTTGCTCGGCGGCTGGCCCTAAGGCTGGTTCCAGACCTGACAGGACCGTGGTGACCCCAGACGTCCCCTGGCTTGGACGTTGGATGAGGACGTCTTGATCCAAGACCTGGGTCTTCTGTTCTTCGGGATCGGAGGGCCGCTGGCTGATCAGACCCGGATCGTCCTCGGATGCCATGAAGAGTGAACGCCAGCTCGCCACGGTCTCCGGACGGCGCTCCGGATCGAATTGCAGTCCAGCCTCGAGTGCATCGAGAAAGCGCCGGCTGTATCCAGGGCATTGCGAGCGCCAGCCCGGACGCAACCTGGATGGCGGCGGATGGCCGGTCACGACGTAATACAGGGTCGCAGCCAGGCAATAGATGTCGGTCCAGGGACCTTGGGTGCCACCATACACTTGCTCGGACGCGGCGAAATTCGGCGTGTATTGGGCGATGACACTGACCACGCCGTCCGCCCGATCGCGATGGGCGGCACCGAAATCGATGAGTAGCGGCGTGCCGTCCTCGCGCACAAGGATGTTCGAGGGCTTGATGTCGCGGTGCCAGACCCGATGGGCATGGGCATATTCCAGGCCATCCAGGAGCGGCAGGAGCAGTGCCATCAGTTCGGACTCGCCGAGCGGCCCGCGCGACTCGACCAGCGCATCCAGCGATTGCCCCCGCTCAAAGCGCATGCAGAGATAGACGGTATCGTTCTCGTGGAAGGCATCCGTGACCTGAACCAGGTTGGGATGGGGATGCGGGCGGGCCAACTGGACCAGGGTCTGGCCTTCCTCCAGGAACTTGCGACGCAGGGCGGCGTAGGCCTTCTCCTTGCCCGGCAGGGCCGCGACCCGATTCCCCGCGACTCGACGGGCAAGGTCGTTCGGGAGAAACTCCTTGATCGCAAAGGTCTCGTGCAGGATCTCATGCTCGGCGGCATAGACGATGCCGACCCCACCCCGCCCGAGCGGCGCACCGATGATGAAAGAGTGCAATCGGGTCCCAGGCGGCAACGGGGGTGATTCGAAAGGCTCGTCCATCGTCTAGACTCTAGTCGGTCTTCGGCGGTCGGCTCGCGGTTTGGTGGACATCACTGGCGCTGGACGAGGCATCAGGGATTATGCGCGAGAAATTGAATACTCAAACCACGCCCTTGGCAATGCCAGTCAGGTATCTAATGGCGGGCATCCTCCTACTCGATACGTCTGTTTGTCTGGCCCAGATCATCACCGACGGCACGGTCGGTCCGGCGATGAGCCTGAGCGGACCCGAGATGACCATCGGCGCCGAACTCGGGAGCACGCGCGGGGCCAATCTGTTCCACAGCTTCCAGCGTTTCGACATCCCCACCGGACATCAGGCCACCTTCACCGGTCCGGATCAGATCCAAAACGTCATCGGTCGGGTCACGGGGGGTCAGACGTCCCACATCGACGGCACCCTGCGCTCGACTGTCGGACAGGCCGATGTCTATCTGATCAACCCGTCCGGGGTTGTCCTGGGGCCGAACGCGCGGGTCGATGTGCCGGCGGCGCTGCACCTGAGCACGGCGGATGAGCTGCGCTTCAGCGACGGCAGCCGCTACAGTGCCAGCGATCCGGCGGGCAGCACCCTGACCCTGGCCGCGCCCGAGTCGTTTGGGTTTCTCGCGCCCCAGCCGGCGAGTCTGACCATCGAAGGCAGCCAGTTGGAGCTGAAGCCGGGCAAGGCCGCGACGCTCACGGCGGGCGATGTGGGCATCGTGGGGACGTCCGAGCGGCGCGCCAGCCTCAAGGCGCCGGGTGGCGAGGTCCGGATCGAGGCGATTGGCGATCGGGTGGGACAGGTCTCCGTCAGCACGCCCACGAAACAGCCGGGCAGCGGCCGGTTGAGCCTCGATCAGGCGCAGATCGAGACCAGCGGCGCGGGCGGTGGGCGGATCCAGATACGCGCCGGGGAAGCCGACCTCCGTGCGACCTCGATCCTAACTGACAACACTGGAGCGATCGACGCTTCGGCTGGAATCGACATCCTGGTCAGCGGACGCTTGCAGTTGCGCGATCAAACGGGGGTCAGCAGCGATGCCCTGAGTATGGGCGATGCCGGATCAGTGAGTGTAAATGCAGACCGGCTCGAATTGTTGAACGGCTCTTGGATCAGTAGCAGCACCTATGCCCAAGGAGCGGGCGGTGAGGTGCACATCCAGGCGGGGTCGGTCCGGCTGGATGGTTTTGGCGTACCTGATCAGTTCACATGGATTGCGAGTGGCGCTGCTCCCGGCTCCAGCGGGGAGGCGGGCAGGGTCAGTCTAACGGTGGCGGGCTTACTGGAGGTGCTCAACGGGGCGCTGATTTCAAGTAGCACCTGGGGGGTCGGGAAGGCCGGCGGGGTGACGATCAGCGCAGGTTCGCTGCGATTGGATGACTTTGGCATGGATCAATTCACAGGGATCTGGAGTGATACCAACACGGACTCCGGCGGTGACGCGGGCACGGTCAGCCTGAGGGTGGCGGGTCTCCTCGAGGTGCTCAATGGGGCGGCGATTTCGAGTAGCACTCAGGGTTCGGGGCAGGCCGGCGGGGTGACGATCAGCGCAGGTTCGCTGCGACTGGATGGTCTTGGCGCCCCTGATCGATTCACAGGGATTGCGAGCCAAGCCATCCCGGGCTCCAGTGGGGAGGCGGGCACAATCAGCCTGACGGTGGAGGGGTTGCTGGAGGTGCTCAATGGGGCAGAGATTTCGAGTAGCACTGGGGGTTTGGGGCAGGCCGGCGAGGTAACGATCAGCGCAGGGTCGCTACGACTGGATGGTCTTGGCGCGCCAAATCAGGCCACAGGGATTGCGACCCAAGCCAGCGAGGGCTCCAGTGGGGAGGCGGGCACAATCAGTCTAACGGTGGAGGGCTTACTGGAGGTGCTCAATGGGGCACAGATTTCGAGTAGCACTTTTGGCCTGGGGAAGGCCGGCGAGATAACGATTGCGGCAGACTCGATCCGGTTGGACGGCCTTGGCGCCCTGAATCAATTTACAGGGGTTGTGAGTAGCGCTTCAAGCGACACCAGCGGCGACGCGGGCAGGGTCAGTCTAACGGTGGAGGGCTTGCTGGAGGTGCTCAATGGGGCAGTGATTTCGAGTAGCACCTGGGGGGTCGGGAAGGCCGGCGGGGTAACGATCAGCGCAGGGTCGCTACGATTGGATGGTCTTGGCGCACCTGATCAATTCACAGGGATTGCGAGCGAGGCCCTCTTGGATTCCAGCGGGGAGGCAGGCACGGTCAGTCTGTCTGTGGACGAGTTACTGGAGGTGCTCAATGGGGCAGAGATTTCGAGTAGCACTTTTGGCCTGGGGAAGGCCGGTGAGGTGATGATCAGCGCAGGGTCGATGCGATTGGATGGCCTTGGCGCACCTGATGAATTCACAGGGATTGCGAGCCGGGCCGGACGCGGCTCCAGCAGTGACGCGGGCAGGGTCAGCCTGACGGTGGATGGCTTACTGGAGGTGCTCAATGGGGCACGGCTTTCGACCAGCACCTTGGCAACAGGAGATGCAGGTGATCTATCCATCAAGGCGCGTCATCTCTTGATCCTGGGTCCTGACTCTGGTGCCGTGAGTGCGGCTTACTCGTCCGCCACCGGCCAGGTCGGCAATCTGGTCATCGAGACCGACACCCTCAGCCTGGCCGACGGGGGGATACTCAGCATCGAGGCCCAACAGACCGTCACCGACCCAGGTCAGGTGTCTGCCGATCGCACCCTCAAGGTCAAGGCTAATCGATTCTGGCTCGATGGGGGGGTTGTCGTGGCGTCGAGCACGGGCAATGTCCCGGCTGCTGCCATCCAGATCCAGGCCGACGAGCTGCGTCTCGCCAACGACAGCCGCATCACCACGGAAGCTGCCCAGGCCGATGCTGGTCCGATCAGCATCGGCGGTGGTCGGCTGTGGCTCGCCGACAGCCTCATCACCACCTCGGCCAATGGTGCGGTCGGCGACGGCGGCGACATCAAGCTCACGCCTGAGTATCTGATCCTCGACGGTGGTTTCATCCAGGCCAACACGGCGGCTGTCGGTGCGCGCGGGGGCGACATCCGGATCGACACCCGCGCCCTGATCGCGAGCCAGAGTCTGGTGGAGATCGGCGGGGCCGAGCGTCAGACGTTCACTGCCGAGAGTGGCCGCAACATCATCCAGGCGGCGGCGCCGGGCGGTGAGCAGGGGACGATCGAGGTCACCTCGCCCGATCTGGACCTCACGTCCGCCCTGGTGCCGCTCGCCTCTCCCTTCAGCGACCCGGATGAGCTCTTCACCGATCTTTGTCGCACCCTCAACGAGGCGGGGGCCAGCTCGTTGGTCGAGCGTGGCTACGGCGGACTCCCGCCCGCCCCCGCCCCCACCGCTATCTCCTTCACACCCGAGCGGCTCGATCGACTCAACACCGCCTCATCTGGGGCCCTGGAATGAACACCCACCCACGTCTCTGCTGGCTCATCCCCGCGCTTTGCCTGCCGCTTGCGGCCGCCATGGCCCAGGACGTTCCACCCGCCTCCTCACTCCCCGGCAGCCACCGCGGCGCGACCGGACCGGTGCCCATGGACACCCTCCCGGAAGAAGAACCGCCCCCATCCGCCCCCCAACCAGACACAGGCCCCAGCCCGGTCCCACCCGGCGGTCCGAGCCTGCTCCTGCGTGGGGTACGTTTCGAGGGTGGTGAGGGTCTGCCTCGGGACGGACTCGAATCCATCTACCGCCCCTACCTCGGACGCGAGGTCAGGCTCGCCGACCTGGAAGAGCTGCGCTACCGCCTGACCAAACACTACGTCGATCAGGGCTACATCAACTCCGGCGTCATCATCAAACCCGGCCAGACGGTCAGCGACGGCGTGGTCGTCTTCCAGATCATCGCCGGACGCCTGAGCAAGATCCGCGTCAGCGGCCAGGGACGTCTGCGCCCATCCTATGTCAGCGGACGCCTCCAGCCCGACCCGACCGCGCCCTTCAACCGTGAGGATCTCCAGGGACGCTTCCAGCTCCTGCTCCAGGATCCGCTGATCGAGCGCCTCAACGGTACCCTGATCCCCGGCTCGGAACCCGGTAGCGCCGTGCTGGATCTAGCCGTCACCCGCGCCCGCCCTTGGGAACTCTATCTGCGCACCGACAACTACCGCCCACCAAGCACAGGCTCCGAGCGCGCCTATGTCGGCGGCGTGCTACGCAACCTGACCGGGTTCGGCGACGCACTCGACCTCTCTCTCGGCCACGGCTACGAGGGCGAAGGCAAGGAGGGCGCGATCGGCTGGTCGCTGCCGCTGAATGTGCACGATACACGCCTGTCACTGCGCTACGACCGCAGTGACGCCTCACTGCTGGAAGAACCACTGGCCGATCTCGACATCGAGAGCGAAACCCAGCGCATCGAGCTGGGTCTGTCGCATCCGCTCTGGAACACGACCCAGGGCGGACTGCGTCTCGGTCTGCTACTGTCCTGGGGCGAGAACGAGACCCACCTGCTCGGCATCCCCTTTTCCTTCTCCGAGGGGGCGGTAGACGGCATAAGCCGGGTCGCGGCCGCGCGCTTCATCCAGGAGTATTCGCGTCGCTCGACGCACCAGGCCCATGCCGTTCGCTCGGTCTTCAGCTATGGACTGGACGCCTTCGACGCGACCATCCATCCCGGTCACATTCCCGACAGCCGTTTCTTTGCCTGGCTCGGTCAGGGCCAGTCGGTGTGGCGTCTCAACGAACGCGGAACCCAACTGATCCTGCGCGGGGGCGTGCAACTGGCCGGCGAGACCCTGCTGTCGCTGGAGCGCTTCTCGGTCGGCGGCGTCAACACGGTGCGCGGCTATCGCGAGAACGAACTCGTGGGCGACAGCGGCTATGCCGCCTCGCTGGAACTGCGCCATCCGGTCTGGGAGGGCGTCGGTTTCGGTGAGACCCAACAGCAGATCCAGATCGCGTTCTTCTTCGACGCCGGCGGGGTCTGGAATCATGGCCGGTCCGACCAGCGCGAGGACCTCCAGTCGCTCGGACTCGGCGCGATCTGGACCATCCAGGACCGGCTGCACGCCGAGTGCTATTACGGCTATGCCCTGAGCGATCGCCCCAAGCCAGCCGAGCACGACCTGCAGGACGATGGCATCCACTTCATGGTTCGGGCCGATTTCTGAGAGGTGTGACATGAGGATCCAGTTCATCCGATGGTCGATCCTGGCGCTGTCACTCCTGACGCTCGGGGCCCAGGCGGCGCCGACCTGTGAGCAACCGGGTGGCGCGTCCGTGATCCGCGCCAGCGCCGAGCAGGGGGCCGCGCTCTCGGCCTGGAGCGCGACCATCGCCCGTCGCGACACCCCGGAGGCCGAGCGCATCCAGGCCCTCATCCAACGTGGTGAGACCTATCGCGCCCTGGGCCGCTATCCGGACGCCGAGTCCGATCTGCTCCAGGCGCTCACCCGAGCGCGCACGGCGAATCTAACAGCCCTCGAGGTGGTGGCCCTCCAGGCGTTGGGCCAGGTCGATGCCCAGCAGCGCCGCACGACCCAGGCCGAGGAGCGCCTAGAGGCGGCCCTGGATCGCGCACGCCGGCTCGCCAATCCGACCCTGATCGCCGCGAGCGCCAACGCGCTCGGCAATCTGCGGTTCGAGCAGGGGGCCTCGAGTGAGGCCGGTCGACTCTATCGCGAGGCACTCCAAGCCGCCGAGCGCGTGGACGATCCGGCCCTGCGCGCAACCATCCGGATCAATCTGGCCCGCCAGAGCGCCGGTTCGGCCCAGGCGCTGCGTGAACTGCAGAGCGCGCGGGGGCTCGCCAACCAGGTGGCCGCGACCACCGAGCGCGTCGATCTGCTGATCGGTCTGGCGCATGTGGCGCGCCGTTCGGCACCTGGCACCCAGGGACAGACCCTGGCGCGCGAGGGTCTGACCAAGGCCGCCGAACTGGCCTCGCAAGCCGGGCTGGACCGTGCCGAGTCTCAGGCCCTGGGCGGTCTGAGCGAGCTGGCAGAGGAACGCGGCCAGACGACCGAGGCACGCCGTCTGGCCGAGCAGGCGATCATAGCCGCCCCCATCGATGCCTATGACCTGCGCTACCAGTGGGAATGGCGCTTAGGCCGGCTGCTGCGCGACCAGGGCGACCGGCAACGCGCCATCGCCGCCTATCGGCGCGCGGTCGATCACCTCCAGCGCATCCGCAACGACATCCCGGTCGAGTATGCCGAAGGCCGCTCCTCCTTCCGTGAGACCCTGGAACCACTCTATTTGGGGCTGGCCGACCTCCTGCTGCGCGAGTCCGCGAGCCGGGGTGATGCCGAAGGGACCCAGGCCCTGTTGCGCGAGGCGCGCGACACCGTCGAGCAGATCAAGATCGACGAGTTGCGCGACTATTTCCGCGATGCCTGCATCCTGCCGCTACGTCAGGAGATCGAGACCCTGGCACCGCGCGCCGCCGTGCTCTATCCGGTCATCCTCGACGACCGACTGGAGATCCTGGTGAGCATCGGCCAGCGGCTCTATCAGGCGACCACCCCGATCGGGCGCGAGCCGCTCACCCTGACCGCCGAGATCCTGGCACTCAAACTGCGCTACGACCAGCCGATCGATGAGGAAGCGACCCAGATCCACGACTGGCTGATCGCCCCCATCCAGTCCTGGCTCGATGCCCAGAAGATCGACACCCTGGTGTTCGTGCCCGATGGTCCACTGCGCGCCGTCCCCCTGTCCGTCCTGCGCGGACGGGGTCAGTATCTGGTCGAGCGCTATGCCGTGGCGACCGCGCCCGGACTCAAGCTGCTCCAGCCCGATGTGTTCTCGCCCACCACCATGACGACCCTGCTCGCGGGTCTGAGTCGTCCAGGCCCTGTGGTCGATGAACTGCCCGGCTGGTGGGTGGATGCCCTGATCGAGCAGCAGCGCGGACGTGGTCGCGGTGCGTCGGCGGACGGCAGCAGTCGTCGCGGTGTCTCGGTCAGGGTGCGGGGTGCCGCGGGCGAGCGACGCCCAAGCGGACCCTCGCGCGCCGCGACCAACGAGAAGATCGCGGCCCTCTCCTTGCCCGGCGTGGCCGAGGAGATCGATCAGCTCGCTCAGCGCGTGCCCGGACGCACGCTGCGTGACCAGGAATTCCTATTGGACCGCTTCGTCGAGGAGGTCAAGGGACAGCCCTATCGGGTGGTGCACATCGCCTCGCATGGTCTGTTCCTGGGACCGCCCGAGGAGAACTTCATCGTGACCTACGATCGCAAGCTCGACATGAAGACCCTGGCCGCTGTGCTCAAGCCCAAGGAACTGGACCAGCGTCCGATCGAGATCCTGGTCCTAAGCGCCTGCCAGACGGCCGAGGGCGACGACCGCACGCCTCTGGGTCTGAGCGGGATCGCCATCCAGTCCGGCGCCCGCAGCGCGCTCGGCTCGCTCTGGCCCGTGGGCGACCAGGCGACCCAGAGGCTGATGCGCGACTTTTATGATCAGCTCAAGCAGCCGGGCACAAGCAAGGCGCGCGCCCTGCAGGCGGCGCAGAAGGCGATGATCGCAAGTGGCGGGGAAGCGCATCCCAGTGACTGGGCGGCCTTCATCCTGGTAGGGAACTGGTTGTAGCGACCAGGCGCTCGTAGAGCGACTCCGGCATCAGAAAGAAAAACTCATAGCGCGCAAAGGCGATGATGTCACAATCCTTGAGCGGAAAGGGTTTGGTTCCGATGGGCGTGCTGTTGACCAGGGTGCCGTTGGTCGAGCCGCAATCGCGGATCGACCAGCCGCTCGAGCCAATCTCGATGAGAGCATGACGCTTGGAGATCGAGACATCCGGGATGACCAGATCATTGCCACTGAGACGACCGACGCTGAGCACACTCGGGACACCCAAGGCCCCCGGACGCTTGACCAACGGGTAGATGGCACGTCTCAGCGCCTCTGGGGTCGTCGATTCATGGGGCCCTGCGCTGTCGAACGCGAAGACCAGGGTCTGATTGACGTTGCCGACCCGATTCCGACGCTCCTCCAACGAGCCGGCCTGGAGGGCTAGACCAGCAAGGACTGGGTGATGTATCCAGCGCACGAAATCTGTCTCGGGACAGGACTTGGCCAAACGTACCAGCGGACTTAGATCGATACGACCCGACTCATTGACTAAGGTTGTAACCCCCCCCGCGATCAAGGCCGGTCCGGCGGAACGATCAGTGGCTGTGTTCTCATCGTGATGTGTCATGGCTCATCGCTCCGATTCGCTGTCGTCTCGTGTGAGTTCGGCCGCCAGCCCCCATCGACGCCACAGCACCTGATAAGGCGGCTGCTGGCCCGGCACAAGCCGAAAGATCGCCTCCATGGTTCGACCCGCGCCGCTCGCTTGTGGCTCGTTGATCTGGAGACGGTAGAGTGGACCGCCGCGATCGATCACGGTTGTCGTGGTCGTCCCGGGCACCTCGCCCCGATCGCGTTCGGCGATCGCTGCGCGCGCCTCCTCTAGGCTGATGCCCCTGCGTGTGGCCAGCACCGCCGCCGAGGCGAAACGCTCGTTCGGTTGGGTCGAGCCGCCGTCCACTGAGACCTCGGGCGCCAGCCGACGATAGATCTCGGGCGTCATCCCCAGCACTTGGCGCAGTTCCTCGACTGTCTCATAGGGGGCATCCTTGGCCCCCAGGGGGCGCCCGGCCCGTTGGTAGTCGGCATCCTCGGCGCCATTGAGGAGCGCAAGACCGTCCTGGTCGCGCCAGTCGATGATCGCGGCTGCCACGGCATCGGCGGCCTGGGGTTCCAGTCCGAGCACCTCCAACAGGTTACGCAGGGTCTCGGGCTGGATCTGGTTGAGATCATAGCGCGAGGACTCGTTGAAGACGCGCAGACTCAGCTCGGCGCCGGCGAAGGACCAGAGGTGCGGCTGGCCGTCGGGCAACCAGACCGTTCCCTCTGTGTCGTCAACCTGGACCTCTGGGATCATAAAATGCAGCGCCGTATAGGCGATGGCCGCCTCGGCGAGGGCCCGGAAACGCGCCGACTCGACCTGGTTTTCGGTCAGGGCGATCTCAGTACGGCGCGAGACGGTCAGGCTTATGGCCATGACCGTCAGGAGCATCAGCCCCCACATCACGAGTACGAGCGCGATGCCACGCTGGGGTTGGATTCGTGCCATCGTCAAGGCTGATCGGGTAGGGCCACGACAAGGTCGGGCCAGGATTGTTCGGTCGTCTCCAGGCGGATCCGTATCAGGTTTGGCAGCTGTGTCTGTCCCTGCCAGTCGTCATGCCAGTCTGGTCCGCTGTCGCCATCGGCTAGACCATAATAGGCCAGCTCGAAGCGGCTCACGTCCTTCAGTAACAGGGTGCGACCGAAGGCACCCTCGGCCAGATCCAGATCGGACGCGAGCGCACTCAGTGCACCCGCGCCCTCATCCTGTTCGGTCATGGGTATCCAGGGCGGGATCGCGTCATTGCCTTCCAACGCCTCAGGGTGCAGCAACCAGCGGGTCAGGACCAGGTTTCGTGCCTCGCCCGCACCTTCAAGCTGTAGACGCAGGATATAGAGCCCGGAGAGCCCGACATGTTCAGACAGGGGGGCGACCCATTCGAGACGTTCGGACTCGCCGGCAAAGACCTGGACGATCTGACCCTCATAGACCGCCGTGGCCGGGCGAGTCTGACCGAGCAGGCGCCGTAAGAATCCATCCGCAAGCCGCAGGCCGGACAGACGCTCGCCGACCGTCTCGACGGCCTCCCAGGAGCGTCCACCCAGCCTCAGGCCCGAAAACAGCACCAGTGAGATCAAACCGATGATCGCCAGCGCGATCACCAGCTCGATCAGGGTGAAGCCGGGTGCCGTGCGCCCGTTCATGACGCTGTATTCGCCAAGGGCTCGGCCAGCTTCAGGGTCGAGAGCATCAGACGTCGCGGACGTCCAGCATCGAACCAAAGGACAATGGCATTGACACGATAGGCCCTGACCGGGGGTGTGGAGGTCGGAAACTCATCCGCAAGGTCCATCTCGACCAGGGTGAGCTCCCAGGAAAAGCCATTCTCGGTGTCGCCCGAGACCGACCCCTCTTCGAGTGTGATCTCGTATCCGACCCGGTTGAGCAGGGACTCGGCCAGGGTCGCGGCCTGGCTATACTGGGCTGAGGCGATGGTGGCGCTGGTGGCGCGCGCGAAGATGCCAAGCAGCACCCCGAGCGAGAGGGCCAAAATCGCAAAGGCGACCAGGACCTCGAGGAGTGAGAATCCGCCTTGGGATCGACCAGGGTGCATCACTCGGACCAGGACCAAAGCTCGATGCGCCCAGTCAGCCAGGTCACGCCGACCTGATAGCCATGCCCATCATGCGAGAGTATGAGGCGCCCGCCGGTCGAGCTGCCGTCAGGGAAGAAGCGGATGGTACCGCGCTGCGCTTCGATCAGCTCGTTGTTCGCGGCATCGAGCCGAAGCGCGAGCCGCTCGGGCAGCGAGAGCGCGCGATAGCCGGCAAGCGTCAGTCGCTTTTGTTCGAGATCGACCAATACGGTCGTCTCATCGCCGCGCCGAATGGCCGATTCACGTGCCAGCTTCAGCATGGCGGCCGTGCGACGGGCGGCAGACTTCATCTCTAGCCCCGGAAAGGCGGCCGAAAAGAGTGCAGGCAGCGCCGTCATGGCGACGGCAGCGATGGCCATGACCACCAGCAGCTCGACCAGGGTGAAACCGCGCGCGCGACGCCTCACCCCTTGGACCCGGATTATTCCCAACTCTTGATATCGGCGTTCTCGCCCTCGCCGCCCTCGCGGTTATCGGCGCCGAGGGACCAGATGTCAAAACTGCCGTGCTCACCCGGGAACCGATACTGATACTCGAAGCCCCAGGGATCCTTGGGGACTTCCTTTTTCTTCAGATAGGGGCCATTCCAGCCGGGCATGTTGCCCGGATTCTCGACCAGTGCCTTGAGTCCCTCGCTTTCGGTCGGATAGCGACCCAATTCGAGTCGATAGAGATCCAGGGCCGAGGATAGATCCTCGATCTGGAGCTTGGCCGTCTTGGACTTGGAACTGCCTAGGAATTTCATCACCTGCGGCCCGACGAGTCCGGCGAGCAGACCCAGGATGGCCAGCACGACCAGGAGTTCGACCAGGGTAAAGCCGCCGTGGCGGCGCGACGTCTTAAAGCGCATATGAAACCGACCTCTTGAGAGTGGATCCTTGAGATTCGATGCTGCATTCTAAACTCGGCCCGGCCGGCAGGATACGGCCTCAGAAAACGAGATCATTGGCGCCGAGGATGGCCATCAGGATCGATAGAATGATCCCAGCCACGATGACGCCCAGGCCGACGATCAGGATCGGCTCCAACAACGTCAGCATCCGCTGCACGCTCACCCGCGTCTCGCGATCATAGAGACTGGCGACCTTGGCCAGCATGGCCTCGAGACTGCCGGACTCCTCGCCGACCCGGATCATCTGAAGCGCCAGGTCGGGGAGGGCCTGGAGCCGGGCCAGGGGGCCGGCCAATCCACGACCGTGTTTGAGCTCTTCGCCTGCCTCCTCGATCAGGCTCAAGAGCCTTTGATTGGAGACCACTTCCTTGGCAAGGTTCAGGGCACTGAGCAGCGGCAGACCGTTTTTGAGCAGGGTCGAGAGTGTGTGACAGAGCCGCGCGGTCTCCATCTTCCAGATCAGATCGCCAAACAGCGGTAATCTCAGCAGCCAGCGGTCAAAACCTGCTCTGGCCTCGGGATTCTGGAGCCAACGCTCGATGATGACGGCCACCAGCGCCATCAGACACAGCATGGCCCACCAATAGTTACGGAACAGATCCCCGGCGGCGACCACGATCTGGGTCGGCAGGGGCAGTGCCGCGCCCATGTCCTCGAACAACACCGTGAACTGAGGCACCACGAATACCAGGAGCAGAATGACCGAGAGCACGGAGACGAACACCAGGATCGAGGGATAGACCAGGGCCGAGGTCAGGGTCTGGCGCAGTTCGGCGATACGTTCCAGATAGTCGGCCAGCCGGTCGAGTACCTGTTCCAAGGCGCCACTCGCCTCGCCGGCACGTACCATGTTGATGTAGAGACGCGGAAACTGACGGTCCTGGGCCTCCAAGGCGCTGGAGAAGGTCGCGCCGCCGCGTACCCGTTCTTGGAGATCCGAGAGCAGCCGCACCAGATGCTCCTCGGAGGTCAGATCGATGAGGATTTGCAGCGAGCGGTCCAGGGTCATGCCGGCTTCGAGCAGGGTCGCCAGCTCGCGTGTCAGGAGGCTGATCTCCTTTTGGCTCAGACGCCGTCGCTGCCGACGGCCAAGACCGAAGGTCAGGCCCTTGGTCGTGCGCGCCTCGATCGGAATCAGACCCTGGACCTGGAGATGGTGGATGACAGCCGATTCGTCGGCGGCCTCCATCTCGCCCTCGACCGGCTCGCCGTCGAGCTTCACCGCTTTGTAGAAAAATTTGGGCATACTTCCGGTCACACCCGCCGATCGGCCGCTTGACATCATCCCCTGTCTGGAGTGCGCGAACTCGGCCTGGATACAGGGGACAATGAACTCAGACGGCTGTTCCCGACTCAGGTAGCCGCAGACGCTCGACCACGCGCCCAGCCTTGAGATGCTCGCTCAGGATCTCTTCCAGATCCCACTCATCGGCGTAGGTGTACCAGACGGCATCGGGATAGACGACGATGGTAGGACCTTCGACGCAGCGTCCTAGACAGCCGGCGATGTTGACGCGCACCCCACCCGGCCCCGACAGCCCCTCCTCCCTGGCTCGGCGCTTGAGATAATCGCGCATGTTCGAGGCATTGGACTGAGCACAGCACTGGCGGCCATCCTCGCGCCTGTTGGTGCAGAAAAAGACGTGATAACTGTAATGTGCCATGGTCGAACTCGAGTCGTCGTATTCTGTAGCTCGGGAGCTGAAGTTATAGACTACCATGACGCCCCCAGCCGCGCTGCCGCATGATGCCGATGCGCGCCCGTGCGCCGATCGGTGGTCTGTCTCCATCACACTTTGCCGTCAAGATTCCGCCTTGAATACCCCCCTCAAGCTGTCGTCCACCTGGTCGACACCCCGTCTCTCGAATCAGGATCTGCTCCGACTCGCCGACCAGTGCGTCAAGTGCGGGTACTGTCTGCCCCATTGCCCGACCTATCTCAAGACGCGCCACGAGGCCGAGTCACCGCGCGGACGGATCGCCCTGATCCAGGGCTGGCTGACCGGTCGGCTCGAGATGACGCCTGGACTGGCCGGGCACCTCGACAGCTGTCTGCTCTGCCGTGCCTGTGAATCGGTCTGTCCGTCGCTCGTCGCCTACGGACCTCTGCTCGACGGCGCCCGTGCGGCCTCTCTAGCCACAGGGCCGCTCTGGCGACGTCTCTGGAGGTCGGCCTGGATCGGTGCGCTCTGCAGGGCGCGCGTCCTAGACACCCTCGCCCGGCTGGCCAGGTTTTATGTCGGGACTGGGGTGACGCGGCTCATCGGGAGGCTTGGCCTGGATCGCCTCCGCAGGTTCGCCCTCTATCCTCGTCTGCTCGAGTCCTTGGCCATCACGGCCCGCCCGGTCATACCCCAACCGAGCACGGACGCCGACCTGGATCTCTTCATCGGCTGCTCGGGCGCGAGCGTGCAAGGCGGGGCGATCGCGGCAACGCGCCTCCTCTGCGAGCGGCTTGGACTCCGGGTCCGGATCGCCTCCGAAGCGGTCTGCTGCGGCGCCCTGCAGCGTCACAACGGCCTTCCTGAAGCGGCCGATCGTGCCCGCGAACGGTGCGCCCAGATCCACGGCGGACGCCCACTGGTCGGTGTCGCCAGTGCCTGTGTCGCCGAGCTACGCGGGCATCCGGCCCTCAGCCAGACGCTGGAGGTCTGCGACTATCTCGCCAGCCGTCGCTGGCCCGAGACGCTCATCCTGGCGCCGAGGCGAGGGCGCGTGCTGGTGCACGAACCCTGCTCGCAGCGACGTCTGCTCGGGGGCAATGCCGCCGTCTATCGGCTGCTGGCGCGCATCCCCGGGCTAGAAGTCGCGCCGCTTCCAGACAACGACCGCTGTTGCGGCGCCGCCGGGAGCTATCTGCTCCAGCAGCCAGCAATGGCTGCTGCATTGCTCGAAGACAAGCTGCACCTCATCCGGGACTTGAAGCCGGATATCATCGTGACCATCAATCCGGGATGCGCGCTGCACCTGCTCGTCGGGATCCGCGAGTCTGGTCTCACCACCGAGGTCCTACATCCGGTCGAGTTGATGGCGCGCCAACTCACCGAGCCTCGCTGATTTGTAAATCCTAAAACCCTCAACGATGAACACTCAGCACGACCGCCGTTATACCCAGATCGATCGGCTGCTCATCGGCGTCGATCAGGCGCTGCGCACCGTCTTTGGCAGACCGCGTGTCACCGAGCGCAAGAATCCGGCCGCCGACCTGAAGGAGTCCGAGCTGCGCGAGGATCAGCGCCGCCATGTCGCGCGTCTGATGCGTATCAACCACACCGGCGAGGTCTGCGCCCAGGCGCTCTATCAGGGGCAGGCGCTCACCGCCAGACGGCCCGAGACCCGGCACCGTCTGGAACGCTCGGCACGGGAAGAAAACGACCATCTGGCCTGGTGTGAGGAGCGGCTAGATGAATTGGGCGAGCGCAAGAGCCTGCTCAATCCGTTCTGGTATGCCGGATCCTTCGCGCTGGGCGCACTGGCGGGGCTGGCGGGCGACAGATGGAGCCTAGGCTTCGTCGTCGAGACCGAGCGTCAGGTCGAGGATCATCTCGATGAACACCTGGCCCAGATCCCGGCCCAGGATACAAAGAGCCGAGCCATCCTGGAGCAGATGAAGGCCGACGAGATCCATCACGCCCAGGTCGCCAAGTCGGCGGGCGGGGCCGATCTGCCCGCGCCTATCCGTCAGGCGATGAAACTGACCTCGCGCGTGATGACACGCACGGCCTACTGGCTGTGAGAAGGCGGCCTAGGACGCCTCGCGGATCTCAAAGTCATGGGTGATGCTCGCCGTGGCCCCGAGCATGATCGAGGCCGAGCAGTATTTCTCCGCGCTCAGTCGGATCGCCTGCTCGACCCGCTTGGGGTCAAGACGGCGCCCGGTAAGGATGAAGTGGATATGGATGCGGGTGAAGACCTTGGGATCCTCGGTGGCACGCTCGGCCTCCAACTCGACCACGCAATCCGTGACCTGCTGGCGCCCTTTGCCTAGGATCAAGAGCACGTCGAACTGGGTGCAGCCGCCGAGGCCGAGGAGCAGCATCTCCATCGGCCTCACCCCGATATTGCGTCCACCCAACTCGGGCGGGCCGTCCATCACCACACCATGCCCAGAGCCGGACTCGCCCAGCATGGCGACTCCATCGATCCATTTCACCCGTGCCTTCATAGCCTAAGTATCTCGTCGGTCGTTGTATCTGATGATTTAGACTGTTCACAAACCTGGAGAGGACGGAAGGCTAGCATAAGTTCGACAACACCACCCAGCCTGCCTAGAATCGACTCAGTTTCGCCCACCCAGGTCGAGGTCGAGCGATGAGCATTCAGCGAATGCCGAAGGAAGATCCCCGTTGGCTAAAGCCCTTTCTGGCGCACTGCCATACCAAGAACTATGACAAGAACATCGATTTCATCCGGCAAGGACAACCGGCAGAGAGCCTCTACTATCTCATCGAGGGTTCAGCTTCAGCCCTGGTGCTCGACGAGGAGGATCGCCGTGAGCTGATGCTGGCCTATATCAATAAGGGCGAGTTCATCGGCGAGATGGGGCTGTTTATCCCACAGACGACGCGCAGCGTCATCGTGCGCACCCGTACCAAGTGCAAGGTGGCCGAGATCAGCTATCAGCGTCTTGACCGCCTGCTCGAGGATGAGCTCGCCGCTGTGGCCAAGGACTTTCTCTACAGCCTCGGCGCACAGCTGGCCATGCGTCTGCAGACGACCAGCCGCAAGGTCAGCGATCTGGCCTTTCTCGACGTCACCGGGCGGATCGCCAGCGCCCTACTCGACCTCTGTCAGCAGCCCGATGCCATGACCCATCCGGATGGGATGCAGATCCGGGTGACCCGTCAGGAGCTCGGTCGACTCGTCGGCTGTTCGCGCGAGATGGCCGGACGGGTGATGAAGACCCTGGAGGAACAGGGCTTGGTCAGCGTCAAGGGCAAGACCGTCGTGGTCTATGGCACGCGCTGAGGTCGATTAGAAAAAGAGTCGCTTCAGCTCGACACCCGGATCGGGCGCACGCATGAAGGCCTCGCCCACCAAAAAGGACTGGACGCCGTGACAACGCAGCCGCATGACGTCCTCGCAGCTCAGGATACCGCTCTCGGTGACCAGCAACCGATCGTCCGGGATCGCCGCCAGCAGACCAAGCGTGGTCTCCAACCTCACCTCGAAGGTGCGCAGATCGCGGTTGTTGATCCCGATCAGCCGTCCAGGCACGGCGAGCGCCCGCGCGAGCTCATCGGCATCGTGCACCTCGATTAGCACATCCAGCCCCAATGCATGCGCCAGCGCGTTCAGCTCATCCAGCTGGGCATCGGACAGACAGGCCGCGATCAGCAGGATGGCATCAGCGCCGATCAGACGCGCCTCATACACCTGATAGGGGTCGATGATGAAATCCTTGCGCAGGACCGGCAGGGCGCAGGCGGCGCGCGCCTCCTGGAGATAGGCATCACTGCCCTGGAAGAAACTGACATCGGTCAGAACCGAGAGACAGGCCGCGCCGCCGCGCTCATAGCTCAGCGCGATCGCGGCGGGATAAAAGTCGGGTCGCAGCAGGCCCTTGCTGGGACTCGCCTTCTTGATCTCGGCGATCACCGCCGGCTCACCGGCTGTAACCCGCCTTTGAAGCGCGGCGGCAAAACCGCGCACTGGCCCGACCTCGGCGAGCGCGGCCTTGAGTTCAGTCTCTGACCGACGCGCGCGGCGCTCGCCGACCTCCTCGATCTTACGCTGGACGATCGTCTTTAGGATATCCGCAGTATGAGTCATGGACCTTTGCGTCATCTCGTATTAACCCGGCCCTCAAAAATGAGGTGGATCGCGCCTTACGGCGCTCCTACCCCACCACCGCACCCCGTAGGAGCGGCTTTAGCCGCGATTGGGGCGGTTGAGGGGGCAACAAGCCCCGCCATCGGGCCTTACGGCGCCCCTACAGAGCCGCCGACCCGCCTTGCCGAGATCCACCTTTAAACAGGGCCAGGGCTTGAAATTGCCCTATCGTTCACGCCTTCCAGGAAGATTGCTCGAAGCCTGTTGCAGCCTTCTTGACCGATGGTCTTTATGGGACACCTCTTTGAGGAAACGCCGAATAAATCGCGTGCCTCTCAATCGCGGCTGAAGCCGCTCCTACAAAATCAATTGGTTACTGGAGAAGGTTTTGCCACGAATGGAATCGGCGTTTCCTTAAAATTAAGATCAGTGTCAATCGAACCCCTTGGTCAGGGCGATCAGGCGTTCCAGACGCCCTTGGGCCTCGCCATTGTCGATCAACTGAGCCGTTAGCATTACACCCTCGGCGAGCGACCCGGCCCGTCCGGCAGCATAGATGGCCGCGCCGGCGTTGAGCCGCACGATGTCGCGCGCCGGACCTGGCTCGCCGGCGAGTACGCTTTGCATCAGCGCCAAGCTCTCCTCCGGGCCAGAGACGCGGATCCTATCCAGCGGCGCACACCGGAGCCCGAAATCCTCGGGCCGCAGGCTGTAGCGATGGACCTCGCCGTCGCACAGTTCGGCCACATCCGTGGTGTCGGCGATGCTGATCTCGTCGAGACCGTCGCGGGCATGGACAACCAGCACGTGCCGGCTTCCGAGTCGTTGCAACACCCGGGCGAGCGGTTCGATGAGCTCGGCATCAAAGACCCCCAGCACCTGATTGGGGACCCGCGCCGGATTGGTCAGCGGTCCCAGGATGTTGAAGAGGGTACGCACACCCAGCTCGCGCCTGGGCGCGATGGCATGTTTCATGGCGCTGTGATGGCTGGGTGCAAACATGAATCCGACCCCGACCTCGCGCACACAGCGGGCGACCTGCTCGGGGCTAAGATCAAGCCTGACACCGGCGGCCTCTAGCACATCGGCGGCACCCGATGTGCTGGAGACCGAGCGGTTGCCGTGTTTGGCGACATGACAGCCGGCGGCGGCGGCGACGAACATGCTGGTGGTCGAGACGTTGAAGGTGCCCACGCCATCGCCGCCGGTCCCGACGATGTCTACCCGGTGATCCAGTCCAGAGAGATCAACCCCGGTGGCCAGCTCGCGCATCACGGCGGCGGCGGCGGCGATCTCGGTCACGGTCTCGCCCTTCATGCGCAGCGCGACTAGAAAACCGGCGATCTGAGCCGGCGTGGCACCACCGGTCATGATGGTCCGCATGACGGCCATCATTTCATCGCTGCTGAGATCACGCCGTTCGATACAACGCGCGATGGCGTCCTTGAGCTCCATATCAGCGATCCTCCAGGAAGTTTTCAAGCAGACGCTGGCCCTGTTCGGTGAGGATGGACTCGGGATGGAATTGCACCCCCTGGATCGGCAGGCGGCGATGACGCACGCCCATGATGCACTCGCGCGTCCCGTCCGGGCCCTGGGTCCAGGCCGTGACCTCTAGACAGTCCGGCAGGGTCTCGGGGGCGATCACCAGCGAGTGATAGCGGGTGGCCTCGAACGGATCGGGCAGCCCGGTGAAGACGCCCAGACCTGTGTGATGGACGGGCGAGGTCTTGCCGTGCATGACCTCGGGTGCCCGGACGATCTGTGCGCCGAACGCCTGACCGATCGCCTGATGGCCCAGACAGACGCCCAGGATCGGCACCTGGCCAGCCAGGCGCTTGATCAGGTCCACCGAGATCCCGGCCTCGTGCGGGGTGCAGGGTCCGGGTGAGATCACGACCCGCTCGGGCGCCAGCGCCACGGCCTCCTCGACCCCCAGTTCGTCGTTGCGCACGACCTTCACCTCCGCACCGAGTTCGCCGAGATACTGCACCAGGTTGTAGGTGAAGGAATCGTAGTTGTCGATCATCAACAGCATGGACAGCGCATCCTAGGATTCTTGGGGCGACGCTGCATTCTCGCCCAAACGCCCCGCAAACGGAAACCGGAATGCGTCTGCGCTGCCCGCCTGCCTGAGATTCATGGTTCAATACCGGCTTGCCCAAACCAAGATCCGTTCCGCAAGCATGAGAGCGACCGATGGATGTTGAACTGATCGAGATCCAGGAATTTCTGGCCAGTCATCCGCCCTTCGATCAGCTGCCCGAGGAGACGCTGGCGCGTCTTCCACGCCGTCTGTCGGTGCGCTACTTCCGTCGCGGCACGCCCTTTCCGCCTGAGGTACCCGACCCGCCCTGCATTTACATCCTGCGTCGCGGCGCGGTGGAACTGCGCAACATGCGCGGCGAGCTGGTCGGAAAGCTGGCCGAGGGCGACCTGTGCGAACAACATTGCCGGGGCACGGAAGACGAACCACGACTCCAATGCAGAACCGTCGAGGACACGCTCGTCTATGTCCTGCCCTGCTCGGATCTGAACGAGTTGCGTGCGACGCATCCCGCCTTTGCCGAACACTTCGAGCAATCGACCTCGCGTCGGCTGCGCAAGGCACTCGACGTCGTCATCGAGTCGCCACCAACCGGCCACGGGCTCATGACGGTGCGGGTGCGCGACCTGATCCGGCGTGCACCCATCACCACAGGCCCAGAGACCAGCATCCGCGAGGCCGCGCGCCTGATGTCCGAACACCATGCCTCCTCGCTGCTGATCATGGACGGCGAGCGTCTAGTCGGCCTGGTCACCGACCGCGATCTGCGCAACCGCTGTATCGCCGTCGGGCGCCCGACCGACCAGCCGGTGCGCTCGATCATGACCGAGACCCTGACTACGGTCGATGTGGACACGCTCGGCTTCCAGGCACTCATCACCATGACCAGGCTCAATATCCACCATCTACCTGTGATCGAGGATGGGCGGGTCGTGGGACTGATCTCCTCGACCGACTTCACCCGCCTCCAGAGCGCCAACGCCATCTATCTGGTCGGTGACATCCATCGTGCCGACTCCATCGAGACCCTCGCGCAGATCGGGAACAAGATCGCCGAACTTCAGATCCACCTGATCCTGGGCGGGGCCACCGCGACCCAGGTCGGACAGGCGATCAGCGCCATCACCGATGCCATCACCCTGCGTCTGATCGAACTGGCCGAGGCCAGGCTCGGCGCCCCCCCAGTCCCCTATGCCTGGCTCCTGGGCGGGTCGCAGGGCAGGCGCGAGCAATCCGTGCATTCGGATCAGGACAACGCGCTCCTGATCTCCGACGAGGCCAAACCCGAGGACGAGGGCTATTTCGCCGCCCTGGCCCGCTTCGTCAACGATGGACTCAACGCCTGCGGTTTTGTCTACTGCCCGGGCGAGGTCATGGCCAGCAACCCGAAATGGCGCCAGACGCTGCGCGTCTGGAACAAGTATTTCTCCAACTGGATCCTCAAGCCCGAACCCATGGCGCTGATGCTGTCGAGCGTCTTTTTCGACATGCGCTCGCTGCGCGATCCCAAGGGGCTATGCGAGGAACTGCACGAGCGCATCATCGAGAAGTCGCGCGCCAACCGGATCTTTATCGCCTACATGGCCGCCAACGCGCTCAAGAATCGTCCACCCTTGGGCTTCTTCCGCAACATCGTACTGATCCAGGGCGGCGATCACGACCATACGTTCGACATCAAACATCGCGGCCTCATCCCCATCATCGACCTGGCGCGCGTCTATGCCCTCTCGGCCGGGATCCTCGAGAACAACACCAACGAGCGGCTCCAGGCCGCCGCCGAGCGCGGTGCCCTGAGCCGCGACGGCGCGGCCAACCTGATCGACGCGCTCGAACTCATCGCCACCCTGCGCATGCGCCACCAGGCCGAACAGATGCGCAAGGGTCAGCCGCCCGACAACTTCCTCGCGCCGGATGCGCTCTCGCCACTCGAGCGCCGACACCTGAAGGATGCCTTCGTCCTGATCAATACCATGCAGGAGGCGCTCGGACAGCGTTATCAGACTGGGCGGTTTACCTGAGATGGCCTTCCTGACCGACTGGACCCAACGCTGGCGTCACAGGCGCGCGCCACCGGGACCGGTGCGCGATTATCTGGCCCGACCCCTACCGAGCCCGCGCGCCGACTATCGCGCCGTCGAGTATCTGGCCCTCGACCTGGAGACCACCGGGCTCGACCAGCGCCGGGATCTGATCCTGAGCGTCGGCTATGTGGTGCTCCACGGACCCGAGATCGATCTCTCGAGCGCACGCCATCATCTGGTGCGCATCGACCGCTCGATCCCAGAATCGAGCGCCGTGATCCACCAGATCACAGACGATCAAGCCGCTGCCGGAAAGGACTTGCCAGAGGTCCTCGCCGAGGTGCTGGCCGCGCTCGCCGGACGGGCGATGATCGCACACTGTGCCAGCATCGAGCGGGGCTTTTTGGCCAATGCCTGTAAGCGCTGCTGGGGCCAGACCGTACCCTTGCGCATCATCGATACCCAGACACTGGCCTATCGGACCCTAGAACGACGCCAGATCCCGTGCAAACCCTCAGACCTGCGACTGCATGCCCTCGCCGGGCGCTACAATCTACCGCGCCACAGCGCCCACAACGCCTTGAGCGACGCACTCGCGGCCGCCGAGCTATTCTTGGCCCAGGCCGCCTATCGCGACGACGGCAAGCGGCTGCGGCTATCGGAGTTTTTGTGTTGACGAGGCCCAAATGCCTCGACTCGGCTAGATCGCCACTCAGGCCAAGGTTTAGTATTGTGTCGACGAATTCGCTCGAAACGCCGACGACAATCGCCCGTCGACCCAAGCCATACACCCCCAGATAGAGATCGAGGAGAACTGATCCATGTCGGAAGAAAAAGTCTATCCGGTCCCCGCCGAGATCGCCGCTAAGGCCCACATCAATGCCGAGCAGTACGCGGCCATGTATCGGCGTTCGATCGAAGACCCGTCCGGCTTCTGGAGCGAGCAGGCCGAGCGGTTCGTCACCTGGAGCCGCAAATGGGACTCGGTGATGGACTACAGCTACCAGGCTGAGGATCTGCACATCCAGTGGTTCAAGGGCGGCAAGCTCAATGCCTCCTATAACTGTCTCGACCGCCATCTAGAGACGCGCGGCGACCAGGTCGCCATCATCTGGGAAGGCGACAATCCCAACGAGGATCGCCAGATCAGCTATCGCGAGCTGCACGCCGAGGTCTGCCGGCTGGCCAATGTCCTCAAGTCATATGGGGTCAACAAGGGCGATCGGGTGTGTATCTATCTGCCCATGATCCCCGAGGCCGCGGTCGCCATGCTCGCCTGTGCCCGTGTCGGTGCCATCCATTCTGTGGTCTTTGGTGGCTTCTCGCCCGACTCGCTGCGCGACCGGGTACTCGACTCAGAGTGCAAGCTGGTCATCACCTCGGATGAGGGCGTACGCGGCGGACGTCAGGTTCCGCTCAAGAAGAACGTCGACATCGCCCTGCGCGAGTGCCCCAATGTCACCACGGTGATCGTGGTCCGACGCACCGGCGGCAATGTCGATTGGGTCACGGGGCGGGATGTCTGGTATCACGAGGCCATCGCCGCCGCCGCCCCTGAGTGCGTGCCTGAGGAGATGGACGCCGAGGATCCGCTGTTCATCCTGTATACCTCAGGCTCCACCGGCAAGCCCAAGGGGGCGTTGCACACCACCGGTGGCTATCTGGTCTATGCCGCCATGACCCATCAGTATGTCTTTGACTACCAGGAGGGCGAGGTCTATTGGTGTACCGCCGATGTCGGCTGGGTCACGGGTCATACCTATATCGTCTATGGGCCGCTTGCCAACGGCGCGACCACGCTGATGTTCGAGGGCATCCCGAACTATCCGGATATGTCGCGCTTTTGGAATGTGGTCGACAAACACAGGGTCTCGATTTTCTACACCGCCCCGACGGCGATCCGCTCGTTGATGCGTGCCGGCGATGAACCGGTCAAGAAGACCTCGCGTAAATCCCTGCGCATCCTCGGTTCGGTCGGCGAGCCGATCAATCCCGAGGCCTGGGAATGGTACTATCGCGTGGTCGGCGAGGGGCGTTGCCCGATCGTCGATACCTGGTGGCAGACCGAGACCGGCGGCCATCTGATCACCCCGCTTCCGGGTGCCACCCCGCTCAAGCCTGGCTCGGCCACCCTGCCCTTCTTCGGCGTGGTGCCTGCACTGGTCGATGCCTCCACCGGCGTGCTGATCGAGGGCGAGGGCGAGGGGGCGCTGGTCATCACTCAACCCTGGCCAGCGCAGATGCGCACCGTCTTTGGCGACCATCAGCGCTATGTCGACACCTACTTCAGGCAGTATCCGGGTTATTACTTCACGGGTGATGGTGCACGCCGCGACGCCGATGGGTATTACTGGATCACAGGTCGCATCGACGACGTGCTCAATGTCTCAGGGCACCGTCTCGGCACCGCCGAGATCGAGTCGGCCCTGGTGCTGCACCCGCATGTGGCCGAGGCGGCGGTCGTCGGCTATCCGCACGACATCAAGGGTCAGGGCATCTATGCCTTTGTCACCCCGATGGCCGGGGTCGAGCCGACCGACGAGCTAAAGAAGGAGCTGGTGGCACTGGTGCGCGGCGAGATCGGTCCGATCGCCACCGTCGACATCATCCAGTGGGCACCGGGTCTGCCCAAGACCCGCTCGGGCAAGATCATGCGCCGCATCCTGCGCAAGATCGCCGCCAACGAGATCGATTCGCTGGGCGACACCTCGACCCTGGCCGATCCGACCGTGGTCGAAGATCTGATTGCGAATCGCGCCGTCAAGTAAGAGGCGCGTCTGTGGCCCGGCGCGTCCGGGCCGCACCATTCGTCATCGAGAGGGAGCGGGCTAAACAAGCCTGATGGAATGGTTGAAAGACCAAAATGGATTTCGGTGGATTGATTTATAACAGGCTTCAAGCCGTGTCTCACCCCGCCGGCTAGACCGGAAACACTACGATGATAGTGTTTTTGGCACTGGATGCGGTTTGAATCTTTACATCTTCAGAGGTTCATCTTGTCTTCTGGTTTTCGAGTTGGAGTCTTTGTCGACGCCGAGAATGTGCGCTACAACGGCGGCTATCAGATGCGTTACGACATCCTGCGGCGCTTCGCCGCGCGCAATGGCGGGGTGCTGCAACGTCTCAACACCTATATGGCCTTCGATGCCGAGCGCGCGCGCGAGGACCCCGAATATAAAAAGAAGGCCCAGGCCTATCAGCAGATGGTGCGAGACTTTGGCTGGAAGATCACCGCCAAGACCGTGCGCCGCTACACCGACGAAAACGGCAATATCACTACCAAGGCCAATGCCGATCTCGACATGGCCGTGGATGCCATGCTCCAGGCCGGACGGCTCGATCAGGTGCTCCTGGTCACGGGCGACGGCGATTTCTTGCAGGTCGTCGAGGCCCTGCAAAATGCCGGTTGCCGGGTCGAGCTGATCGGATTCAAGAACGTCTCGCGTCTTCTCCAGCAGCGGGTCGATGCCTATTATTCGGGCTTTCTCATCCCGGACCTGCTCCCCATCTCCTATGAACCGCGCAACGACTGGGGTAAGCCCGGATCCTGCGTGCGTGGGGTCTGCACCAAGTGGTTCCCCGACAAGGGCTATGGCTTCCTGCGCTTCATGAATCAGATCTCGAGCAATCTCTGGATCACAGATCCGCGCGAGCCCGACTCACCCTATATCAGCGTCTTCTGCCATGCCAACGAGGTTGCCGACGAGGTGACCGAAGATCAGCTGATGAATCGTGAGACCATACTGGAGTTCTATGTCAATGAGAGCGAACAGAAGGACAATGGACTGGTTGCCAACAACGTGAGACTGGCCTTCTCGGTCAACCGTTAGCGAACACCAACCTCCGGAGCTGCAGATGGCGAAGGAAGCGGTCACACTCAAACCCTCCGGCTTGGCCTGGCGACTCGTCAAGGATCAATTCATCTCCGAATTCCAAATGCAGACGGCTTATCAAGAGGCCCGGAGCAAGGGACGGACCTTCGTGCAGCATCTGGTCGAGGAGAAGATCCTCGACAGTCGCCGTATCGCCGTCGTGGCCGCGCAGGAGTTCGGTGTCCCGCTGCTCGATCTGGATGCCTTCGATCTCTCCGCGCTGCCGCTCAACCTGGTCGACGAGCGGCTGATCAACAAGCATCGGGCACTGCCTCTGATGCGCCGCGGCAACCGGCTGTTTTTGGCCGTCTCGGACCCCACCAACGAGCAGGCGCTCGAGGAGATCCGCTTCAACACGGGCTTGACCACAGAACCCATCCTGGTTGAGGACGCCAAGCTCGGTGCGGCCATCCATCAGGCGATCCAGGCCCAGGATACGAGCATGGTCGGCGACTTCGCCGACGCCGAACTGGAAAAGCTCGAGATCGAGGGCGGCGAGGAGGATGACACCGAAAACCCAGACGCAGCCGTCGATGAGGCGCCGATCGTGCGCTACGTCAATAAGATCCTGGTCGATGCGATCACGTCCGGGGCCTCGGACATCCATTTCGAGCCGTTCGAGAAGTTTTTCCGCATCCGCTTTCGTCAGGACGGACTGCTGCGCGAGGTCGCCAATCCGCCGCTCAACATCGCCAATCGCCTCACCTCACGCCTCAAAGTCATGTCGCGGATGAACATCGCCGAGCGGCGCGTGCCCCAGGATGGACGTATCAAACTCAAGCTCAGCCGCAATCGCGACATCGATTTTCGCGTCAACACCTTGCCCACGCTGTATGGCGAAAAGATCGTGTTGCGGATCCTCGACTCCAGTGCGGCCCAGGTCGGGGTCGATCAACTCGGCTTCGAGCCCGAGCAGCGCAAGGCCTTTCTCAAGGCGATCCAAAAACCCTATGGCATGATCTTGGTCACGGGCCCGACCGGCTCGGGCAAGACCGTCTCGCTCTACACCGCCCTCAATCTGCTCAACCGCCCCGAGGTCAACATCTCCACGGTCGAGGACCCGGTCGAGATCCAGGTACCCGGGATCAATCAGGTCAATCTCAACCCCAAGAGCGGCCTGACCTTTGCCGCCGCGTTACGCGCCTTTCTACGCCAGGATCCGGACATCATCATGGTCGGCGAGATCCGCGACCTGGAGACCGCCGAGATCGCCGTCAAGGCCGCCCAGACCGGACACCTGGTGCTCTCGACCCTGCATACCAACGACGCGCCCCAGACCCTGACCCGTCTGGCCAACATGGGTGTACCGCCCTTCAACATTGCCTCGTCCGTACTGCTCATCATGGCGCAGCGTCTGGTGCGGCGGCTGTGTCCGCACTGCCGCCAACTTCTGGATCTGCCGCGGGAGACCCTGCTTGAAGAGGGCTTCACTGACCAGGAGATCGACGCCGGATTGAGCATCTATGGTCCGGTCGGGTGCGACAAGTGCAACAAGGGTTATCGTGGACGTGTCGGTATCTTCCAGGTGATGCCGGTCTCGGAGGAAACCTCGCGTCTGATCCTGGAGGGCGGAAATGCCATGCAGCTGGCCGAGCAGGCCCGACGCGAAGGCATCTCGGATCTGCGCACCTCCGGACTGCGCAAGGTCAAGGCCGGCATCACCAGCCTAGAAGAAGTCAACCGGGTCACCACCGATTAACCCCTGAGGAGGGCTCTGTCATGGCCGTTGCCACCACGACTAAAGCGAAGCCAAAACCCAAGCCCGAAGAGGCCAGGATCTTCATCTGGGAGGGCACCGACAGGCGCGGGGCGCGGCTCAAGGGCGAGTCGCGCGCCACCGACATCAATACGGTGCGCGCCGATCTACGTCGCCAGGGCGTCAACCCAATCAGTGTCAAGGTCAAGCCCAAGCCGCTGTTCGGCAGCGGCAAGAGGAAGATCACGAGTCAGGATCTCTCGGTCTTCACCCGTCAGCTCGCCACCATGATGTCGGCGGGTGTGCCCCTGGTGCAGGCCTTCGACATCGTCGGGCGCGGACACGAAAACCCGAAGATGCAAGACATCATCCTGGCGATCAAGCAGGACATCGAGAGCGGTACGGCGATGTCTGTTGCACTGGCCAAGTATCCAATCTATTTCGACGATCTGATGTGCAGCCTGGTCGCGGCCGGCGAGCAGGCCGGTGTGCTCGATGTGCTGCTCGACAAGATCGCGACCTATAAGGAAAAGACCGAGTCGATCAAGGGCAAGATCAAAAAGGCGCTTTTCTATCCGGCCGCCGTCATCGTGGTGGCGATCGTGGTCACCGTGGTCATCCTGCTGTTCGTCATCCCCCAGTTCAAGGAACTGTTCACCAGCTTCGGCGCCGATCTGCCGGCCTTCACCCTCATGGTCATCGGCCTGTCGGACATCATCCGGGAGTGGTGGTGGGCATTCATCTTCGGGTTGGCGGCGCTCTCCTACGCGATCAGCTCGGCCTTCAAGCGCTCTAGGGCCTTCCGCGAGATGGTGGACCGGCTCAGCCTCAAGATCCCGATCATAGGCCCGATCCTGAACAAGGCGGCCATCGCCCGCTTTGCGCGCACCCTCTCGACCATGTTTGCCGCCGGTGTGCCCCTGGTCGAGGCGCTACAATCCGTGGCCGGGGCCACGGGCAATGCCATCTATCAGGAGGCGGTGCTGAAGATGCGCGAGAACGTGGCGACCGGTCAGTCGCTGCAACTGGCCATGCGGCAACTCGATCTCTTCCCACACATGGTCGTGCAGATGACAGCGATCGGCGAGGAGTCGGGCGCGCTCGACGACATGCTGGGCAAGGTCGCCGATTTCTACGAAGAGCAGGTCGATAACGCGGTTGATGCACTGAGTAGTCTGCTGGAGCCCATGATCATGGTGGTGATCGGCGGTCTGGTCGGCAGCCTGGTGGTGGCCATGTATCTGCCAATCTTCAAGCTGGCCTCGGTCGTCTAGCTCATTTGGAGTCTGAACAAAGACCATGTCGGTGCCCGTCTGGCTGGAGCCGCTCGAGACGAACCCCTGCCTGCTCTCTACGAGCGCCGTGCTGCTTGGGCTCGTCCTCGGCAGCTTCCTCAATGTCGTCATCCTGCGTCTGCCGCGCATGCTGGAGGCCAGCTGGCGACGCGATTGCGCCGAACTCCTGGGTTCCGACGCACCGGCACCCGAGACCGATGCCCCGCCGCTCAGTCTGTCGCAACCGGCCTCGACCTGTCCGGCCTGTGGGCATCGGATCCGCGCCCACGAGAACATCCCGATCCTCAGCTATCTGCTGCTGCGTGGACGTTGCTCGGCCTGCAAGAACAGGATCAGCCCGCGCTACCCACTCATCGAGGGTCTCACGGCGCTCCTGACCCTGATCGTGGTGATCCATTTCGGTCTGACGGTGCAGACAGCGGCCGCCCTGGTCCTGACCTGGTCGCTGATCGCGCTCGCCGTCATCGATCTCGATACCCAACTCTTGCCGGATGCCATTACCCTGCCCCTCATCTGGATCGGGCTCGCTTTAAGCCTGTTCGGGGTCTTTGCCCTGCCCGAGGAGGCCATCGTCGGTGCCATCGCCGGCTATCTGAGCCTGTGGGTCGTCTTCCAGCTGTTTCGGCTCGCGACCGGCAAGGAGGGTCTGGGCTACGGCGACTTCAAGTTGTTGGCGCTGCTGGGCGCCTGGCTCGGCTGGACGGCGCTGCCGCAGATCATCCTGCTCTCGGCCCTGGTCGGTGCCCTGGTCGGGATCGGACTGATCCTGAGCGGTCGGCACGCCTCGGACAAGCCACTGCCATTCGGTCCCTATCTGGCCGCCGCCGGTTGGATCAGTCTGATCTGGGGCGAGTCGATCAATAACGCCTATCTGCGTCTGAGTGGGCTCGGGTGAGTGGCGTAGGTCTGGTCGTCGCCTTGACTGGCGGCATCGGCAGCGGCAAGACCACAGTGGCCGAGCGGCTCGCCGACCTCGGGGCCGGGGTCATCGATACCGACGAGATCGCGCACGCGCTGACCGGGCGCGATGGTGCAGCCCTAGACCCCATCGTCGCCGCCTTCGGACCCCAGATCCTGCGCCCTGATGGCACACTCGATCGGGCGCGGCTGCGCGGGATCGTCTTCACGGATCCAAGCGCGCGTGCCCGGCTCGAGGCCATCCTCCATCCGCGCATCGAGGCGGTCATGCTCGAACGTCTCGCCGCGCTTCAGACCGACTATGCCGTGTTGGTGATCCCGCTTTTGTTCGAGACCAGTCAGGAGCGCCATGCCGATCGCGTGCTGGTGGTCGATGTGCCCGAGCCGCTGCAGATCGCGCGCGTCAGGCAACGCAGCGGTCTGTCCGAGACCGAGGTGCGGCGCATCATCGCCAGCCAGATCCCGCGTCACGAGCGCAATGCCCGCGCCGACGATCTCATCGACAACAGCGGTACCCTCACAGATCTGGACGCCCAGCTCCAGACCCTGCACCTGAACTACATCCGACTGGCCGCCGAACGCGCCCGGCGGACCCGCTGATCCCGAGTGCCCCGAACACTGGCCAAGGCCGCAGAAACTCTGGTATTAAATCGGGCGACTTCGAGCGAAGTCGACTGAACGTTCGGCCCTCAATCCCCAACAGTGGAGATGCGATGATGTCCCGACCCTTCTCTCTTCGCCCTGCCCTGCTCGTCCTTCCAGTGTTCCTTTTGACGGGACAGCCGGTTTTCGCTGCCTCTGAATGCAAGGGGCTCGATCCAGACGCCTGTGCCGCCAACCCGAACTGTCGTTGGATGGAAGGCTATACCCGCAAGGATGGCGTTCAGGTATCGAGCCACTGCCGTTTGGCCAAACCGCGCAAGCAAGACACGACGGCTCCATCAGCGACGAACGCCACACCCACCACCGTGAACGCCGACACCAAACCGGAAGCGGCGACCACGGACGTCAAGCCCGCCACGACACAGGCCGAGACCAAACCGGAGGCGGCGACTCATTAGATCGTTGTTCAGGCCCCGGGCCCCTGATGGGTCCGGGGGTTCACCCGGATGATAGGAGACCAGGATCAGCACCTCGGACGGATCGCCCGCGGCGCCGCCTGCACAGGCATCAGACCAGCCAGGAGCGACAGTGCCAGCCGCACGAAGCAGACCAGGCCAAGCAAATGGTGCGAGCCGGATGACAGGGTGCACGGATCTGAGGCAAAAGCCCGGCGTTGATTCAACATCCGCCGGCTTCCTGGGAGCAGGCGAGATCCCAGGCCTCGACACGATTACGCCCAGCCTGTTTGGCGCGATAGAGCATCTGGTCGGCGGTGTCGAGCAGCTGTTCGAGCGTCATGGAACGCCCGTTGTCGATGGCCACCACGCCGAGCGAGAGCGTCACCGCAATCGGGCCGCTCGCGGTCTCGATCCGTCGTTCCGCGACGGCCAAACGCAGGCGCTCAGCCGAGGCGCACGCCGTCTGCAGGTCGGTCTCGGGCAAGAGGATCACGAACTCCTCGCCGCCATAGCGGGCCAGGATGTCGACCTGACGGAGGTTGTCATGCAGCGTCTGGGCGACGGCGCACAGGACGGTGTCGCCGACGAGGTGGCCATAACGATCGTTGACCGACTTGAAATGATCGATATCGACCATGCACAGCGCCATGGGGCGATGGTAGCGGCGGAAGCGCTGGTATTCCTGCTCGGCCAGCGTGAAGAAATAGCGCCGGTTGAAGAGCTGCGTGAGCGGATCAAGGCGTGTGAGCTGACGCAGGCCCTCCTCCAGGCGCTTGGACTCAGTGATGTCGATGGTATAGCCGGCGAGCAGCGTGCGCCCGCCCTGGGCGATGGGAAACTTGATGCTGGTGTAATGACGCCCGCCGAGATCCTCGTCGAGCCTGAGCAACTCGCCATTGGTGACCACGCGCCAGTCGTCGGCGCTGATCTTGGCGGCGAACTCGGGCGGAAAGAATTCATCCATGCACCGCCCGACCATGTCCGAACCACGAATGCCGATCATCTGCTCGAAGTTGTCGCTCGCCTGCAGGACGCGGCTTTGGGTGGGCGTCACCTCCTTGATATAGGCATAGATCGGCGAATGGCGGATGAAGAGCGCGAGCACTTCCTCACTCTGGCGCAATGCCTCCTCGGCCTGTCTTTGTTCGGTGATATCGCGGACGACCTCCATGGCCCCGATGACCTGCCCGTCCGCGTCGCGCAATGGCGCGGCCTTGGCGAGGATCCAGGCGCCGCGCCCATCGTGGAGTGCATTGCAGAACCCCTCGGCCGTGAGGGTGTCGCCCTCGCGGGTGACCTTGGCATAGCGCCGCTCCAACTCAGGGTCGGGCCCAAAGACCAGATCCATCAGCTGCGGGCGCCGCTCGCCGTAGAAGGGGATGGTATAGGCATAGTCGCCTTGACCGAGCATGGCCTCCGGCGGGATGCCGGTGATCTTGGCGATCGCCTGGTTCCAGATGATGACGCGCTTGTCGCGATCGATGGCCAAGAGTGCATCGGGCAGGAAGTCGATGATATCGGCCAGTTGGCGCCGGCTGTCGCGCAGCGACTGCTCGATCTGCTGGTGGCGCTGGGTGATGTCGCGTCCGAGACTCTGGATCCGGACGAGTTCGCCGTTGCCGTCGCGCTGCGGGATGTGGGTGATCTCATAAAGGCAAGGCACGGACGCGATGGTCAACCTGGCCTCATGCGTGCACGGCCATCCGGCCTGGAGTGCGGTCCAGTCGGGTTGCCACAGCGCCTCGGCCAGCCGCGGACCGAGTACGTCCTCTAGACAGCGCCCAAGCAGCCGCATCCGTTCGGTCCGTGCCAAAGACTCGAAGGCAGGATTGGCGTCGAGACAGCGACCCTGCACGTCCTGAAGCCAAATCAAGTCGCCGATTGCGTGCATGGATCCCGTGAGATCCTGTAGAGAGGGAGATGGTTTAGTGGGGATGTTACGCCGAGTGTGACCAAATCTCTCCCGTTTATCAATCCGGAGGACGAACAGCACCCTCAACCCGGATTCACGGAGCGCAGGGCGGCACGGATGATGTCCTCGGCGGTCTTGGACCCATCGTCGACGGCGCGCGCCATGCGGTTGGCGTCTGGCGGTTTGTAACCGAGCGCAATCAGGGCACCGATGGCATCGGCGAGCGCCTGATCCGCGGTGCCCGTGACTGGCATACTCGCCGCCTGACCGATCACGGACGGCAGCGCCGCACCGGGTGCCATCATCAGGGTACCAAGCCGGTCGCGCATCTCGATGATGAGGCGCTCGGCGGTCTTCTTGCCGATACCCGGCAGGCGCATCAGTGCCGTGGTGTCCTCCTGCTCGACGCACTGGGCGAAGCGTGCCGCGTCCATGCCCGAGAGGATGGCCAGCGCCATACGCGCCCCGACCCCCGTCACCCGGATCAGCGCGCGAAAGAGCGCACGATCGCGCTCACGCATGAAGCCATAGAGGGTCCAGGCATCCTCGCGCACCGCTAGATGGGTCAGGAGTGTGGCCGTCTCGCCCACGGCCGGCAGCTCGTAGAAGGTCGACATCGGTGCCTCCAGCTCATAGCCGACGCCGTTGACGTCGAGCAGGAGCTGCGGCGGATGCTTGGCCAGGATCCGGCCCTGAAGGCGTCCGATCATGGGTCAGGGTCTCCAGTCGCGCCAGGAGGCGGCGGCACGCTTGCGGGCCGGGATGCCCATCGAATGGGCATGACAGAGGGCGATGGCGAGCGCGTCGGCCTCGTCCTCGTCCGGGGTCTCGGGGAGCGCCAGGAGCACGCGCACCATGTGCTGGACCTGAGACTTGTCCGCCCCGCCCGAACCGACCACGGCGAGCTTGACCGACTTGGGGCTGTATTCGTGCACGATGGCCCCGCCCTTGAGTCCGGCGCAGAGCACGGCACCGCGGGCCTGGCCGATCTTGAGCGCGGCGGTCGGATCCCGGGCGAAGATCAGCTGTTCGACCGCCATCTCGTGCGGGCGGTATTCGGCGACGATGGCCGCGACCCGATCGAAGATCAGGCCCAACCGATCCGGCCAGGGATGCGCGCCGACCCGGATACAGCCGCTGGCCACGCGCACGCTGTGATGCCCGTCGCTGTCGATGACGCCGAAGCCGGTGTTGCGCGAGCCAGGGTCGATACCGAGGATGCGATGACGCGGGGCGCGGGGATCGGTCATGGAGGATTCAGGTGCCCGAGGGGCTCTGTTGGTGAGTTAGCGAGGATCTAGATTTAAGCGCACATTGTCTATAAGACGCGCCCGCCCCAGATAGGCCGCGGCCAGGATGATGAGCGCACGGTCCTCGGGGCCGGCCGGGGCCAGATCCTCGGCCCGGCGCACGCTCAGGTAATCGGGGCGCAGTCCTGCCGCCGCCAGGGCCTCCAGTCCTGCCTGCTCGGCGCGCGCGATCGCCTCACCCGCGCCGATCTTCTCGGCGGTCGCCCGGAGCACCTGATACAGGGTCGGCGCCAGTGCCCGTTCCTCGGGCGTCAAATAATTGTTGCGCGAGCTCATCGCCAGGCCATCGGGTTCGCGCACCGTAGGCACAGCGACGATCTCGACCGGAAACGCCAGATCCTCGACGAGCCGACGGATCACCAGCAGCTGCTGAAAGTCCTTCTCGCCGAAGAGCGCGACATCCGGTTGGACCATGTTGAGCAGCTTGCAGACCACGGTTGCCACCCCGACAAAGTGGCCGGGGCGGCTCGCCCCGCACAGGATGTCTGAGAGCCCCGGCACCTCGACCCGGGTCTGGGCGTCCTGACCGCGCGGATAGATCTCATCCACGCTCGGGGTGAACAGCAGCGCGCAGCCGGTCGCTGCAAGCTGGCGGCGGTCGGCGTCCAGGGTGCGCGGGTAGGCATCCAGATCCTCATGGGGTCCGAATTGCAGCGGATTGACGAAGATGCTCACCACGACCCGATCGGCGCGCGTCTGTGCCTCGCGCACGAGGCTCAGGTGTCCGGTATGCAGATTGCCCATGGTCGGCACAAAGGCGATCCGCTCGCCGGACGCGCGCCAGGCGCGGATCTGGGCGCGCAGCTCGGCGAGGTGCTCGACCTCGATCAGGAGCGATGAATTCGGCATGGTCTGGATCTCGGGCTCAATAGGGTGTCTCGGCAGCAGCGGGGAAGCTGCCCTCACGCACGGCGGCGACATAGGCCGCCACCGCCGCGCCGATCGATCCACATCCCTGCATGAAGTCGCGGCTGAAGCTCGGTGGACGACCGGGATTCAAGCCGAGCATGTCGTGTAACACCAGCACCTGACCATCACACTCGGGTCCGGCGCCGATGCCGATCACCGGGATGCTGAGCGACCGGCTGATCTCGCCGGCGAGTGCCGCCGGCACGCATTCGAGGACCAGGAGCACGGCCCCGGCCTCTTCCATCACCTGCGCCTCGCGCCGGATACGCGCGGCCGAGGTCGCGTCGCGCCCCTGGAAGCGATAGCCACCGAGTCGATGGACTGATTGCGGTAGCAGCCCCAGATGGGCGCAGACCGGCACGCCCTGCTCGGACAGACGGCGCACGGTTTCGGCGAGCCACTCGCCGCTCTCCAGCTTGACGACCTGGGCACCGCCCTCCTGCATCAGCCGCGCGGCGTTGTCTAGGGCCCGCTCGGGCGTGGCCGCCGCCATGAAGGGTAGATCGACCACCACCAGCGCCCGCTCGCGACCGCGCACCACCGAGGCGCTGTGATAGATCATCTGCTCGATCGTCACCGGCACCGTGGTCGCATGTCCCTGCAACACCATCCCCAATGAATCCCCGACCAGGAGCATATCGACACCAGCGCGGTCGAGGAGACGCGCGAAGCAGGCGTCATAACAGGTCAGACTGACGATCCGCTCACCGCGCGCCTTCATGGCGGCCAGGGTGGCAACGGATAGAGGTGCAACAGACATCATCGGCTCCGGGGCACTGGACTCAGGGCGCGCCTTCAGTCGACGGGCTAGGCGCTCGATTCGGACCGCTTCTGCCGCCGTGGACGGCGCTTACGGCGGGGGCTCGGGTCGGTCATCCGCGCCCGTTCCTGGCTGCTCGCCTCCTGGAAGCGCGTCCACCAGTCGGCCAACTCGGGGTCGGCCTCGCCGGCCTCGGCGCGCAACACCAGAAAGTCATAGGCGGCGCGGAAGCGCGGATGGGTGATGAGTCGATAGGGCCGCTTGCCGTCGCGTTGCTCCAGACGCGGTTGCAAGGCCCAGATCTCATGCATCGGCAGCGAGAAGCGTTTGGGGATGGCGATCAGCGGGCGCTGACCGGCGCGGATCTCGGCGGAGGCCAGCAGGATTGCCTCAGTGGTGGCCATGCCCTGGGCCACGAGTGCTTCCCAGCGTCGCCGCACCGGCTCCCACAACAGGATGGCATAGAGAAAGGCCGGCGTGACCGGCTTGTCCTCGGCCAACCGCTTGTCGGTATTGGCCAGGCCGCGATTGACGAAGGTGATGGGGAAGGCATGGTCCTCTTGCGCCAGACAGGCCTCGGTCGCTGGAAACAGATGGCCGAAGAGCCCATAGTGACGCAGCTTCTCAAACGCCGCCACCCCATAGCCGGAATGAAACAGCTTAAGCAGTTCGTCAAACAGCCGGGCCGCAGGGATGTCGCGCAACAGATGGCCTAACTCGAAGAGCGGACGCTCGGTCTCCGGCTCGATGGTAAAACCGAGCTTACAGGCAAAGCGCACCGCACGCAGCATCCGCACCGGATCCTCACGATACCGCTTGACCGGGTCGCCGATCAAACGCAAGCGACCGGCGCGCAGATCCTCGAGCCCACCGGCATAGTCGATCAGGGCGAGATCGGCGATGTCATAATAGAGCGCGTTGATGGTGAAGTCGCGTCTCAGCGCGTCTTCCTCGATGGTGCCATAGAGGTTGTCGCGCACGATCAGGCCGTCGCGCACCTGACGCTCGGGGCTCTCGCCGTCGTCCGAACCGCTGCCACGGAAGGTCGCGACCTCGATGATGTCGCGACCAAACTGTACATGGGCCAGACGGAACCGTCGCCCGATCAGACGGCAGTTGCGAAACACCTGCCGCACCTGTTCGGGCGTGGCGTCGGTCGCAACGTCGAAATCCTTGGGCTCATGGCCCAAGAGCAGATCGCGTACCCCGCCGCCGACCAGATGGGCCTGGAAGTTCTCCTGCCGCAGCCGATAGAGCACACGCAACGCCGACTCACTGATATTGGCACGCGAGATGTTGTGCTGGGGACGCGGCACCACGCGGGGTTGGCCTGGACGAAGCGGAGCGGAATTTGGTTCGGAATCCTGCATGGATGTCTTGGCCGGATGGTCCTTGTCATCGATCGTTCAAAAGCCGCTTGTCTAACGCGGCAGGTCGCGTATAATACGCCATTCTCAAATGACATACCGCTCTCTTCGTCTAGTGGTTAGGACGCTGGCCTCTCACGCCGGTAACAGGGGTTCGAATCCCCTAGAGAGCGCCAAACGCTCAGGGGGTCTGGACAGCCATCCAGGCCCCTAATCTTTCGTACAAGCCCCGACCGTGCAAAGCGAGTCACAAGCCCTCGTGCCCAACCCCTGATCCCAACTCTGTGAGTCGGTATGCCCCGTATCCTGCATACGGCGGACTGGCAGATCGGTCGCCAATTCGAGATGTTCGGTCCAGAGGACGGCGCCCTGCTTGCCGAGGCCAGGTTCGCTGCCGTCGAACGGATCGCGCAGCTGGCAAGCGAGCGAGCGGTCGATGCCGTGTTGGTGGCGGGCGATCTCTTCGACGCCCAGTGGGTGTCCGACCGCACGATCCGGCGTCTGTTCCTGGCCCTCCAGGGCTATTCCGGCCCCTGGTTGTTGTTGCCGGGTAATCACGATGCCGCGCTGGCCGAAGGCGTATGGACCCGGGCGCAGCGTCTCGGTGTCATTGGGCCGAATGTCCAGCCGCTGCTCGAGCCCAAACCCTGGTTGCTGGACGCGAGCTCTGACGAGTGCACTGGGATCGCGGTGCTGCCGGCGCCCCTGAGCCAACGTCGTGTCCATGAAGACCTGACCGCTTGGTTCGACACGGCCCCGACCCCCGAGGGCTTCCTACGTATCGGTCTAGCGCACGGTTCGGTTCAGGGTGTGCTGCCCGACGACCTGGACTGCTCCAATCCCATCGCCGCCGACCGGGCGCGGCGTGCGCACCTCGACTATCTCGCTCTCGGTGATTGGCACGGTCGTCTGGGCATCGATGATCGCACCTGGTACAGCGGCACACCCGAGCCGGATCGCTTTCGCAACAACGACGCCGGCTGTGTGCTGGAGGTGGAACTCCCCGCCCCGGGCAGTGTCCCCCGGATCACCACTCACCGCATCGCCCGCCATACTTGGGTCTCGCACCAGGAGCGGATCGAGGTTCCAAGCGACCTCGATCGCCTGATCGCGGCGCTCAACCGCCTCCCCCCGCAGTCGGTACTCGAGCTCAGATGTTCAGGCCAGGTCGATTTCGCCGACTATGACCGCCTTCAGCAGGCGCTGGAACACACCGCGGCGCGCTTGCTGACCCTACGCACCGACCTAAGCGCGCTGCGGCTGGTGCCCACGGATGCCGATCTCGCTGACTTGCACGCCGATGGCTATCTCGCAGAGGTCGTCGCCGAGCTGCGTGCGGCCCAGGCCAAGGGTGGCGACGAGGTCAGTCGCACTGCACTGCTCATCCTGGCCGACCTGCTGCGCGCCGGACCTGGGACTCGGCCATGAGGCTGCGACGTCTGCGTCTAGTCCAGGTGCGACGCTTTCGCACCCCCTTCGAGGTCCAGTTCCAACCCGGCTTGAACCTACTCATTGGCCCCAATGAATCGGGCAAGAGCACCCTGGTGCGCGCCATTCGCGCCGCCTTCTTCGAGCGCTATACCACGACCGGCGTCGAGGATCTGCGCCCCTGGGATGATCCTTCGGCCTCCCCCGAGGTAGAGATCGAATTCGAGTGGTCCGACCAGACCTGGCGCCTCACCAAGCGCTTCCTGGGCCGTAAGCGCTGCGATCTGTCGATCGATGGCGAACGCCTGAGCAACGAGCTGGCCGAAAACCGGATCGCCGAGCTGCTGGGCTATCGCTATGCCGGGCGGGGTGGGAGTCGCCCCGAGCTTTGGGGTGTCCCAGGTCTGCTATGGGTGGATCAGGGTCAGGCGCAGGAGCTGTCCGCGCCCATCCAGCACGCCGCCGATCGCCTGCATATCGCCCTGGCGGCCGAACTCGACGCCATGACCAGCAGTGCCGGCGACGAGGTGCTCGGTCGCATCGCCCGGCTCCGCGACGAGCTGCTGACCGGACGGGGCGCCCCCCGCGGCGAGCTCAAGGCCGCCTGCGAGAGGCGCGACTCACTGCGTGCGACTTGCGACACCCTGACCCAGCGTGTCGCACGCTACCGACAGGACGTAGAGCGTCTGGATCACCTGCGGCAGGAACAGGCCCGGTGCAAGCAGCTCGCTGCAAAGCAGCAGCTCCTCGCCCAGCTGCGCGAGGCACAGACCCAGCTTGCCAGGGCCGAGGCGCTGGAGCGAGACCACGAACATCTCCTCCAAAGGCTGACTGCCATCGAGCGTGAGCGCGTGCTGATCGAACATAGGCTTGACCACATCCAGCAACTCGAGCACGCACTCGCGGGTCGGCACGCCGCGCTCGATCGCGAACGCGAGACCCTGGCTGAGCTGGTGGCAGACCGTGCCGCACTCACATCGCGGCTACAGCAGGCGCGCCAGGCACTGGAGGCGCTCTACACCCGCCAGAAAGAGTTACAACGGGGTCAAAGACGCCGAGACCTCTTGCAACAACTCCAACAGGCCGAGACCAACCGACAGCGGCTGCAAACCGCCCTACAGCAGGCGTGTCAGGCCGATCAGACCCTGCTCGAGCTGCAGCGCCAGATGCAAGGCATCCAGCTCGACCCTGAGGTCTTAAACACCCTCCGCGAGCTCCATACCCGCATCCACGAGCTCGAGCTCAGGCAACTGAGCATCGCCACCCGAGTGCGCTACCGGCTCATCCCCGGGGCCAGCCTCAGGCTGGGTGAGACCGACTTGCGGGGGGAAGGAGAATCCGTTCTGACAGCGCCCCAGATACTGTATCTGCCCGAGCTGGGCGAGATCAGCATCGAGCCGGGCGGCACAGACCTCGGGTCCATCGCCCGCGAACTGTCCATCGCCCGGACGGCGTTCGAATCCCTGCTCCAACGCCAGGGGTTGCGCGATCTGACCCAGGCTGAGTCCCATGTGGCCAGACGCCGCCAGATCGAGGAGCACATAAGACAGACCCGCGAGAGGCTCCAGTGGCTCGCCCCAGACGGACTCGATGCCTTAAAACGGGACCTGGCCTTGGCCGAGGCGAGCGTCACCCAGCTTAAGACAGCCTGCGAGCCGATCCCGGACCCGTCGCTCGCTCCAGGCGATCCGTCCGAGGCCGATCGGCTCGAGATCCACATCCAAGGGGCGCAAGCCCGACTCGCTCAGCTCGAGGCCGCGGACCATCGGTTGGCAGATCAGATCATCCGCACCGAGGTCGGCCTTAAGCACCTGACCGAAGAGCAGCGGCGGATCGAGACTGAGCTCGACCAGATTGAACACACCGGCGGACGCGCGCACTTTGAACGACGGGCGAGCGAACTGAGCGCCGAGGTCGCCGACTTGAAACGCCAGCAGGCCGAGCGCGAGCGCCAGCTGGCCGACCTTGGTCCAGACCGGCTGCGCCAAGACATCGAACGCTTGAACCTCAGCCTAGAGGTCCTGCGCCGCCAGGAGGCGGAGCGTTACGCGGCCATCCTCAAGCTCGAGTCTGGGCTGGAGGCCCTGGGCGCCGAGGGTCTGGATGAGCAACTGCAACTCTGCCGCGGTGAGCTCGAACAGGTCGAGCGGCGCTGGCGGGAACTCGACACCCGGGCCCGGGCGCTCGACCTGCTCTACCGCACCCTTGCTGAGAAACGCGACCAGGTCAGGCGCAAGATCCAGGCCCCACTGGTCGCGCGCCTGCATCATTATCTTCAGATCGTCTTTCCGGGGGCCCAGATCAGGCTAGATGAGACACTGCGCCCGCACTGCATCGCGCGCGCCGCCGAGCTGGCCGACCTGGATGCACTGAGCTTCGGGACGCGCGAACAGATCGGACTGATCAGCCGTCTGGCCTATGCCGATCTGTTTCAGGCAGCCGGCCATCCGACGCTCATCATCCTGGACGATGCCCTCGTGCACAGCGATCGCGCGCGCCTGGCCCAGATGAAGCGCGTCCTCTTTGATGCCGCCCAGCGCCACCAGGTCCTGATCCTGAGCTGTCACCCCGAGGACTGGATCGATCTGGGGGCGCAGGTCCAGTCTCTGGAACATGGCGATCATCTCGGCTCATTATCCTTGAGTAGGCACGCGCCCATTTGACGAACGCGACTGTAATTGCTAGAATAAGCGGCTCAATCTGGCTATGTAGCTCAGTCGGTTAGAGCATCGCACTCATAATGCGAGGGTCCCCTGTTCGAGTCAGGGCATAGCCACCACCATCCACTGCCTCACGAAAGAGCCGATTTCAACGCTTGTTGAAATCGGCTCTTTCGTTTGACCCTCGGACGCGTTTCTTATAGAAACGGCGCCTCCAAATCCGTCCGATGGCGATCCCAATGGTTTCTCTGCTCAAGCTGGATCTTGCGCGCCTTGCAACCCAGCAAGCGCTGCTTGCACTCGGCGCGGGTGCGCTGACTGTCCTCAGTTTTGCGCCCTTCTCGCTGTTTCCGCTCGCCGTGCTCGCCATCGCGGCGCTCTATCAGTCGCTCACGGGGTCAAGCCCAAGGGTCGCCTTCCAGCACGGCTGGCTGTTCGGCGTGGGACTGTTCGGCTTCGGCGTGTTCTGGATCCGGATCAGTCTCGACCAGTTCGGCAACCTGGACGCCTGGCTCGCCCATCTGCTCACGGCCCTGTTCATCGCGCTCATGGCGCTCTATTACGGCCTAACCGCCTGGCTGGTACGCCGTCTGGACCCAGATCCAAGCTGGCTCGGTCCACTGCTGTTGTTCCCCGGCAGCCTGGTCCTGTTCGAGTGGTTGCGTGGCTGGCTGCTCACAGGTTTTCCCTGGCTCAGTCTGGGCTATGGTCAGATCGAAGGCCCCCTGGCCGGCTATGCGCCAATCCTGGGTGTGCATGGGGTCAGCCTGCTGGTCGCACTCTCGGGCGGACTGCTGTGGTGCGCGATCCGCTGGCGGGGAGGCAAGCGGATCGGCGCTGCGCTCGCGCTGGCCGGGCTCTGGGTCTGTGGGGCCGGTCTCAAGGCCGTCGATTGGACCCAGCCTTCAGGCCCGCCGCTGCGCGCCACCCTGATCCAGGCCAATATCCCGCAGGCGATCAAGTGGGATCCCGAGGCGCGTCTGATGATCGCCGAGACCTATGTCGATCTGACCCTGGAGCATCTGGACTCGGATCTGATCCTCTGGCCCGAGACCGCCCTACCCGACTTCCTGCACCAGATTCGATCCCCCCTGATCGAGCCGCTTGCCGAGCGTGCACGCATCGAGGGTACCGAGATCGTGCTCGGGCTGCCGGTGATGGATCTTGAGAGCGGACGCTATTTCAACGGGTTGCTCGCGATCGGGAGCCGCGAGGATCTCTATGCCAAGCGCCATCTGGTCCCATTCGGCGAGTTTCTGCCTTTCAAATCTTGGCTCGGACCCCTGGTGGATCTGTTCGCCGTCCCGATGTCCGATTTCACCCCAGGCGAGTCGCGCCGGCCGCTGCTGAACGTCGGCGCGCACCGGGTTGGGGTCTCTATCTGTTATGAGGACGCCTTCCCCGCCGAGCTGATCCAGGCGTTGCCCGAGGCGGACTATCTGATCAATGTCAGCAACGACGCCTGGTTCGGCGACTCGCTCGCCCTGCCGCAGCATCTGGAGATCGCGCGGATGCGGGCGCTGGAGACCGGGCGCGCGCTGCTGCGCGCGACCAATACAGGGATCTCGGCCATCATCGACCACCGCGGGCGCCCGATCGACACCCTGCCCGCCTTTGTGCGCGGCGCGGTCACAGCCGAGATCCAGCCGCGCCAAGGTGTCACGCCCTTCAGCCGGTTCGGTCATGCACCGACGGTTGGGTTGGCCTTGGTTCTGACGCTGCTGGGTGGCTGGCGCTGGATTCAGTCGAGCCTGAGAAAGTGGGCACGATAGTGACGCAGTTCACCGATTGACTCACGGATGTCCTCGAGCGCCAGATGGCGCGATTTCTTCTTGAAGCCATCTAACACCCGGGGCGCCCAGCGCTGGGCCAGGATCTTGAGCGTGCTCACGTCTAGGTTGCGATAATGACAATAGGCCTCCAGACGCGGCATCCAGCGCGCCAGGAAGCGGCGATCCTGACAGATGCTGTTGCCGCACAGCGGCGAGACCCCAGCCGGGACGTAGCGGGCGACGAAGTCGAGGGTCGCGGTCTCGGCGTCGCCGACACTGTAGTGGCTGAGGTGAACGCGCTCCAACAGACCGGAGGCACCGTGATGCTCGCGATTCCAGTCGTCCAGCCCGGCCAGGATCGATTCGTCTTGATGGATCGCGATCACTGGTCCCTCGGCCACTACCTCGAGCTGGCTGTCGGTGATCAGGGTCGCGATCTCCAGGATCCGGTCGCACTCGGGATCCAGCCCGGTCATCTCCAAATCGATCCAGATCAGGTTGTGCTCGCTCTTGCCCATGTCACTTCAGTCTGACCTCGTAGGGGTGGGTTGGTAAGGGCGGGTTCTGAACCCGCCCCTTCTGCATGCTCAGCGTTCGAAGACGATCCGCCCCCCGAGCAGTGTCCAGCTCACCCGTCCGCGCAGATCGCGCCCCATGAAGGGCGTGTTGCGTCCCTGACTGAACCAGGTCGCGGGCGTGGCGGTCCAGACGGCGTCTGGATCGAAGACACAGATGTCCGCCTTGCCGCCGGGTGTGATCCGACCCAGATCCTCGCGTTCCAGGATCGCGGCGGGTCCGACCGTTAGACGCTCGATCACCCCCATGAGATCGAGCACGCCCTCCTCGACCAGCCGCAGTGCCAGCGGCAGCACGGTCTCCAGGGCCGAGAGACCGGGTGCGGTCTCGGGGAAGGGACCGAGCTTGGCATCCGGGTCGTGCGGCTGATGGTCCGAGCAGATGGCCGTCAGGATGCCTTTGGCCAGGGCCGCGCGCAACGCCTCGCGATCGTCCAGCGTGCGCAGCGGCGGGATGAGGTGACAGTTGGCGTCAAAATACGCCAGGTCATGCTCGGTCAGAAAGAGCTGATGGATTGCCACATCGCCGCTGGCGCGCACCCCGCGTGCGCGCGCCTCGGCCAGCATCTCGACCCCGCGCGCCGTGGACATCCCCTGGAAATGGATCCGCGCCCCGGTCTGCTCGGCCAGCGCCAGATCGCGCGCCACGGCCACGGTCTCGGCGGCCTCGGGGATGCCGGGCAACCCAAGCCGGGTGCTGACGACGCCCTCGTGGGCGCACCCGCCCGCGCTCAGTTCGGGATCGAGCGGCAGCAAGAAGAGGGTCAGCCCAAAGGTTGCGGCGTATTCGAGCGCGCGACGTTGGACCTGGGTGTCGCGGATCGGGCGATCGGCCTGGCCGAGCGCCGGACAACCGGCGAGCTTGAGCGCGGCCATCTCGGTGATGGACTGGCCCTCCAGCCCCTGGGTCATGGCCCCGATCGGCAGCACCCGGGTCAGGCCATGACGCTTGGAGATCTGATGGATCAGCCGCGCCACCGCCGGGGTGTCGATGACCGGACGGGTGTCGGGCGGACAGCAGAGTGTGGTGACGCCTGAGGCCGCCGCCGCGCGCCCCTCGCTGGCGATGGTCGCCTTCTGTTCGAGGCCGGGTTCGCGCACCCGCGCGCAGAGATCGACGAACCCCGGACAGACCACCTGACCACGCGCATCCAAGATGCGATCGGGTTGGAACCCGCTGGGCGCAGCGCCAATGGCCAGCACCCGACCCTCGGCGAGGTGGAGGTCGGTCACGGCATCGTGACCACTGGCCGGATCGATGAGCCGTCCGTGACGGATGCTCAGACGGGGGGCGTTAAGCATGGCCCGTCTCCTCCTGACCCTGGCGCCCGAGATGCTGATTGCCGAGACACATGGACATCACGGCCATGCGCACCGCGATCCCGTTCGTTACCTGCTCCAGGATCACCGAACGGCGCCCGTCGGCGACCTGCGAGTCCATCTCGACCCCGCGATTGATCGGGCCCGGGTGCATGACGATGGCATCCGGGCGCGCGGTCGCGAGCCGTTCCTCGGTCAGCCCGAAGAGCTGGAAGTATTCGTGCTCGCTCGGCAGGAGCGCACTGTTCATGCGTTCGCGCTGGAGACGCAGCATAATGACCACATCGGCATCGCGGATCCCCTCGCTCAGATCATGATAGGCACTAACCCCGAAGGCCTCCTCGACCCGCGCCGGGAGCAGGGTGCGTGGGGCGATGACCCGGACATCGGGCACCCCGAGCGTCTTGAGCGCGATCATCTGCGAGCGCGCTACGCGCGAGTGCAGGATGTCGCCGACGATGGCCACGCGCAGCCGGCTGAAATCCAGCTTGTGGCGGCGGATGGTAAGCATGTCGAGCATGGCCTGGGTCGGGTGGGAATGACGCCCATCGCCGGCATTGATGATGCTCACATGTGGGGCGGCATGGGCGGCCATGAAATGGGCGGCGCCGCTTTCGGCGTGGCGCACCACGAACATGTCCACATGCATGGCCTCCAGGTTGCGCAGCGTGTCGAGCAGGGTCTCGCCCTTGGCCGTGGCCGAGGTCGAGATGTTGAGATTGAGCACATCGGCCGAGAGGCGCTTGGCCGCGAGCTCGAAGGTGGTACGGGTGCGGGTGCTGGTCTCGAAGAACAGATTGGCCACGACCTTGCCGCGACACAGTGGTACCTTCTTGACCGTCTGCTGGGATACACCGAGAAAGCCCTCGGCCTGATCGAGGATCTCGATCAAGAGTTCACGGCTCAGCCCGTCGATGGTGAGGAAGTGCCTGAGCCGGCCTTGGGCGTCGAGCTGGGGATTGGGCGTCGTCATGGTGTCGAATGCGGGTAGGGGCGGAGCCAGGTCATGTCGCCCTGATTCAACGACTTGCGCCCCGTTTGGCACGCAGCATCAGCAGCGGCTCGGGACCATTGAGCTTGATCTGTTCGTCGGCGCCCAACCCGGCCGCGAAACCGGCGACATCGGCGGCAATCGGTAGCTCGCGCCCGTCGCGATCGAGCAACACGGCCAGTGTCACCGAGGCCGGTCGCCCATAGTCGAACAACACGTTGAGCGCCGCGCGGATGGTGCGACCGCTCTGGAGCACGTCGTCGACCAGGATCAGATGCCGGTCGTCGACCCCGACCGGCAAATAGGACGGGCGCACCTGCGGATGCATGCCGATCCGGCTGAAGTCATCGCGATAAAAGGAGATGTCGAGATGCCCCAGGGGCTCGGTCAGTCCAAGCCGCGCATACAGCCGCTCGGCGACCCAGACCCCGCCGGTGTGGATACCGATCATGAGCGGATGCTCGATCCCGCGCCGCTTCAGACGCTCGCGCAGGCGCTCGGTCATGGTGTCGATGGCCGCCGCGACGGCGGCGGCGTCCTTCCAGATGTCAGGCGTGCTCACAGAGCCAGGTTTCCAGGATCAGGGCCGCCGCGAGCGCATCCACGTCCTCCAGCCTGGGCGTGCGCCGATCGCGATCGGCAAGTTGACGATGGGCCTCGCGCGAGGTCAGACGCTCGTCGACTAGATGCACGGGCAGGCGATAGCGTCCTTCGAGCTGGCGGGCGAAGCGATATACGCGCGGCGACCAGGCGACCTCGGTGTCGTCCATCTGAAACGGTAGGCCGACCACCAAGGCATTCGGCTGCCAGTCGCGGATCAGGGCCGCAATGCCCATCCAGTCCGGACGCTCGCCCCGACTGCGCAAGGTGATCAGGGGTGTGGCCGAACGGGTGACCGTCTGACCCACAGCCACGCCGATCTTGCGCGGGCCGAAGTCGAATCCGAGCAGTATCATGAGCGATGCGCGTCTCTCAGGCGTGCCCAGCCTCGCCGCTCATCAGGTTCAGATCCACGCCGAGCAACTGGGCGGCGGCCATCCAGCGCGCGCTCGGATCCAGGCGAAAGATGATGTCGTTGCTCGCCGGGCCGTTGAGCCAGGCGTTGGCGCTCATCTCCTGTTCGAGCTGACCGCTGCCCCATCCGGCATAGCCAAGCGCGATCAGCACCTGATCTGGTCCCTCGCCACGGGCGATCGCCTCCAGGATGTCACGCGAGGTGGTGACGCTGATGTCGGGCGTGATGTTGAGCGTGGAGTCGTAGCTGTAGCCAGCCGTGTGTAGGACAAAGCCGCGGTCGGTCTGGACCGGACCGCCCTGATAGATGGGCGTCTCGGCCACGCCTGGATGCTGGGCGACAATATCCAGCTGGTCTAGGAGTGCTCCGAGCGTCACGTTCAGTGGGCGGTTGATGACGATCCCCATGGCACCATGTTCCGTGTGTTCACAGATATAGGTGACCGTGCGCGCGAAGTTGGGGTCTTGCAGACCTGGCATCGCGATCAAGAGATGGTTGGTCAAGGATGTACTGAAAGGCATGGGCGTTAGTATCCTGATCGACTCATGATGAGGCAAGCGCGACAATCTATCCACGGAACGCTAAGTGCGTCCGCCCGCTCCCGGTTCGATGGGAGGATCATAAGACCCTTTTGCCCCGCTGTCCCAATGGACCCTATATTCAGCGCTCCCAGCCGAGTAGATCGCCGCGCATGAACTGCCAGGTGCGCACGATGTCGAGCACATCGGTCTCGGCAGCGATGTCGGGCGGGAAGGGCGAGAAGGGCGCGGCCAGCTCGACGATGCGGATCGCGGCCTGGTCGAGGAGTTCAAAACCGGATGAGCGCACCACGCGGATGCTCTCCAGGCTGCCATCGGCGCGCACGGCCACGTGCAGGATGAGACTGCCGTAGAGGTGCTGATCGCGTGCGGCCTGCGGATAGTTGAGATTACCGATACGTTCGACCTTCTGCGCCCAGGCGGCCATATAGCTGGCATAGCGGAACTCGCGCGTGCTGGCGCTGATCGATTTGCGTCGCGCCCGCTTGGTGCCGCTGGCGGTCTGGTTAGAGGTGAGCCGGGCGACCTCGAGCCCCTGGCTGGCGAGTATCTGGGCCGTGTCGACGGATGTCTGACGCGGCGTGAAGGGATCGACCCCTGGACGCGGAGGTGCCTCTGACTCAGTGGCGAGCACGGGCGCGCTCGGCGGCTCCCGCCGTGGCAGCACCATAGCGTCCGGACGGGCCAGGGGATCAGCGTGCGGCGGTGCCCCATTCGGGAGGGACTCGGTCGGGTGTTCTGGATCTCTGGTCGGCGGCGTCGACTCCGTGACCGGTCCATCCATCGGTGAGGATGTCTCGACCGACGCCTGGGACGAGTCCCCGAAGGTCGGGATCGCCGCCTCGCCGAGCGGCGATTCGCCTACCTGATCGCGTTGAGCCAGAGCGGCCTCCTGGGCGGGGTTCGGGGCCGTGGTCCCGATCTCCTTGAGCAGGGTCACTTCCATCGCTGACTCGGGCGGCGGCGACCCCGGATCTGGCCACACGAAAGCGACAGCCAGGATCAGCAGCAGATGCAGCCAGCCGGACCCGACCAGGGCAGCGACAAAGGGCATATTCGACACCGACCTGACCTGGAAGGCCCAGTCAGGCGGCGGCTCCAGATTTGTGACATTGTGGTCCATCATGATGGACGATCATCCAGACCGGCAGGCGTCGGCCATTCAGGTTCGACGATCTCGATCGGTGCCTCGACGTCGAGCCGTTCGAGTCGCTCGGCCAGCGACGGCGTCAGGTGCAGACGCCCCTCGGCGTCGACGAGCAACACCTGTCGCACGCCCAGTCGCGCCGCCAGACGCCGCCAATCCTTGGCACCGGCGATAAAGAGCGCCCGCGCCGCCGTGGCCGCGTGTGTGGCCTCCGTGCTCAGGACCGTGACCGAGCGCGCCCCAGTGGCCGGAAGCCCTGTACGCGGATCGAGGATGGCGTGATCGCTTCGACCCTGATCCGTGAAGGCGTGCCCTTGCTCGGCCAGGGTTGCCAGCGCCTCGTCGCCGCGCAAGGATACGATCGCTAGGACCGCCGATCCGCTGGGATGGAGCACAGGGACGCGCCAGGGTTGACCGCTACGCTCGCCGATGGCCCGCAGTTCCCCACCCGCCTGGATGAGCGCATTACGCACGCCAAGATCCTTGAGATGCTGGATCGCCAGGTCGATGGCCTGACTCCGGGCGACGGGGCTGAGATCCAGGCTCAGGGCCGGATCGCGTCCGCATAGCGTCAGCCCCTCGATCTCGATCGCGGCCATGGACGGCGCAGACGCGACCGGGGCCGAGATCCGCTCGCGCCCCGGCGGATGACGGCTGGCGGTGGTCGCTGTGTCGCCCTCCCAGGGTCGCATGAGCCGTCCGAGGCCCAGACTGACCAACCCCTCGCTCTCGATCTCCAGCCTCTGACCGAGCCGGACCAGACGCAGGACGGACGGCGGCGGGACGAAAGGCTCGCCCTGGGCGAGGAGTCGGTTCACGCGATCCATGGCCTCGCCGTCGCTTGCCCAGTCCCGTTCCAGATAGGCAAAATCCTGGGCGACGAGGGCGGCGGCGCGCTCGGCCTGGTCGCGGGTCAGGGCGACCAGACTCACATCCACCTGGGTCTCGAAGGCCGTGAAGTGCGAAAGCATGACAGGTGTCTTGTCACGACAGGCGACGAGTGCCACCGACAGCACGAGCAGCAGCGGGAGGGCGCGCGCCGGTCGGACCAGACTCGAAGGGGACAGCCTAAACCCCATGATGATGGCTCCCGGGTTGAATCTCATGCGCGCCCCGCCCTGCGATGACGCGCCTGGTTTTCTAAATGGATGCCCTAGGGATGCCCCCTGGCGACAGACATCGCTGATCGGGACGATCCGCGCACCGATCCAGGCGGGCTGAGATCCGATCCATGAGATCGCCCGCGATGTCCAGACCACAGGCCGCATCTAGCTCGCGGATGCAGGTCGGGCTGGTGATGTTGATCTCGGTGAGATAGTCGCCGATCACGTCCAATCCGGCAAAGAGGATACCGCGCGCGCGAAGCTCAGGACCGACCTGGTCGGCGATCCAACGATCGCGCGCGCTCAGGGGGCGCACCTCGGCCGAGGCACCCGCGGCTAGATTGCCGCGGCTCTCGCCGGGGGCCGGGATGCGCGCCAGGACATAGGGCACGGGCTCGCCGTCGACCATGAGGATACGCTTGTCTCCGGCCTCGATCTCGGGGATGAAGCGCTGGACCATGCAGAAGGCCCGGCCCTGCTGGGTCAGGGTCTCGATGACGACGCTCAGATTGGGATCGCCTGGTCGCATCCGAAAGATCGAGGTCCCCCCCATGCCGTGCAACGGCTTGAGTACGATTTCGCCGTGCTCGGACTGAAAGGCACGGATGGCGTGTGCCTGACGCGTGACGAGCGTCGGCGGCGCGCACTGCGGAAAGGCGGTGATGAAGACCTTCTCGTTGGCATCACGCAGACTGCGCGGGTCGTTGACGACCAGACAGCCGGCCTGCTTGGCCTGTTCGAGCAGATAGGTCGTATAGACATACTCGATATCGAAGGGCGGATCCTTGCGCATCAATAAGACATCGAGCCAGTGGAGCGGATGCTCGACCTCCTCACCGAACCGAAACCAGCTGAGCGGATCCTCGACCACCTCGATGGCACGCATCCGCGCCCTGGCCTGACCGTCGAGCAACGACAGATCGCCAACCTCCATGTACCACAGCGACCAGCCGCGACGTTGCGCGGCAAGCAGCATGGCGAAGGTGCTATCCTTTTTGATCCGGATGGAACCGATCGGATCCATCACGACACCGACGCGAGTATTCATGGCTTGCCCATCATCAAACATCAATCAAGGTGAAAAACCGAGTCGAGTCGCTTGCATGGGAGCACGCTTGACCCTAGCATCCGGCTACATTCCAGGCATCAGGGATTCTCACCCGAGCGAAGGAACTCTAGTCGCGATGACCATGGCACCCAGCTTCAAGAGACTTGACATCACCGGCCTTGCTGTCCCCGCCGCACGGATCCTCGTCATGCCGCCTCTCGACCAGGAGCCATCATGCCGAACGAACTAGATCTACGCGGCACCAGGGTTCTGATCGTCGACGACAGCAAGACCATCCGCCGCAGCGCCGAGACCCTGCTCACCAAGGCCGGCTGCGAGGTGCAGCTGGCCGAGGACGGCTTCGAGGCGCTGGGCAAGGTCGTCAGTTTCAAGCCCGACCTGGTCTTCGTCGATATCATGATGCCACGGCTCGACGGCTATCACACCTGTGCCCTGATCAAGAACAACCCGCAGTTCAAGGACACACCCGTGGTAATGCTCTCGAGTAAGGACGGACTCTTCGATCGCGCCAAGGGCCGTCTGGTCGGCGCGCAGCTCTATCTCTCCAAGCCCTTCACCGCCGACGAGCTCATCGGTGCCGTGCGCGCCAGCCTGGCCAAAGCTTCATCCGGTGAATCGCCGTGAATCGATCGTCAGTGTCTATAAATCCAACCCCAAACCCTCGGTCAAGCCATCATTCGATCCCAGGCGAGATCGAGACGCGAGGATATCAAGCACGCGAATCCTGAGCACGCCATGAGACGCATCCTAGACAAACCGAACCCGCACCGGGATCTGGGCGCCGCAGCGACGACCCTGGAGACGCCTCCGATGGTCCTGATCGTCGATGATTCGCCGACCGAAACGCACATCCTCTCGACCCTGTTAAAGAAGGCCGGCTATCGGGTCGAGGTTGCCTGCAATGGCGAGGAGGGCGTCGCGTGTGCGCGCGCGCTTCATCCGGACATCATCCTCATGGACGTCATCATGCCGGTACTCAACGGCTACCAGGCCACCCGTTTGCTGCGGCGCGACGCCGAGACCGCCGACATCCCCATCATCATGGTGACGACCAAGGATCTCCAGACCGATCGCACCTGGGGCCTGCGCCAGGGGGCGACCGACTACCTGACCAAGCCGGTCGATCGCGAGCTACTGCTCGAACGCATCCGCACCCTGCTAGAAGGTTCGGGAAGCCATGGCTAGAACTCAACGTACCCGCACCGATCTGCACGCGCTGATCCAAAATCTCGAGGCGCGCTGTCGCGCCCGCGCCGCCGGGCTCCCAGACGAGGCGCGCCCCCCGGACAGCTGGACTGCCGTGCTGTTCCGGGTCGAAAAACAATTGTTGCTCACCCCACTGGAGCAGATCGCCGAGGTGCTGGAACTGCCCGTGGAGATCACGCGCGTTCCGGGCACCAAGCCCTGGCTGCTCGGCGTGGCCAACAATCGGGGCACGCTGCTGCCCATCTATGACCTGGCGTCCCTCATAACAGGCGGGCCACCGCGGATGCGCAAGCGTGTTCAGGACGGCCCATCTGAGCGTCGCCGCGAACACGTCCGCAGCCGCGAGCGCGTCCTGGTCGTGCGCCAGGATGACCTCCCCTGCGGCCTGGTCGTCTCGGAGGCCGTGGGCATGCGCTATATCCGAAATAGCGACCGGGTTGCCGGGAACGTCGAGGGTTGGGGGTCGATCGGGCGCTATGTCGAGACCGCCTATCAGCTCGAGGGTCAGACGCTGCCGGTGATCCAACTGAAGGCGCTGATCGCCGATCCGTTGCTCAACGCCGCCCTCAACTGATTCAGTCACATACATCCAAGGCAGTCGAACCCGGTCGGTCCAGGATCGCCAAGGCATAGGTTCCGCCGGGGCATCTTCACATCAAGGAGTCGGCACCAGATGGCGAAACGCTTGAAACTCAATCTTGTCACACCCGCGCTGGATCGTTCTCACCTCCTGGTCGCTGTTGCCTTCGGATTCGGTGCACTGTTCTTTTCCATCCTGGCGCTGTTTAGCTATCTCGAGCTGGACCGGCTCGACCAGCTCAATGCACGCCAGGGCTTCACGGCTGCCGAGCAGCGGATTCTGACCCAGCAGATGATGCGTTCAGCGCGTGAGGCCACGACCGGCGAGACCGATGCGCTCGATCGTCTGCGGCGCGAGCGCCAGCGCTTCCAGGCCCTGCTGGTGGACCTGACCCAAGGCATCGAGGAGTCCACCCAGCAGGCGGCGACCGCTCTGTTGCGCGGAGATCTGCGCAAGATCGAGCAATCCTGGGCGCTGTTCGCCCAGGGCATGGATCCCATCCTGGCCGCCAGCGAGTCGATCCTAACGGTGCGCAAGCTGATCAGTGAGTCGCGTGAGCAGATCCCGCGTCTGCGCGAGACCATGACCAAGGTAGCCAAACGCCTTACCACCGAGGGCGCCGCGCCGCCCCTGGCGCTGGAGGCCGGACTCCAGCTTTCGCGGCTTGAACGTCTGGAGTCGGGCCTCGATCGCTATCTGCAGGGCGGCGCCGAGGCCGGTCAGGCGCTCGACGAGGTCATCAAGTCGATCAACCTCTTCAACGAGGGGCTCTCGACACTGCTTTCGGGGGTACGCGGACGCAGCGAGACGGCTGGATCGCGCGCGGCGCTCGAGGAGATGACCGAGCAGTTCGCCACGCTGGAGACGCGCTCAACCGAGATCCTGCGTCGGATGGACAGTGTGCGTGCCGCCATCGCGCAGCTTCCGAACCTCCAAACGGCCGCCGGCGGTCTGGAATCGGCCCTATCGGAGCTGTTGAACCACTATCGCGAGGCCGGACGTCGCTTCATCCTGCTTGGGCTCCCGATCGGCGCGGGCACGGTGCTCGTGTTCGCGGTCCTCTCGCTCCTGAGCCTCGCCGCCCTGGCCCTGATCTTTCTGCGCGACGCCAAGATGCGCGAGGAGGCCTACCGTGACCAGACCGAGCGCGATGAACGCGCCATCCTGCGTCTGCTCGACGAGTTGGGTGATCTAGCCGACGGCGATCTCACGGTCGAGGCCACGGTCACCGAGGACAAGACCGGCGCCATCGCCGACGCCTTCAACTATGCCATCGAGGCCTTGCGCAGCCTGGTGGCCACCATCAACCAGACCGCCACCCAGGTGGCCCGTTCGGCCCAGGAAACGCGCGCCATCTCACTGCGTCTGGCCGAGGCCAGCAGTGCCCAGTCGCTCCGGATCACCCAGGCCTCAGCGGCGGTGCAGTCGTTGACGGTCCAGATCGACGAGGTCGCGCGTAATGCCACCGAGTCGGCGGAGGTCGCCTCGCGCTCGGTCGAGGTGGCCGGACGCGGCGCCCAGACGGTGCGCGACACCATCCAGGGCATGGACGCCATCCGTGAGCAGATCCAGGAGACAGCCAAGCGCATCAAGCGCCTGGGCGAGTCCTCGCAAGAGATCGGCGAGATCGTCGAGCTCATCGATGACATCGCCGACCAGACCAACATCTTGGCGCTCAATGCGGCCATGCAGGCGGCCATGGCCGGCGAGGCCGGGCGCGGGTTCGCTGTGGTCGCCGACGAGGTCCAGCGCCTGGCCGAACGCTCGCGCAACGCCACCAAGCAGATCGAGGTGCTGGTGCGCACCATCCAGGCCGATACCAACGAGGCCGTCAGCTCCATGGAGGCGAGCACGGCGGGCGTGGTCGAGGGCGCCAACCTCGCGGAGAACGCCGGCGAGGCACTGCGCGAGATCGAGAACGTCTCGGCCTATATCGCCGAGCTGACCAAGCGCATCGCTGACTCTGCCCAACGTCAGTCGCGCCAGTCGGCCGAGATCAACGACACTGTGCAAGCCATCCGTGCCATCACCGAGGAGAACACCGAGGGCACGCGCAAGGCCGCCGAGTCGGTCGAGGTGTTGGCCGCCTTGGCCAGCGACCTGCAAAAATCGGTGGCCGGCTTCCGGCTACCGCCGGGCTGATCGGCGGGTTTCATCGCGAGGGATGACTCAATGGCGGACAAACAGCTGATCGGTGGCCTGAAATGGGTCAAGGGCGAGATTGGGGCCACACTGCGCCCGGTCCGCGACCTGGTCGAGGCCGGCGCCGACTTCGATGTCGAGACCGAACTGGCCGGGGTACTCAAATCCTTGAGTCAGGTCCAAGGCGTGCTGCTGGCCCTGCGTCTGACGGCACCGGCGCGCCTAGTCGAGGAGATGCACAGACTCGCTGAGCGTCTCGACGAGATCGATCCGGGGCACTATGCCGAGGCCACGAACGTGATGGGTGAGGCGCTCGATCAGCTCAACAACCACCTCGACCGGTTGGATGCTGGATTCGAGGAGCCGCCGTTGAGTCTGTGGTCGATCATCAACAGCCTGCGCTCGGCCTGCAACCAGCTCCCGCTGACGCGCTCCGAGCTACTGAGGTTCGCGCTCTCCGACCGTGACAGCGACTCGCAGTGGAATCCCGAAGAGCTCGACCTCCTGGCCGAGGTGATGCGTCAGGTGCGTCCACAGTTCCACCGTCATCTGGTCGAGTGGTACCGGGGCAAGTCCGATGGACTCGTCCAGCTCGGACGACTGTTCCGCCAACTCCATGAGTATCTCAAGGAAGGGACCCTTGCCGATCTCTTCGCGCTCGCTGAGTGCTTCTGTACCGCGCTCCACACCGGGCGACTCGAATCCAATCAGCCTGCGCGCACCCTCATGGGGCACCTAGACTGGGCACTCAAACCGCTGACCCAACGCCCACCGGTCTGGCCCGAGGTCGATGCCAAGACCCTGATCGAGCAGCTGCTCGAGATCCTGACCGGCGCTGGGATCGAGGATGGCGTGCTGGTCGAGGCGCGCATGAAATACGGCCTGACGCCGGCCATGCTGGACCGTGCCGAGACCCAGGCCATCCAAGAGGCCGATGCTCAGCTTGCGCGGCTGGCAAGCGAGCTTGTCGCCGAGATCGTCGATCTCAAGCAGACCTTCGATCGTCTCATACTCATGGAGACCGTCTCCCAGGACCTCATCCGGGACTTCAGTGATCGACTGCGGCGCCTGGCCGCGCGACTCGATGACGTCGAGGTCGGCAATCTGCCAGGACGTTTGCGGACACTGGGCGACCGCTTCCAGACGCTCGACGCGTCCGATCTCAGGAGCCAGACCGCACGTCTCGAGTCCTATGCGATGGAGCTGCTGGGGATCGAGTCCGTGCTGCTGGCCCTGGCCGACCGACGCGACGCCGGCCCCGAGCGGCTCATCGCGCCGGACATGGACCTCTCGGATCTGACCGCCGCCACGCTGCGCGAGGCCGGCTATGAGCTGTCGCGGGTCAAGGAGGCCATCGCCGACTGGCAGAAGGGATCTGGCGCCCAAGGGCCACTGCGACCGGTTCCGGGCTATCTGAGGAGCGTTTCAGGCGCCCTGCGACTCCTCGGTGAAAACCCGGCCGCCGATCTGGCCGAGCTGGTCGCGAGTCTGGTGCAGGCGGCCTATGTACACCACGGGCGTCTCCCGACCGACACCCAGATCGACCATCTGGCCGATGCCATCGCCGGATTGGAACTGTATATCGGCCATCTCCAGCAGCCGATGCCGCTCGGCGACACCCTGATCGACCGCGCCGGTCGCGCCATCTCGGCGCTCCAGGCCGAACTGGGCGAACTGCCTGCCGCCCCCGAGCCGGTCATCGAAATCGAGCGCCACGAGCCGGAACTCGAACCGCCGCTCGAACCTGAGCCTGAACCTACACATCCGGCCGACGAGCTGGATCTGGAATCCGATGACGGCGAGACCGAATTCCTGGACATCTTCCTGGAAGAGGCGCGCGAGGAGATCGACTCGGCCCGCATCCAGTTGGCGCGCTGGCAGTCCGATCCGTCCGACGCCGAGGCCCTGGCCACGCTGCGCCGCAGTTTCCATACCCTCAAGGGCAGTGGGCGACTGGTCGGCGCGCTCCAGGTCGGCGATTTCGCTCAGTCCATGGAGTTCCTGCTCAACCGGCTCATCGAGACCCAACGTCCGCCCACCGCGGAGATCCTGGACTGTATCACCGAGGCGGTGCGCGTCCTGCCCGATCTGGTCGAGTCTGAGGCCGAGGGCCGAGCGTTTGACATCGCACCCCATGTGCAACTCGCCACCCGACTGCGCGACTGTATCGGCGCCGAATCTCTGCCCGAGGGACCCCAGACCACACCTGAGACCGGCCCAACGCCGGCGACACCGCCCGCCGCCGAGGAGGTGATCGATCACGACAGTCTGCTCGCTGTAGACGAGGAACTGCTCGACATCTTCCGGACCGAGGCCCGCGAGCATCTGAGTGTTCTGCGCGCCTTCCTGGACAGCTGCGAACCCGATCAGGTGCGGCGCGTCGACGAATCCATCGAGCGTGCGCTCCATACCCTGACCGGCAGCGCCCGCATGTCGGGCGTCGAGTCCATCGCGCGCGTCACCAAGGCCATGGAGTCCTGGATCAAGCCGCTCCTGACCGAGGACAAGCCCCTGAGCGCGTCGCTCGTGGCGCTCTTTCGGCGTGCCGCCGAGGCCATCGAGCAGCGTATCGAGGAGTTGCCCGCTTCTGGTCGCGGTGCCGCCGCACTCAAGGCGCTGCTGCCCGAACTGAACCAGCCGCCGGCACCTGAGTCCGTCGCTCCCGAACCGAGCCGGACGGAAACGCTGAGCCGTGCGCCGATGGACTTGGAACGCGAGCCTGAATGCGCGCCCTTGGATCTGGAACCCGCAGACATCGAATGTGCCGACGACCTGGCACACGAACCCCAGGCCGCCGTCGAGGAACACCTGCCCGAGTCGATCTTGGATCTCGCAGAGGTCGAGTTCGGCGCGCCCGAACCCGTCGCAGCCGAGTTCGAGGTCACCGCAGACACAGAGACCGCAGGTGCGGCACCGGAATCGCCGATCGAACTGGATCTTGCGCTCGAATCGGAACCGAGCACCGAACCCGAGGCGTTGCCGATCGAGACCAAGCCGACCCCAGAACTCGAACCTGCACCCGAGACCACACTCGAACTCCAGCCCGAAACCGGCCTGGAACTGGCACCGGGACCAAGCGCCGAACCCAAGGAACAGCCGCCCGAGACTGAATCCAAGCCGATCGAGACTGAACCCGAAAACGTCGAGACGGCCCGCCCCGAACCCAGTCCGACACCCGAGTCCGAGTCGACTCAGGCCGCCCCCGACCCAGAGTTGGTCGCCCTCTTCCTGGAGGACGCGCGCGACCTGCTCGACAAGCTGGACCGTCAGTTCCGTGACTGGCTGCTCGCCCCCCAGGACGGCGCCGCACTTGCCGGCGTCAATCGTCTGCTGCACACGCTCAAGGGCAGTGCGCGCCTGACTGGTGTGACGGCGATCGGCGACCTCAGCCATGCGCTCGAGACCCGGCTTAAGGCGCTCGACGAGGATCGGGCCAACATCAGCGATCTAACGCTCGAACTGGCTCAGCGCGCCGTCGACATGCTCTCGCTCCAGGTCGATGCGCTCGAACAGGGCGCGCCCGTCCCGCGCATGACCGAGCTCGTCGATGAGTTGTCACGCACACCGCACGGCGAAGCGACGACAGCGATCGCTACGCCTGAGGTGGCCCGGATGCGCCCGGCGGAGACGGTGAGCGCCGAGGTGTCGGAAGACGTGGCCCATCCGCTTCCGACACCGGCGGTCGCTCGGACCGAAGCCAGCGGACGCGAGGGTGTTGGGGCCATCGCCGCGATCCCTCAGATCCGGGTGCGTTCCGATCTGCTCAACCGTCTGGTCAACCATGCCGGCGAGATCAGCATCTATCGCAGTCGTCTGAGTCAGCGCAATGGTCAGCTTGGGTTCGGGCTGGGCGAGCTCGATCAGACCGTGATCCGGCTGCGCGAGCAGTTGCGCCAGCTCGAGATCGAGACCCAGGCCCAGATCCTGTACCGCTTCGAGCGCGGCGACGCGGGGAGGGAGCGCACCGAGACCACCTCGGACTATGACGTCGAGTTCGACCCCCTGGAGTTCGACCGCTTCTCGCGTCTCCAGCAGCTGTCGGGATCGCTGGCCGAGACCGTCAACGACCTCATCAGCGTCAAGGAGATGCTTGCCGGCTATCAGCGCGAGATGGCCGATCTGCTGAACCAACAGGCACGGCTGGCCAACGACCTGCAAGACGGTCTATTGCGCACGCGCATGGTGCCCTTCGTGCAGGTGGTGCCGCGACTGCATCGTCTGGTGCGTCAGACCGCCGAGACACTCGGCAAATCGGCCCGACTGGAGGTCATTGGCCCCGAGGTCGAACTCGACCGCACCATCCTCGACCGATTGGTCGCGCCACTCGAACATCTGCTGCGCAATGCCGTCGATCACGGACTGGAAGACACCAAGACGCGCGTGGCGCGCGGCAAGCCGGCAACCGGCCTGGTGACCCTGGCGCTCAGGCGCGAGGGCAACGACGTCGTCATCACTCTGGGCGACGACGGCAAGGGGCTTGATCTGGAGGCCATCCGCAGCAAGGCCATCGCACGCGGTCTGATGACGGCCGATTCCAAGCTCCCGGACGAGGCGATCCTGCAATTCATCATGGAGCCAGGCTTTACCACCTCGGGCAAGGTGACGCAGATCTCCGGACGCGGCGTGGGTCTGGATGTGGTCGCCTCCGAGGTCAAGGCGGCCAATGGCACCATCAGCCTGGAGTCTGTGCCCGGCAAGGGGGCGCGCTTCACCATCCGTCTGCCGCTGACCCTGGCCATCATCGACGCCTTCCTGGTCTCGGTCGGCGAGACCGTCTATGCGGTGCCGCACAGCACGGTTGAGGGTGTGGCGCGCATCAGCCGCGATGAGCTGCTGGCCATCTATGCCGAGCCGACCAAGACCTATACGGTACGCGGTCAAGGTTATCGCGTCGCCTATCTGGGGCAGGCGCTGGAGACCAACGGACCCGAACCCGAACTTGGCGAGCGGCGCTGGCTGCCGATCCTGCTGGCGCGTATCGGCGATCAGCGTGTGGCGCTTCAGGCCGATACGCTGCTTGAGAGTCAGCGCATCTTGGTCAAGCCGTTGGGGCCGCAGCTGGCCGGGGTGCGCTGGTTGAGCGGCGGGACCATCCTGCCGGATGGGCGGGTCGCGTTGATTCTGGACGCGCTGGCCCTGGTGCGCTCGGGCGCCATTCGCGAACAGGCGCAGGTGCAGATCGCGCCCGAACCGGCCACTGAGTCGGTCTGTGTCATGGTGGTCGACGACTCGCTGACCGTGCGGCGCGTCACCAAGCGACTGCTGCAGCGGCAAAACATGGAGGTGATGACCGCGAAGGATGGCGTCGAGGCCCTGACGTTGCTCGACGAGCGGATCCCGGATGTGGTGTTGCTCGACGTCGAGATGCCGCGCATGGACGGCTATGAGCTCACGCGCCACATCCGACGCTCGGAGCGGTTCAAGCATCTGCCGATCATCATGATCACCTCGCGCACCGGGGCCAAGCATCGCGACTATGCGACCCAGCTCGGTGTGAACCGCTATCTGGGCAAGCCCTATCAGGAAGCGCAGCTGCTCGAAGAGATCAACGCCCTGATCGGCAAGGCATCGAACTGAAGCACGGATCCCAACTCAGGGATCGCGGAAGTCGCCCCACAGCGCTTGAATCACCGCAATGGCGGCCAGCGGAGCGGTCTCGGTACGTAGGATGCGCGGGCCAAGACGCACGCCCTGAAAGCCGTGGCGTCGCGCCAGATCGCGTTCGCGCGGGTCGAGTCCGCCCTCAGGTCCGATCAACAGCGTCAGACCCGATTCGGGCGCGGGCAGCGCGGGCAACGCCAGTTCGGCGAGCGGGTCGAGTAGCAGCCCCTTTGTCAGGCCCTGCCCCTGTACCGTCTCCAACCAGGACTCCAGATCCACCGCCGGCTCCAGCACCGGTAGGCGTCTTCGGCCCGACTGCTCGCAGGCCGCGACCACCACGCCGTGCCAGTGCTCCAGCCGCTTATCGCGTCGTGCCCCATCGAGCCGTACCTGGGAACGACGGGTGAAGAGCGGCCTGATCCGGGTCACGCCCAGCTCGACGGCCTTTTGGATTGCAAACTCCATGCGCTCGCCCTTGGAGATCCCGAGCGCCAGATGGATGTCGAGCCTGGATTCCGGCTCAAGATCGCCGCGCGATTCAATCAGGACGCGCGCCCGCTCGCGTCCCAGATCGATCAGACGGGCCAGATAGTCGTATCCATCGCCATTGAACAGCACCAGCGTCGCGTCGCGTTCGAGCCGCAGCACCTGCACCGCATGACGGGCCTGGGCGCTCGGCAGGTCGATCTCGGCGCCGGGCGTCAGCGCGAGATCGACATGGAGACGGGACAGGCGCATGGGGTTCGATCCCGCTCCACACTCAGAGCGCAGGGCCGGCCAGACGCGCCGCACCCACGGCCAGCAGCGCCCAGGCCAGGATCAGCAAGACGCCGCCGATGGGCGTGATCATGCCGAGCTGGCGCAGCCCAGTGAGGGTCATGGCGAACAGACTGCCGCTAAAGAGACAGACTCCGATCAGAAAGGCCCAGCCGGCCCAATTCACCAGTCCGGCCCCGGGCCGATGCAGCAGGGTCAGACCACAGGCCAGCAACGCCAGCGCGTGCAGGCCCAGATAGTCGGCAGCGGTGTTCCAGTTGGCCAGGAGCGCCGGATCGACCCGGCCCTTGAGTCCATGCGCACCAAAGGCGCCGAGCGCCACCGTCAGCAGACCGCCGAGGGCGCCGAGTGTCATCCAGAGCGATGCGGGAGACATGGGTTTCCTCGCTGGGTGAATCGAAAGACACAGTTTGCGCCGTATTCTGCAACAACATACCGAGGGTGACGAGAGGATCGGTTTTAGGTTGCGCGGATTTTGACCACTATGTTAGAGTGCGTGGTCTTTAGCACAGAACAACGCCGACTTTTAGGGATTCTCGCCATGTCCAAGGTCTGTCAGGTTACCGGTAAGCGCCCCCTTACCGGCAACAATGTCTCACACGCGAACAACAAAACCAAACGCCGTTTCCTGCCGAATCTGCACGAGAAGCGCTTCTGGGTGGAGGCCGAACAGCGCTGGGTGAGGCTTCGCCTAACCACCAAGGCTATGCGTACCATCGACAAGAAGGGCATGGATGCGGTACTCGCCGACCTGCGCGCCGCCGGCGTCAAGGTCTAACCGGAGGATTCCCTTATGGCCAAGGCCGCACGCGAAAAGATCCGTCTAAACTCCAGCGCAGGAACGGGTCACTTCTACACCACGACCAAGAACAAGCGCAATCAACCCGGCAAGTTAGAGATCAAGAAGTTCGATCCCGTCATTCGCCAGCACGTCCTATACAAGGAAGGCAAGATCAAATAGGCGCGACGACAGCAAGACACACCTCAGCCGCTGCACCCCGACGGCAGCGCTGGGTCCGTCTGTAACAGACGCCCCAGCCCGTCGACGAAGACCTGGGTGCTGTAGTCGGCGCAGGGCAGCGGCCGAACCTCGGGTGGCGTGGCGAGGATCGGATCACCGGGCGCCGCGCCACCCAGATCCTGCTGGAGATAATCGATAAAGGCCTGGGCGTAGGCGATGAAGGTATCGCTCGCCCGTCCCTCCTCGCTCGCACGTTTGAAGGTCGCATAGCCGTCACCCCCGCCGGCGAGGAAGCTGTTGGTGACCACGACCACAGTCTCCTCATCCATCAATGGCCGCCACTCCGGGGCGCCGCGCGGTCGCATCTCGATCCGGCTGAAGCGTTGCCCGGTCGGTCGGGTCAGATCCAGCGCCCAGCGCAGATTGGCCGCCACCGGATAGGCACCGCTGGAGCCATCCGGACGATCGAGGAATCCGGCAACCGCCTCCTCCAAGACCGATCTGATCTCGGCACCGGTCAGACGCAGCTTGACCAGGGTGTTGTCGAAGGGTAACAGTCGATAGACATCGCTGAGTCTGATCGGCCCAGACGGGATATCGATCCGCACCCCACCGGCATTCTGGATCGCGACCTCCGCCTCCGGGACGCGGGCCAAAAAGGCGGCTGTCACCAGCTGCTGGATATCCCCGCCATGCGCCTGGGTGACGTGGGGGTCGCAGACTGCGCTCGCCCCCTCCCCCGGCAGCCGTTCCAGACAGAGATCCTGGACCGCGACCCCGACGATGGTCTGCGCAAGTTGGGCGACCTGTCCGGAATAGCGCGCGATCAGGGTCTGGATCGCAGGATCCGGTGTGACGAGGTCGAGTTCGGACGCCGCGGCGATCGCGGCGTGCACCGCCTGACGCGCCTCAGTCTCCAGGGGCCGACCCGCGCGCACGAAGCGCTCGCCGAGGAGCAGATGCGGTGTCCCCGCGCAGCGCCTCACCCGTCCATCGGCGTCGAACTCGAGATGCAGCTCGCCGACGAGGCTCGCATACTGCCAGGCCTGGACGACACAGGCCAGATTGCCATCTAGATCGCGGGTCTCGGTCGGATAGGGGCCGACCGGATTCAGCCCCCAACGCGCGAAGGGCGCACCGAGCAGGCTGTGTGAATCGCCGCCGACGATGGCATCGACCCCACGCAGATGCTGCGCCAGATCGAGATCGTTCTGATACTGCAGGTGGGTCAACAGCAGGATCTTGTCGATGCCCTGGGCGCTGAGCGCGTCGATCTGCTGTTGCGCGGTCGTGCGTTCGTCGAGAAAGACCGTAGAAGCGAGCGGGCGCGACGAGCGGCGGTTCTTGCCCGAGGGTGTCAGACCGATGATCCCGATCTGCTGTCCGGCGACCCTCAGCACCACCGCCGACTGGATCAGACGCTCGCCGGCGCGCGGATAGAGCGGCGTGCCCAGGGTCGGGACGACGTTCGCCGCCAGCACCGTGGTCCGACACCGACCCGGCTCCGCGTGGAGCCGGGCGATGAAACCAGCCAGACCGGCTTCGCCGGCATCGAACTCGTGATTGCCCAGGACATGGGCATCGAAACAGACCTGATTCATCGCCGCGGCGTCGGCCTCCCCTCTAAACAAGGTGTAATAGGGGGTGCCGGTGATGGCATCGCCTGCATGCAGGGTCAGGCTATCCGGATGGCGCGCTCGCAGATCCTGGATCTTGGCCGCCACGCGCCCGAACCCGCCCAGCTCGACCGTGATGGACCCGGCTGGATCGGGAAATTCGAGCCGTGCCTCTATGGGTTCGAGGTGCGAATGGTGGTCATTGATGTGCAGTAGGATTAGCCTAAAGGCGCCCGTGTCCGGCTCAGCGGCGGTCACGACCGAGACGCTGAGCACCAGACCAAGGGGCGCGACGCTCAACCAGCCACGACCCATGCCGGGTTACTGGATTTGCGAGAGCTGAAACGAAGTATCGAGCAGCGAGCGGCGTTGCTCGCGCCGCGCAAGCTCCAGCTTGCCGAGCTGCGCGGCCTTGCCCGAGGCCTCGCCCTCGTTGCGCTTGAGTTGCTCGATGGCATGCAGCTCTTTTTCGATACGCTCGGCCTCGCTCTTGGCGTCGAGCGCCTGACTCTGGGCCTGGCGCTGCAATTGAGTCGGGTCGATCTGGGGGGGCGTGGTCATCGGGGTGAGCTGTGGCGTCTTGGGTTTCGGGGCCGCTGGAGCAGCAGTGTCACCTGGTAACTGGGTCGACCTGGTAGCGGCCTTGGCCTGCTGCAACTGGGCGCGCAGCGCGGCGGCCACGCGGTTACGCACCTCGATCTCGCGTTGGAAGGCCTCGCGTTCGGCCTTGAGCCTGGACTCGAAGATCAATCGATCCTCGGTCAGCCCTGAGGCGCGACGATAGAGATCGAGCGCTCGGGCCTTGTCGGTTGGAACACCCAGGCCGCGTTCATAGAGTGAACCCAGATTGATCTGGGCCGGGGCATGGTTCTGTTCGGCGGCCCGCCGATACCAATCGGCGGCACTGGTGTAGTCGGGCGCCGGCAATCCCAAACCCTTCTCATAGATCTCGCCGACATAGGTCTGTGCAACAGGATCCCCAGCACGCGCCTTGGGCAACAGGGCGGCGAGCGCGTTGGCATAATCCGAGCGATCGAAGAGGACGAATTCACCGCCGCGGATTGCGCAGTCGCTCTTGGTCGACTTGACCATACGGCGCGGACTCAGATACGTCATGCCGGTTCCAAGCTGGCGGATCTGGCCCGGCAGCAGACAATCCACCAGGACGAAATGATCGATGTCGCGACCGGGCGCGACGGGTTCGACCGCCTGGTGGTCAGGGTCACTCGACTCGGGAGCCGAGACGCAGGCAGCCAGCGTCACGACCATCAAGGCGGAACCAAACAGCGCTGTGAAACGACTGGACATAGAACAAACCATGCTAAGCCACCTCGGCGGATTCCAGGTTGCGATCGTAAGATAACTGAGTATAGGCTGATCGGGCCTGTTCCGAGGCCTTTAAACTAAATCCGGCATTGATATTCAATACCCAGTCGCTTCTGCCGCATCGCACCCGCACCGTAACGATAACATCAGGGGACACGACCAACCATGCGCATGAATCTGCCCGTCACCACGATCGAGCGTGAGCTGCGGGATGATCAGCTGATCGTCTCCAAGACCGACCTCAAGGGCCGGATCACCGATTTCAACCACGATTTCGTTATGATCAGCGGTTTTTCCGAGCAGGAGCTGTTGGGCGCACCGCAAAACATCATCCGCCACCCCGACATGCCCCCAGCCGTGTTCAAGGAGATGTGGGACACCATCAAGGCGGGCAAGCCCTGGACCGGGGTGGTCAAGAACCGCTGCAAGAACGGCGACTTTTACTGGGTGGATGCCAATGTCTCACCGCTGATCGAGCACGGTCAGATCACGGGCTATATCTCGGTCCGACGCAAGCCGACGCGAGACCAGATCGCCGCAGCCGAGGCGCTCTATGCCCGGCTGCGCGCCGGCAAGCCGGCTCAGCCTTGGTGGAGACGTCTGTGGCAGCGCTTCAACGATACCCCGATCCGGTTCGGGCTCCCCGGCGGTCTCACCCTGATCGCCGCGGTCTTCTTAGCGGCGCTGGTCTTTACCCTCATCAGTCTGGGGCACACCACTGAAGCGCTGCGCAACATCAATGATCACACCCAGCCGCTCGAAAACGCCTATCGCAACCTGCTCGACTCCGGCTTGCAGATGACCGCCGCGGTGCGCTATCTGCTCCTCAATGCCGCGGACAAGCAGGCCCGCGACAATGTCTTTGAGTCGCGCCGCCGCTTTGCCGACAACCTCCAGGTGATCCAGACCCACCTCGACCCGGGGGATGTCCCGGCCAAGCATGTCTTGGGCCTCATCGAACAGTCCTACCGCGAACACCTGAAGATCCAGGATCGCGTCCTGGAGCTGCTCGATGCCGGTGAACTGACCGCGGCCAAGCAGACCTATGACACCCAGGAAAACCCCACATGGCGCCGCTATAAGGCCCTGATCCAGCCGGCACACAGCCGTCTGCAGCAGGAGCTCACCGCCCAGCGCGCCGCAACGGTTGCCGAGGCCGTATGGACCATGCGCGAGTCGATCGCCTTGACCCTGGTCGCACTCCTGATCGCCTTTCTTCAGGCCTGGGTGCTGGTGCGCAAGATCCTGACCCCATTGCGTGCGGCCCAGGTCCACCTACAGGCGATCGCCAATGACGACTACAGCACCCGGATCCAGGTCCCGGCCCAGGATGAGTTCGGCGAACTGTTGTTGTCGATCAAGACCGTCCAGGCCCGCCTCGACTTCGACCTCCAGGAGGCGCGTACCAAGGCCTTCGAGAACCTGCGCATCCGCACCGGGCTCGACAAGATCCAGTTGCCGGTCACGATCTCAGACGATCGCAATCTGCTGATCTATATGAACGAGGCCTGTCGCGCGCTGTGGGACACCTTGACGCCCGAGATCCGACGCCATAGCCCCGAGTTCGACCCCGAACGCCTGATCGGCTCGACCCTGGCGCAGCACTTCGAGGACCCGGCCGTGGCCGCCGCCTATCGCGAACATCTCCCCGAGACACGACACTTCGATATGCTGTTTGCCAAGCGTCATCTGCGGCTCATCGCGACCCCGGTCTATGACGACCAGGGTCAGTATGCCGGGCGCGTGACCCAATGGCGCGACCGCACCGCTGAGGTGCTGGCCGAGCAGGAGATCGCCGCGCTGATCCAGGCCGCGGCCCAGGGCGACTTCAGCCGCCGCATCGAGCTCCAAAACAAGGAGGGCTTTTTCTTGCAGCTGGGCGAAGATCTCAATCGCCTAATCGAGATCGTCGCCCAGGGCCTGGCCGATATCGCCACCGTGCTCAACGCCATCGCCGCGGGCGATCTCAATCGCACCATCGAGGCCGAGTACAGCGGCACCTTCGGTCAGGTCAAGGACGACACCAATACCACGGTCGCCCGGTTGCGCGAGGTGGTCGGTCGCATCCTCGAGGCCACGGACGCCATCTCCACTGCCGCCGGCGAGATCGCCTCGGGCAATGCCGACCTCTCCGGACGCACCGAGGAACAGGCAGCGAGCCTGGAAGAGACCGCAAGCTCCATGGAAGAGCTCAATGCCACGGTCAGACAGAATGCCCAGAACGCCGAGCAGGCCAATCAACTCGCCCAGAATGCCAACAGCATCGCCGCGCGCGGTGGCGATATGGTGCGACGCGTCGTCGCGACCATGGGCGACATCCAGGAGGCAAGCCGGCGCATCGCCGACATCATCGGCGTCATCGACGGCATCGCCTTCCAGACCAATATCCTGGCCCTCAATGCCGCGGTCGAGGCCGCGCGCGCCGGCGAACAGGGCCGCGGTTTTGCCGTGGTCGCCGCCGAGGTGCGCAATCTGGCCCAGCGCAGCGCCCAGGCCGCCAAGGAGATCAAGGATCTCATCACCGACTCGGTCACCAAGGTCGAGGGTGGCGCCCAGTTGGCCGCCCAGGCCGGTGCGACCATGGACGAGATCCTCGATAGCTTCCGTCAGGTCAGCACCCTGGTCGATGAGATCACCAATGCCTCGCGCGAGCAGAGTACTGGGATCGAACAGGTGACCAAGGCCATCGCCCAGATGGACGAGGTCACCCAGCAGAACGCGGCCCTGGTCGAGGAGGCCGCCGCGGCCGCCGAGAGCCTGGAGGACCAGGCCCGGGTGCTGACGCAGGCCGTCTCCGTCTTCAAGCTCTCCCGCACCCAGTCTCCGGACAGGTCCCAGCCCCGTCCTCGAACGCATGGATCCCAGCGCAAGACGAGCAATGCCCCAGTCACCACACGGCCTATGCAGGCAAAACGACCCATGCAGGCAAACGCCGACGACGAGGGGGATCAGTGGGAAGAGTTTTGATCCGATTCCAAGAAGGATCACCCAGTTAGCTCTGTCAGCCGGGTGCGCGATCGATCTTCACGGTCCCAGCGTTTGTCGCGGACTCGCCCGATTTGGGCTCAGCGTAAAGTAAAAGGGCCTTGCCTTGCGGCGAGGCCCTTGTTTTTTGGCTGGGGAACTAGGATTCGAACCTAGATTGACGGAGTCAGAGTCCGCTGTCCTGCCGTTAGACGATTCCCCAGGAAAACTGTCTTGAAGCGATCAGCGCTTGGAGTATTGCGGACGCTTGCGCGCCTTGTGCAGGCCGACCTTCTTGCGCTCGACCTCGCGGGCATCGCGGGTCAGGAATCCGGCGCGGCGCATTGGGCCGCGTAGCTCTTCATTATACTTGACCAGCGCACGAGCAATACCGTGACGAATGGCACCGGCCTGCCCGGTATTGCCACCGCCGCGAACCGTGACCTTGACATCGACCCGATCGGCCAGTCCGGCGGCCTCCAACGGCTGACGCACGACCATGCGCGCCGTCTCGCGACCGAAATACTCATCCAGCGGACGATTATTGACGGTGATGTTACCCGATCCAAGCGACAGGAAGACCCGTGCAGCGGAGGTCTTGCGACGACCAGTGGCGAGTTGTGTCTCCGACATGAGACTAATTCCTACACGTTGAGTTCAAGGACTTGCGGTTGCTGGGCCTGATGCGCGTGATTGGGTCCGGCATAGACATGCAATTTTTTGAACATGGCGCGACCCAAGGGACCGCGGGGCAGCATACCTTTGACGGCGATCTGGATGGCACGTTCGGGCGCCGTCTGTAACAGCTTTTCTAGATTGGTCGTCTTGAGGTTGCCGACATAGCCGGTGTGACGATAGTACATCTTGTCCTTGAGCTTGTTGCCGGTCACACGGATCTTCTCGGCATTGACGACGATCATGTAGTCGCCTGTGTCAACATGCGGAGTGTATTGCGGTTTGTGCTTGCCGCGCAGTCGGCGTGCTAGCTCGCTTGCCAAACGCCCCAGGGTCTTGCCCTCGGCATCAACTAGGTACCAAGCGCGGCGAACCTCGGCGGGCTTGGCGCTAACAGTCGTCGTCATGTTCCATCGCTCCGGGAGGGCCGCGTACTGAAAAATCAGTACGCAGGCCGTATCAATTGTTGATCCAACCTAGGAAAGACCGCAAACTATACGCAAGGGCATCCGCTAATGCAACCCCCGAAAACGCGCAAGATTCAATCCGCCTCGGCCACGCGCAACACCTCCTCGATGGTGGTGCGCCCGTCAAACGCCTTGCGCAGCCCGTCCTGATACATGGTCTCCATGCCCTCTTCCATGGCGATGCGCTTGATCTCGGTGGCCGTGGCATGGGCCAGGACCGCCCGGCGGATCGCCTCGGACATGACCAGCACCTCGCTGATGACCAGCCGGCCGCGATAACCGGTGCCGTTGCACCGCTCGCAGCCGACGGCACGCTGGAGATCGAGCCCATCGGTCGGTTTGCTTAGGCCCTTGATGTGCGCAAAGCGCGCGGCGAGCTCGGGCTGGGCCCGATAGGGCTCGCGACAGTGCGGACAGAGTCGGCGCACCAGCCGCTGGGCCAGGATACCGTTGATGGTCGAGGTCAGTAGATAGTCCTCGACGCCCATATCCAACAATCGCGTCACGCCGCTCGCCGCGTCATTGGTATGGAGCGTCGAGAGCACGACGTGACCGGTGAGCGCAGATTGGACCGCAATGCGTGCCGTCTCCAGGTCGCGCATCTCGCCGACCATGATGATGTCGGGGTCCTGGCGCACGATGGCACGCAACGCCCCAGCGAAGGTCATGCCGATCGAGGATTTGACCTGGATTTGATTGATGCCGGGGAGTTGATATTCGACCGGGTCCTCGACCGTGATGATCTTGCGCTCCTCGGTGTTGAGCCGGCTGAGCGCGGTATAGAGCGTGGTGCTCTTACCCGAGCCGGTCGGCCCTGTGACCAGCAGGATGCCGTAAGGCTGTTCGAGGATGCGGTTGAGCCGGGCGCGCGGTCCGCCGTCGAAGCCGAGCGCGTCGAGATCGAAGCGCACACTCTCCTTGTCCAAGAGACGCATGACCACGCTCTCGCCGAACAGGGTCGGTACAGTCGAGACCCGCAGATCCAGCTCCTTGCCCTGGATGCGGATCGGGATACGCCCGTCTTGCGGCAGCCGACGCTCAGCGATATTGAGCTTGGCCATGATCTTGACGCGCGAGATCACGGCAGCGGTGGAGCGCACCGGTGGGGCCTCGACCTCGGTGAGAAGGCCGTCGATCCGGTAACGCACCCTCAGCGCGTCGGCAAAGGGTTCGATATGGATGTCAGAGGCGCGCGACTCGACGGCGCGCTGGATGAGCTGATTGACCATGCGGATGACCGGCGCCTCGCTGGCCAGATCCTTCAGATGCTCGATGTCTTCCTCGTCGAAGTCACCGAAATCCGCCTCGGACCCGTCGGTCTCGGGTGTCTCCTCGACCTTTTCATAGAGTCGCTGGATGGCCGAGTCGATCTCGCTCGGCAGGGCGACTACGGCCTCGATCGGGCGATCGGCGGCCAGGGCGACGGCAGCCCGGACAAAGTCGTCGACCGGATTGGCGAAGGCCACGCGCAGATGATTGGTGTGCTCGGCAAGCACCAGTACACGCGCATCCTTCATAAAACGCAGTGTGAGCAGATCCTCGCGCACCGGCTCCTCGGGGAAATCGGCGCCATGGACCAGCGGCAGGCCCAGGACCTCGGACATGGCCAGCGCCATGTCGCGCTCGGAGACCAGCCCAAGGCGTACCAGCAGGGGCAAGAGGGACTCACCCGCCTCCTCGGCCAGACGCCGGGCACGCGCCATGTCGGCGGCGGTCAGCTTGGACTGGGCGAGCAGATGCGCGGCGATCCTGAACTCGGCGCTCGGCTCGGGCGACGTGGGTATCGCTTCCTTGACCGAATGCGCCGGTGCCTCCAGCGGTGACTCGTCCGGTTCGTCGCGCCGGGCCTTGATCGGCGGCGCGTCCTCTAGGATGACGTCTTCTTGCATCGGCTCAGCCCCTGTTTTGGTTGAAATGAACGGGTGCAGGCTGCCAGTCTGGCAGCAGCTCGCGGAGCGTGCTCAGGATGCGCCCCTGGTCGGATGCCTCGACGGCCTGGGCGAGCCGATTCAGACCCTCCTTGAGTTCCAGACCGCCGAGTCCGTTGGACTGGCGCGCACGGTGGATCTTTGGGTGGCGCGTCTCGATGATCTGCTCCGAATCATGGAAGAGCTCCTCGTAGAGCTTTTCGCCCGGACGCAGACCGATATATTCGATGGCGATGTCCTCGCCCGGCTCGCGCCCTGAGAGTCGGATCATCTGTTCGGCCAGATAGCGGATCTTGATCGGCTCACCCATGTCGAGCACGAACACCTCACCGCCGTCACCGATCACGGCCGCCTGCATGATGAGCTGGCTGGCCTCGGGGATGGTCATGAAAAAGCGCTCAATCTCTGGATGGGTGACGGTCACAGGACCGCCCTGCTCGATCTGGCGCCGAAACAGCGGGACCACGCTTCCGGCCGAGCCGAGCACATTGCCGAAGCGCACCGTGATGAAACGGCACGCCGAGCGGCCGTTCAGATCCTGGCACAGCACCTCGGCGAGCCGCTTGGTCGCCCCCATGACACTGGTCGGGTTGACCGCCTTGTCGGTCGAGATGAGCACGAAGCGCTCAACGCCGTTCGCCACCGCCGCCTCGGCCACCCGAAGCGTGCCGAATACGTTGTTGCGCACCGCGGTGCGCGGCTGATCCTCCAGGAGTGGCACATGCTTGTAGGCAGCGGCATGAAAGACGATCGCTGGTCGTTCGTCGCGAAAGAGTGCCTCGATCGCGATCGCGTCGGTCACGTCGAGCAACCGACGGGTCATCGGCAGCTCGGGATGGGTCTCGCTCAGCTCCATCTCGATACGATAGAGATTGAACTCGCCATGATCGACCAGGATCAGGCGTGACGGACCGGCGGTGGCCAGTTGGCGCACCAGCTCCGAACCAATCGAACCGCCCGCGCCCGTCACCAGGATGTCGCGTCCGGCCAGACCGGCCCGGATCTCGGGCCAGTCGAGTTCGACCGGCTCGCGTCCCAGCAGATCCTCGATCGAGACCGGACGCAGTTGGCGGAAATCGACCTCGCCAGTCAGCAGCCCGCGTAGATCAGGCAGGATGCGGAAAGGCCGCCCGGTCTGCTCGCAGAGTTCGACCAGACGGCGCATCTCGCGCGCGTTTGCCCCGGTCACGGCGAGCATGATGAGCTGGATGTCGTGTTCGCGTACGATCTCGGGGATGAGCGAGGTCGGTCCCAGCACAGGTAGCCCCTGAACCTCGCTGCCCTGGCGCCTGAGCGTATCGTCGACGAAGCCGACCGGGAAATAGGCACGACTGGGGTCACGCAACAGATCGCGCGCCAACAGGTCGCCCGCCCGGTCGGCGCCAACGATCAGCACCCGTTGTCCGGATGACAGATTGAAACGCTGATCCTTCAGCCAGCGATAGAGCAGACGCGGCCCAGTGAGCAAGATGAATTGGATGCCCAGATAGAGCACGGGCACCGAGCGCGGGACATGCTGCGAGCGATTGAGGATGAAAAGCACGACCACCACCAGTGCGGTGCCAACCAGCACGGCCTTGGTGATGCGCACCAGATCTGGGATAGAGGCGAAGCGCCAGACACCGCGATAGAGCCCGAACAGCCAGTCGACACCGGCCTGGATCAGGATGACCCAGGGGAGGGACTGGAGCGCGCCGGTCAAAAACTCGGCCGGGATGGTGTCCAGATTGAAGCGCAGCCAGTAGGCCAGCATCCAGGCGATCGGGATGGTCAGGAGGTCATGGGTGAAGGCGGCGGTGCGCGAGCGCAGCCGGTCGATGACAGGACTCATCTGGCGTCTATCCGGGCGCGACGCTCGACCAGACCGACCATGAGATGGATGACCCCGTAGATCAGGGTCCAGGCACCGATCAGCATCCACTGATCGGCAGGCGTGAGTCTGGGCGTCGCGATCGCGCAGGCGGCCACCGCCGCCATCAGCGCATAGGCGCGCAGCAGCGTTTTGCGATGGCTCCAGCCGGCCAGCACCAGACGCTGATAATGATGGGAGCGATGCGCCTCCCAGACCCGCTCCCCACGGGCCAGCCGCGCCAGCAATGTCCAGGTGGCGTCGACGATGAAGGGCGAGAAGACCAACCAAGCCACCCAGAGTGGAAAGAGCCCAAGTTTGGTTCCCCAGAGCGCGAGCGCGGCGGCCAGGAGCCCCAGGCTCGATGAGCCGACATCGCCCAAAAAGATGCGCGCCGGTGGAAAGTTGCTAAACAGGAAACCTCCAGCGGATGCCGCCACGCCGAGACACACGAGCGCATAGACAGACTCCGCACCGCGCCAGCCGAACCAGGCCAGGGCCAGGAAGCCAAATACGGCCATGCCGCCGGCCAGACCGTCCATGCCGTCCATGAAGTTGTAGAGGTTGATCATCCAGACCACGAACAGCCCTGTGAGCACAGGCGCGAGCCAGTTGGGGAACACCAGCGTCAAGCCGGGCAGATCCAATCGGCCCCAGTCCAGTCCACCGCCCATGAGCAGGCCAGCGGCCAGCCCATGGGCCATCAGCCGCGCCAGCGGCGAGAGATCGCCGAGATCGTCACGAAAGGACACCAGCGCAACGAGCAGCAACGCACCCGTGATCCAGGCCAGTTCGGGCTCCATCCAGCCCAGCCCGAGCGCGGCCAGGGGCGTTAGGAGCACGCCCGCCAGCACGCCCAGCCCGCCTGAGCGGGGTACAGGCGCGGTGTGCAGTGAACGCTCGTTTGGATGATCGAGCGGCACGAATCCCGAGCCCGTCTGCGTCGCCAGCCGGCGCGTGAGCCGCAGGCTGAGGATCAGGGCGGCCAGGGAGACGAGGACGAGCGGTGCAAGACTGGGCGACATGGAACGACGTGCGATGGCGACTCGATTGTCTGAGTCTTTTCAGTGCGAGCGGATCAGGGCCGACTCGACGGCATCGCGCCGCTCGCGACCCACGAGCGACTCAATGAGCGCGAGCGCGAAATCCATGGCCGCCCCCGGACCACGTCCGGTGACCACCCGGTCATCGATCACGACGGGAGCGTCGATCAGGTTCAGATGCGGGAAATCCTCCGGCTTCACGCAGCCTGGATAGCAGGTCGCCTGCTTGCCGTCGAGGAGCCCCGCGCTGGCCAGCACCCTGGGGGCAGCACAGATCGCCGCCGTGTAGGCGCCACGCTCGGCGTGACGGCGCAGGATGTCATGCACGCGCGGGTCGTCTTCCAGATACTGGGCACCCGGCAGTCCGCCAGGCAGGACGACCATGTCGAAGTCCTGATCGGCGATCGCCTCCAGCGTGGTGTCGGGCAGCAGCACGGTGCCACGGCTGGCCCTAACCGGACCCTCGGTCAGACCGGCAGTCACGACCTCGATCTCGGCGCGGCGCAGCAGGTCGATGATGGTGACGGCCTCGAGTTCCTCGCAGCCTTGGGCGAGTGGGACGAGTACGCGCATGGCGGATCCTCCTAAAACAGAGATCATTGAGCGTTGCGTATGGCGGCACTGGGGTTGGTGGCATCAACTCAGCTCCCGCCTGCATGTCCAGCCTTCTCCCCGGCTGCGCAGGTCGGCGGGCTCGGGCGTGCCGATCGACGTTGAAGCCGTCGAATCAGGGCTTGACCGCTGCGCCGAGGATATTCAACCCCTTGAGGACATTGAGCGCCTCAGAGAGCTGGAAGTCCTCGACAGCGAGCGGCAACGGCTCGGGTTCGGCCGGCTTGTCGGTCGCGGGCGCCTGTCCATTGAGGTGCCGGACTAGATTGGACTCCTTGAGCGAGCCTGGATCGGGATCGGTCAGCGGCTTGAACTCGCCACGCTCCAAGGTGATGTCAGGCACGATGCCATTGGCCTGGATCGAGCGACCAGACGGGGTGTAATAGCGCGCGGTCGTCAGCTTCAGGGCCGAGTCCTCATCGATCGGCACGATGGTCTGGACGGATCCCTTGCCGAAGGTCTGGGTGCCCATGACGATGGCGCGCCGATGATCCTGGAGCGCACCAGCGACGATTTCGGAGGCCGAGGCGCTGCCGGAATTGACCAACACCACGATGGGGGCACCGTCGAGCACGTCGTCCGGGCCCGCCTTGAAACGCATCTGGCTATTCTTGACCCGGCCCTCGGTGTAGACGATCAGCCCGTTGGTCAGAAAGGCGTCGCTGACGCCGATTGCACCATTGAGCACGCCGCCTGGATTGTTGCGCAGATCCAACACCAACCCCTTGAGCCGTCCCCCGCTGGCCTTCTTGAGTTGGTCGATCGCCTTGAGCATATCGTCTGTGGTGTGCGCCTGGAAATGCGTCAGACGCACATAGCCGAATCCGGGTTCCAGCATCCGGCTCTTGACGCTGGCGACCTGGATGACAGCGCGCTCGATAACCACCTCGAAGGGCTTGTCGTCGGTACCGCGCAGGATGCCAAGCCGGATCTGGGTGCCAGGTTTGCCGCGCATCAGTTGTACGGCCTCGTTCAGGCTTAGGCCCTTCACGGGTTTGTCGTCGATGCGGATGATCATGTCGCCGGCCTGGAGTCCGGCGCGCTGCGCCGGGGTGTCGTCGATCGGCGCGATCACCTTGACGAAGCCATCTTCCAGACCGACCTCGATGCCGAGTCCGCCGAACTCGCCGCTGGTCCCGACCTGGAGCTCACGGTACTCCTCGCCGTCGACATAGGAAGAGTGCGGATCGAGTCCAGACAACATACCGCGGATGGCGTTTTCGATCAGCAGCTTGTCCTTGACCTCCTCGACATAGTCCTCCTTGATGCGTCCGAAGACGTCGGCGAAGGTTCGCAGTGCCTTGAGCGGCAGATCCTGGGACGTGTCAGTGGACGAGGCCGAAACAACGGGGGCCGGCTCCTCGGCGCAGGCGACGGCGCCGATCAGAAGGCCAAGACAGAGTGGCGAGACGAATTGAAGGCGCATCATCATGAATCCCTAGCGGACGGTGGCAGGTAGTGCACGAAAGGCTGAATTGGACACAGTGTCATGAGCATCGCATGTTTCGCATCGATTCGACAGATTCGGCACCTGGGCGATCAGTGCCCCAGCCTGCCGTGAGGACGGCTCAGCACTGCCTTCCAATGGGTTGGCTCCGGCGGGTTGGGTCTGACTGGAGCCTCGATCGTATCGGCCCTGACTCACGCACCAGACCGCCGGATCCTGGGGACGCCCATTGTGCCGGATGGCGAAATAGAGCACGGGCTCCCGACGTCCACCACTCTTGCCGCTAAGCGCGATGGGGTCGCCGGTCGAGACCCATTCGCCGACCTCGCGCAACAGTGCCTCGTTGTGGCCATAGAACGTCATATAGCCGTCGCCGTGGTCGATCACGATCAAGAGACCAAAGCCGCGCAGCCAGTCGGCATAGATCACCCGCCCGTCCTTGACCGCGCGCACCTCCTCGCCCTCGCTGGCTGCCAACAGCACACCATCCCAGTCGACCTCGGTTGCCTCCTTGCGGGTGCCAAAGGCCGCGAGGATGCGGTTTTCAAGCAGCGGCCAGGCAAGCTGTCCCTTGAGATCGGCGAATGGACGCGACTGGATATTGAGTTCGGCCTGGATCTGGGCGCGCTGGCGCAGATGCTCGACCAGCTGCCTGAGGGATTCGGCGTCGCGCTTGAGCGCCTCGAGGGTCTCGGCGCGGTTGGTGATGCTGGCCTCCAGATCGCGCAAGACCTGGGCGCGACGTATCCTGGCCTCTTCGAGCCGCAGGCGCGTAGCCTCCTGACTGCGTGCCAGCTCGGCCAGCCGACGCGACTCCTCCTCGGCCTCTTGGGCCAGCCGTTCGAGTCGATCGGCGCGTTGCTGCACCGCCTGGACCCGCTTCATTCGCTCGCGATTGAAATAGGCGAAATAGGACATGACACGGCTGGCGCGGGTCGGATCCTGCTGGTTGAGCAGCAGACGCAGACGGTCGGCGCGGCCCATGATGTAGGCCGTTCGCAGCAGATCCGCGAGCGAGTCAAGCTCGATACCCAGCGCCGCCTGTTGCTCAACCTGGCGCGCGCGCAGCTCGCCGGCGACACGATTGTGCTCCGCGACCAGGCGTTCCAGCTCGCGATTGGCCAGCGACAGCTCGGCGACGTTACGCTCGCGCGCCTCCAATTCAGCGATTAGGGCACGCCGGTCGGCGTTTCTGTCGCTCAATTCGCGCCCGATACGCTCGAGCGAGCGTTCGATCGTACTGAGATCCCGTTGTCGAGCCTCTAGCGTCGGGTCGGCGCCCGACTGAGGGAGCGAGGGACTCGACGGCAGCAGGAGTGCGGTAAAGAGTAGGATCGCGCCTCGGTGCTGCATAGACCCACGCCCGGACGAGTTTGGCCATCGGTGCGCAGCTGGGGCCCCTCGCTGGAATCTCGGATTGGACCCGTCAAGGGTGCTGGGCATCGATGGTGTCTGAGTTGATAGCATCGCGCGCTTTGCGTCCAGGCGCTTCGCAGCCGGATGGAAAGCGTTTATCATTGTACGCCGATAAATCAACCAAATGCGATCCAATGGTGGACAACCCGAGTCATCCCGTCGGTCCGGGGGTAAATATCCCTGAAGGCGTGCGCGAGGAGATCGACCTACTCACCGACGACGCCGATATCGAGCGTGCCTCGCGTTCGCTCAAGGCAATCTCGCATCCGTTGCGTCTGAAGATCCTCTGTACGCTCGGCGACCAGGAGGTCAGCGTCCAGGAGATCGTCGAGCATGTTGGCACCTCGCAGAGCAATATCTCACAGCATCTGGCGATCCTGCGCGACAAGGGGATCCTCACCTCGCGCAAGGACGCCAATCGCGTCTACTATCGCGTCAGCGACAACCGTACCCTGCGACTGATCGGGATGATGCGCGAGGTCTTCTGCCATCACGCCCACTAGGGCAAACCGCCTAGCCCGTCCTCCAACCTTCTGAACAAGACGGCCCGCACATGTCACAACTCATCGAGTTCATTGGCAATCATTGGTTTCTGTTCTTAGCCCTGATCGTGATCCTGGGCCTCTTGACGCACAATCTCATCGTCGGCGGCAAGGGCAGTGTTGGGCCGCTCCAGGCCACCGAGCTGATCAATCATCGCGAGGCGGTCATCATCGACGTGCGTCCGGCGGCGGATTATGCACGCGGCCACATCATCAACGCCCTGAACATCCCGATGAATGGGTTCAATCACCAGCTGGCGACCCTGAACAAATACAAGGGTCGGCCTATCATCGTCAATTGCCGGTCCGGTGCCCAGTCTGCAGTGGCCTGCGCGTATCTGCGCAAGGCTGGGTTCGAAGAGGTCTACAACCTCCAGGGCGGCATCCTGGCCTGGGAGTCGGCGAACCTGCCCCTGACACGCAAGAAACGCTAATCCCCATGGCGATCAGCGCCCCGGGTGCCATCACTCAAACCCCATTCATACACGACCCACAGACGCCGGATCTCTAGCATGACAGAAGAACAGCAGAACAACGAACGTCAATTCTCCGTGCAACGCCTCTACACCAAGGACGTCTCCTTCGAGTCGCCCAATGCCCCCGAGATCTTCCGGGGCGAGTGGAAGCCGCGTCACGAGCTCAGACTCAACACCACGATCAACCCGCTCGACACCGATGTCTACGAGGTGGTGCTCGCGGTCACCGTGACGGTCAAGGTCGAGGACAAGACCGCCTTCCTGGTCGAGGTGCAGCAGGCCGGTATCTTCACCGCGCACGGGTTCGCCGAGGAGGAGCTCGGGCCGCTGCTCGGTGCCTACTGTCCCAACCTACTCTTTCCCTATGCGCGCGAGGTCGTCTCGGATCTGGTGGTCAAGGGTAGCTTCCCGCCGCTTGTGCTCCAGCACGTCAATTTCGACCTGCTCTTCGCCCAGCACCAGCGGCAAGCCGCCGAACAGGCCCAGTCCAACAGCGCGCAACCTATCCAGCACTGACCATGAACACGACGCCGGCCCGAATCGCGCTGCTCGGTCCTGGGTCCTGGGGCACGGCCCTGGGGTTGCAGCTGTGCCGCAACGGTCATGAGGTGCGGTTGTGGGGACATGAGGCGAGTCAGATCGAGGCGATCCGCCGTGCCGGCGAGAATCGTCACTTCCTGCCCGGCCATCCAATCCCGGCCACGATGCACCCGACGGATTCGCTCGACGAGGCGCTGGCCGACGCCGACGACTGTCTGGTGGTCGTGCCAAGCCAGGCCTTCCGTCAGGTTGTGCGCCAATTAGCCGAGCGTCTACCAGCGGATTTTGGCGTCGCCTGGGCGACCAAGGGGCTGGATGCGGCCAGCGGTCAACTCCTGCATGTGGTCGCTCAGGAAGAGCTCGGCGAACGACCGCTGGCTGTGATCTCAGGGCCAAGTTTTGCCGGCGAGGTCGCGCGCAAACTGCCGACGGCAGTAACGATTGCCTCCAACCAGCCGGAGTTCGCCGCGCGGTTCGCCGCACTGCTGCATGGATCGACCTTCCGCGCCTACACCAGCCCGGACATGGTGGGAGTGGAAATCTGTGGCGCGGCCAAGAACGTGCTGGCCATTGCGACGGGCATCGCCGATGGACTGGGCTTTGGCGCCAACACGCGCGCGGCACTCATCACCCGGGGGCTAGCCGAACTGATTCGGATCGGGACCGCGCTTGGTGGTCGTCCCGAGACCTTCACCGGACTGGCCGGTCTCGGGGATCTGGTACTCACCTGCACCGACGATCAGTCGCGCAACCGCCGACTGGGCCTGGCATTGGCGCGCGGCCTGACGGTCGAGGCAGCCAAGGCCGAGATCGGGCAGGAGGTCGAGGGTGTTGTCACGGCACTCGCCATCCATCGCCTGGCCGCGCGGCTCGGCATCGAGATGCCCATCAGCGAACAGGTCTATCGTGTGCTCTACGAAGGCGTCTTACCGTCCGCGGCCACCCGCGCGCTCCTGGAGCGCGGACCCAAGCCGGAGTTTGTCTAGCTTTCCATTTCAGCCGCGCCGGCGAATCCCTGCTGGCGCCAGGCCTCGTAGAGCACCACAGCCACGGCGTTGGAGAGGTTCAGACTGCGGTTGCCCGGACGCATGGGGATGCGCAGGCGCTGTTGCTCAGGCACAGACTCAAGCACCCCATCGGGGAGTCCGCGCGTCTCCGGGCCAAACAGAAAGGCGTCTCCCGGTCGAAAGTCTGGTTCAACATAGGGGATACGCCCCCGAGTGCTGACGCTCAGCAGTCTGGGATGCGTTAGTCTGTCGAGGCAGGTCGTCAGTGAGGGATGCACGCGCACCTCGGCCCATTCTCGATAATCCAACCCGGCGCGTCGCAACAAGCGATCATCGAGCGAGAAGCCCAGCGGTTCGATCAGATGCAGACGCGCACCGAGATTGGCCGTCAGGCGCATGACATTGCCGGTATTGGGCGGAATCTCGGGCTCGTAGAGGATGATGTCGAACATCTCGGGAGGCTTTACATCTTTTCCTAGGCGCGTGCTATATTAAGACATCCATATTTACTGAAACCACAAGGCTTCACGGCCAATCCCAGACTGGGGGACACCTTGTCATGACCGACATCGCGGCGCTGAAAAAAGAAAAGCAGGATCTGATCAACAAGATGCTGGAGATGCAGAAACAGTTCATCGAGTATGAGCACCAGCACGGCGTCTCCGGCAAGGATTACTGGGCCTCCTCAGAGGGTATGCTGGCAAACTATCGCAAGGAATACATGGACATAGCCAACCGAGTCGTGGATTTGGCGCACCAGATCGTCGGCTCCTCGCGTCTCTGAGGATCACCATCCATCCCGACGCCGTTCGGGATGAGGCACGCAAGACCCGCTCTAAGGCGGGTTTTATCGTCTCTAGCAGGAGGCATTCGAGGTCATTCTTCCATCACGGCCGACCGGAAGCCGGCCCGCACCTCGGGCACCCTCGGGTCGAGGCAGACTAGGCTTGCAGTCAGACGATTCTTGCATTGAATGTCCAAATAGATATGGACCGGTTGCTCGGGTGCGCGTTGCGTCCAAGACAGCGTGAAGGTGCGATGCTCGCGCTCGTCATTCTGGAAGGCCAACAGAAGACCGACCTCCAGGATCTCGCCCTCGCGATCTGAGTGGGCGCGGACATAGTCGACGGCGCGCTTCCAATAGGCATGGCACCTGGCCTTGTCGCTACACACCACTAGGGCGTCGCTGAGCGACGGCCCGGGCGCGTCGCTAGAGGCGGTCGCAGTCGGCGGCGGTAGCTGCCTCAGCTGTCTGAACCGCTCAATGCTGTGTTTGAACTCCTCTTGGATAGCCAGCTTGCGATATTCGTTGGCGACGATCTCGGCATAGTCCGCACGGATGCGCGCCGTCGCGTCCTGAATCTTCGCTGTGAGCTCGTCGGGGGGGGGCAGGCCGGCCTTGCGTAGCGCCTGTCGCTCCTTGTCGAGATCGACCAGGCGTTCGCTCTCGTTGCGCACCTCGTCGCGCTTGACCTGCATGACGGCCTCGACGGCGGCGAGGCGTCCGTCAAGGGCCAGTTCCAGTTCATCGAGCGTGCGATAAAGTTTCAACAGACGCTCGTCCTCGGCCTGACGCTCGGCGCGCCGCCGCGCTTCCTCGGCCTTTTGGCGCTCCAGTTCCTTGACGCGTTTTAGTTCCTCACCGGTCGGCACCGCCGGCTGGGTCTCGACGGCGAAGCCCTGCTTTGATAAGCGGGTGCGTTCCTTGTCGGCCTGCGAGGGCGGCACCTGGTCGGAATAGTGAACCTCGCCCTGATCGTCGACCCAACGGTAGAGCTTCTGGGCCAGCGCGGTCCAGGACACCAGACCAAGGGCCGGGATCAGCATCAAAAGCGCCAGTCGGTGGTCTGATCCACCCACCTTGAGTGGAGTCGAGTGATTCATAGACCCTCCGCAAGGAAACCCGCGACTTGAGTCGCGGGAGGAATTGCGGGCGCGCGAAGTGCGCCATGTGGTGTATAATGCACCGCAAGTGTGGTCTCCGGGCGCACGCAGACTGCAACGCCAGTCGAAACCTGGCCCGGATTGGCAGTGGAGCCCCGCTGCCAAGGGCGGCTGTAAACACGCCCAATGTTGGGGATGCGGTCAACCATGTTTGCTGCGTCTTACAATAAAGCCTTCGACTTCAGTCGAGGGTTGTTTACGGTTCACACTCCATAGTCGGAACGATAGGCGCGCATGGATTCCACCAGAGCGGCGTCTGCGCCCTGTTCCTCGAGATAGAGGATAAGGTCATCCATGGTCAACAGGGCCAAGACCGGCAGGCTGAACTCATCTTCGACCTCCCGCACCGCCGATCGCTCGCCTTGCCCGCGTTCCTGGCGATCGAGCGCGATGACGACGCCGGCCGGTGTCGCGCCCGCTGAGCGGATGATCTCGACCGACTCGCGCACCGAGGTGCCGGCCGTGATGACATCGTCGATGACGAGGATGCGTCCGTTGAGTGGCGAGCCGACGATCAGCCCGCCCTCGCCGTGGTCCTTGGTCTCCTTGCGGTTGAAGGCATAGGGCGTGTCGCGTCCATGCTCGGTGGCCAGGAGCATGGCCGTGGCCGCCGCCAGCGGGATGCCCTTGTAGGCCGGGCCGTAGAGCACGTCGAAGGCGATCCCGGAGTCCTGGATGCCATGGGCATAGGCGCGTGCCAGATGGACGAGCCGCAGGCCGCTGGAGAAGAGCCCGGTATTGAAGAAATACGGGCTGCAGCGTCCGGATTTCAGGGTAAAGTTACCGAAGCGCAGGGCGCCGATCTCGGTGGCAAAGTCCAGCAGTTTACGTTGATAATCTCGCATCGTTAGGGATCCTGCCCGCACAGGCGGACGGCGGTGGGGGCCTTGCGGTCGTGTCTGATCGAGTTTGAGTCAGGGAGGGTCTACGATGGACGTTTCTCAGCCGCAAGTGTACTTCACGGCACTGGCCGTCGGGCTGTTGGGCGGCGTGCATTGTCTGACCATGTGCGGCGGACTGGTCGCTACCCTGACGCTGGGACTGCACCCCGAGATCCGCCGTGATCCCCGGCGGATGTTGCCCTATCAGCTCGTCTACAACCTGGCGCGCATCAGTGGCTACGCAGTGGCGGGGGCACTCTTCGGCGCATTGGGCTCCATGCTGACTGAGTTCGAGAGTCTGAAACTGACGCAGCGTCTACTCCAGGGGCTGGCCGCTGTGATCATGGTCCTGCTTGGGCTCTATCTGGCCGGCTGGTCCAGCGCCCTTGCTGCCCTTGAGCGCCTAGGGGCGCCGCTTTGGCGGCGGCTGGAACCCATCGCGCGCCCCTTCCTGCCGGTCCAGCGCCTGGTGCAGGCCGCCGTCATCGGATTCATCTGGGCCTGGCTGCCCTGCGGCCTGGTCTACAGCCTGCTTATCATGGCGATGTCGAGCGCCGATCCGCGCGCCGGGGCACTGATCATGCTGACCTTTGGCCTCGGTACCCTGCCGAACCTGCTCGGCCTCGCGTTTCTGGCGGGCGCCGTGGCGCGTCTGACCGAGCATTCCTGGATCCGGCGCCTGGCCGGACTACTGGTGATCGGCTTCGGGCTGGCCATGATCGTGTAAGGCGTTCACCCGGCCTCGGTCCAGATTCAGAGACTCGACGACCTCGCATAGGAAGTGTCCCAACACCAGGTGCATCTCTTGGATGCGGGGTGTCTCACGCGAGGGGACGGCAAGCACGATGTCGGCCTGGGGCGGTAGATCCGCGTGCCGGGCGCCGGTCAGTAGCACGCTCAGCATGCCCTTGTCAGCGGCCGTCTCCAGGGCCCGGCGCACATTGGGCGAGCGCCCGCTGGTCGACAGGGCCCAGAGCACGTCGCCCGGGCGGGCCAGCGCGGCAAGTGGACGCGCGAAGATCTCGTCGAAGGAGAAATCATTGGCCACGGCCGAGGTCGCACTGGTGTCGAAACCGAGCGCGATGGCTGGCAGCGGGCGGCGCCCCTTGTCGAGAAAGGGACCGATCAGCTCGCCGCTCAGATGGGTCGCCTCGCCCGCACTTCCGCCGTTGCCGCAGATAAAGAGCGTCGCACCCCGGGCGATCGCCTCGGCAGTCTGGACCGCGGCCTCCAGCGTCGCCGCCAACAGCGCCTCGTCGGCACGCACACGTCCGAGCAGATCCAGTGTGGCATCTAGCCGTTCGTGCAATCGTTGCGAAAATCCTCGGATCCGCTCCGGGAAAGGGGGGGGCGCCAGGTCATCAGTCATCATGCATGGGCCTCTGGATTGCCAGCTGCGGCGTGCCGATTGGGCCGCTTTTTCAGGCTATATAATGGTTCCTTACACGCCGCACCCCAAAACCCATGGACCTTAAGAAGGCCCATGACCACCCCCGAGGAAAGACAACCATAGGCCCTCGGGCAGCGTGCTGAAATCAAGCATATCTCCTGTGCGATCGATCATAGCCTGCAGAATCGGATTCCGGCGACCTCTTTGGCGCTGGCTCAGGACCCTGACTCAGCGGATTTGGATTTGCGGATAGAGGCTGTGTCGCCTGATGACACAACGCCAACCGGCGACCGAGGGCGCGCGCCGGATGCTCGATCAGATGATGGCCCAGCCAGGCCAAGGCCAGCACCGCAAATGCGGTGACGATGAAGTCCGAGACCCCCGGCAGCGACACGCCCGACTGCTCGTAGAGCCGCAGCACCAGGATATGGAACAGATAGACACCATAACTCAGGTTTCCCAGAAAGAACGCCAGCTGCCGGCAGGGTCCATTGCGGCAGGGAAGCAGAGCCAATGCCCCAAACAGCATCAGACCATAGCCAATAGCGCATAGCAGGCTGAAATAGGACTTCAGCCACAGATGGGCAGTGATCCCCTGATCGCCATGGCGTGCAAAAAAGAGCCCCAACGCTAGCCAGAGGCTTGCCCCCACTAGACCGGCGAGCATCGGCCAGAGTCGCTGCTTAGACCCGCTCCAGCGCTGATGGGCTGCATAGACGAAGACCCCGACCAGGAACTCGATCAGGATCCCTGGGAGATGGATCCGCAGGATGGCCAGCCAGTTCGGCTCTGAGCTCGCAAAGGGCGTGGCCCCCAGCGCAATCCCAAACCGCACGAGGCAAAAAACCGCAAACAGCGCCAGCACTACCCACAACCGACCCGCGACGATCAGCGCCAGCAGGGGCAGCAATAGATAGTATTCGACCTCGACCGGCAGGCTCCAGTAGGCCGGGTTGAAAAAGAAGGCCTCGTGCGCGCTACTGGTGGTACCGAGAAAAACCAGATGCCTAAGCAGATAGAGGAGCTTGTCTGGCGACTCGGGTGCGATCAGATCGTACAGCAGCAGCGAGACCAGATAGAGTGGATACAGACGAAAGACGCGCCTGATCGCATAGGGCCGGATCGCAAAGCCACCCGACAGCAGTAAGGGGGCAAACACAAAGCCGCTGATCACGAAGAACAGATCGACCCCGGTCCAGAGGAATTTCAAAAGCGCCGGCTCAGGTGTGAGCAGATGCGCGGCATGCGCCGTGAAGACCATCCAGGCGGCTAGGCCGCGGACCAATTCGATGACCGGATTCAGAGCGCCTCCTCGATCCTGCATTCGGCATCACGACGCTGAAGCTTGTGACCAGAGACATCTCGGTTCAATCGCGGAATTTGCGCCCGGCCCCAGGTCCACGCCTGGCAACACCATCGCTGCGCTTGCCTGGGCTTGGCCGGGGCCTTAAGTCGCCGTTGCGATCGCGATGGGGAAAATCAGCTCCAGCGCGCGGCGGTCTCGCTTCGCGATCGCGCGCCCCCTCATGGTGACCTTCCCAAGCGTTGCCCTTCCTTGTCGCCCGGCCCTCGTCGGCCGGCGCGATCCGAAGCGCCTGACCGCGCACATAGACACGCTTGAGGTGTTGGAAGATCTCGTTCGGCATGCCCTTGGGCAGGTCGACGACCGAGTGATCGTCACGGATGTCGATGCGTCCGATATAGCGTCCCTCCAGACCGGATTCGTTGGCAATGGCGCCGACGATCTCGCGCGGGGTCACACCGTGCCGATGGCCGACCTCGATGCGATAGCTGGTCAGATCGGCGTCGTCGCGGCGCGGTTGAGGGCGTTCCGGGCGCAGACGGCGCTCATCGCGATGTCCAGCGTTGTCGTCAAAGCGCTCACGAGGTGGCGGACGATCCTCCCAACCGCCCTGACGCCGGCCGGCGTCGCGATCCCATCCAGATTCGCCGCGCCCATCGAAACGCTTGGGTGGACGCAGCGGATCCTCTTTGATGTTCAACGGACGTTCGCGCTGATTGAGGTAGGCCAGCGCGGCGGCGATATCCATCATCTCGATCTCCTGCTCCTGACTGAGGCGCGCGAGCAGACGATAGAAAAAGTCGAGGTCCTGTTCCGAGAGGGTCTTGCGGATCTCGCCGATGAAGCGGTCGATCCGCGACTCGCTCAGCGCCGCCGCCGAGGGCGGCTCCATCGCCGGAATGCGCCGCCGGATGACGCGCTCGATCGACTTGAGCAGTCCGCGCTCGCGCGGCTCGACCAGCAAGATCGCGCGCCCGGTACGCCCGGCACGCCCGGTGCGTCCGATGCGGTGCACATAGGCCGCGGGATCGGTCGGGATATCGTAGTTGATCACATGACTGATGCGCTCGACATCCAGACCGCGCGCGGCCACATCTGTGGCGACCAGCACATCGAGCTGACCCTGCTTGAGCCGTTCGATGGTGCGTTCGCGCATCTCCTGGTTCATATCGCCATTGAGCGGTTCGGCGGCGAAACCATGCGCCTTGAGCTTGTCGGCCAGTTCGGTGGTGGCGTTCTTGGTGCGCACGAAGATCAAGAGCCCGTCGAACGCCTCCAGCTCCATGATCCGGGTGAGCGCGTCGAGCTTATGGAAGCGGGTGACGATACAGTGATGCTGATCGATGGTATCGACCGTCTCGGAGTCGGCAGCGATCCTGACCTCGATCGGGTCGACCAGCCGCGCCTGAGCCACGCGCCGGATCGCCGGCGGCATAGTGGCCGAAAACAGCGCGACCTGACGCTCGACCGGGGCCTGATCGAAGATCCAGTCGATGTCTTCGGCAAAACCCATGTTGAGCATCTCGTCGGCCTCATCCAGCACCAGGGCGCGGATCGCGTCCAGCACCAGGGTGCCGCGCCGGATGTGATCCATGACCCGTCCTGGAGTCCCGACGATCACCTGCGGATTGCGCTTGAGCTGAGCAAGTTGCAGCCCATAGCCCTGACCACCGTAGATGGGGAGCACATTGAAGCCCTTGAGTCCAGCGGCATAGCGCTGGAAGGCCTCGGCCACCTGGAGCGCGAGTTCGCGTGTGGGCGTGAGCACCAGCACCTGCGGCTTGCGCAGATCCGGATCGAGACGACTGAGCAGCGGCAAGGCAAAGGCGGCGGTCTTTCCGGTACCGGTCTGGGCCTGGCCAAGCAGGTCACGCCCGGCGAGCAGATGAGGGATGCACTGACTCTGGATCGCCGTCGGGGATTCGTAGCCGAGGTTCTTGACCGCTTGCGCGATCACGGGCGAAAGACCGAGCGCGTCGAAGCCGACGCTCGTTTCGTCTGGGGTATCCATGATGGAGGGGGCCTCTCGGAGGGAGGTAAGGGCGAACCCTTTGGTGAAGGCCAACCGGCCAGCCTAGAGGGGGATCGCAGAATAATGAGTAACCTAAGATTTTCACCGAAAGTCCTGGGCAATGCAATAGAGTCAATGACCAGCGCGCTGGGGGCGCGGATTTGGCAAGACGGACGAGACCGGTTATCTTCGTGCCACCTATGGAGACACTCGTTTTCGCCACCAATCTGAGCCGCGACTTCGGACGCCACCCGGCCCTGTCCAACCTCGACCTGTGCCTGGAACGCGGGCAGGTGCTCGGCCTGCTTGGGCCAAACGGGGCAGGCAAGACCACCTGTCTGCGGCTCCTGAGCGGGCTGCTCGCCCCGAGCTCGGGCCGCATCGAGATCCTGGGCATTGATCTGGCACGCCGCCCGCTTGCGGCCAAGCGCCACCTTGGCTACCTGCCCGAGCGCCCGCCCCTGTATCCCGAACTGCGGGTCGATGAGTACCTGACCCACTGCGCCCAGCTGCACCGTTTACCCAGACGCGCCATCCCCGCGGCCATCGCCACCGCCAAACAGCGCTGTGGCCTGGAGGATCAAGGGCGACGCCTGATCGCCAAGCTCTCCCGCGGCTATCGCCAGCGGCTCGGCCTGGCCCAGGCGATCCTGCACCGCCCGCCGCTCCTGATCCTTGACGAACCGACCGAGGGGCTCGACCCGGTTCAGATGCGCGAGCTGCGCCAACTCATCCGTGATCTGGCGCAGGACACAGGCATCATCCTCTCCAGCCATCTACTGCCCGAGGTCCAGTCGGTGTGCGACCGGGTGATGATCCTGCATCGGGGACGGGTGCGTTTCGATGCCGAGACACGCGCGGCACGCCCGACCAATCTCTGGCGGGTGCGTCTAGGCGGCGAGACCCATATCATGCACCTGACCGCCCTGGATCCGGTCGCCGGCGCGATCGCCATAGGCCCGAACCGCTTCCAGGTTGAACTGCGAGAGGGGTCGAACTCGTCCGATCTGGCGCGCGCCATCCTACGGTCAGGTTTGGAGCTCTTCGAGCTGGTCCCCGAGCGCACTGATCTGGAACGGACCTTCTTCGATCTCATTGGCGCGGAGGAGCACGCATGATCGGGACCATCGCCGCCCGCGAGATCCGCAGCGGACTGGTCACGCCCCTGCTCTGGGTACTGCTGGGTGCGGGTCAGGTGGTGCTGGCCTGGATCTTTCTCCAGGTCATCGAGAACTTCAGCGGCCTGAACGCCGATCAGCGGCTCATCTCGCTCACCCAGGAGCTGTGTCTGAATCTGTTTGGGTTTGCCGCCGTGCTCGCCATGCTCGCCGCACCACTTCTGGCCATGCGGATGCTGAGCGCAGAGTTTCGCGATGGTGGCTATGACCTGCTCGCCGGCGCCCCTGTGACCCTGATCGAGATCCTCTTTGGCAAGTTCATCGGGCTCGCGGTCCTGATCACCCCGCTCTGTCTGCTGCCGGCGGCCAATCTGGCGCTCCTGGCCGGCGTGGCCACGCTTGACCTGGGGCAGGTCGCGGCGGCCACCCTGGGTCTGTGGCTCGCGGCCCTGTTCTTCGGTGCGATCGGACTCCAGGCCGCAAGTCTCACCGAACAGCCCGGTGCGGCGGTGCTGATCGCCTTTGGCGTCCTGGTCTTTTTTTCGATCGTGGGGCGTGCCGAATCGTTTACGGCCCAGACGCTCTCACTCTTCGGGTGGCTGTCCTGGAACGAGCATCTATTCCGATTCCTGCTCGGGGCCGTGCGTCTGAGCGATCTGACCTATTTCCTCCTCTTTACCGGCTTCTTCCTGGCCCTGGCCCATCGACGCCTGGCCAATCGGCGGTTGCAATGAAGACGCGCACCCAGACGCTCCAGGCCATCGTCCGCCGCTTCGAGCGCGCGCTCGCCGACACCCTGTTCATGCTGTTGCTGCTGGGCTGTGTCGTCGCGGCGGGCTGGCTGACGGCGCGGCACGATCGTCAGTGGGACTGGACCCAATCCCAGGTCCATCGGCTGACCCGCGAGAGTCGACTCATCCTCGAACGGCTGGAGGCGCCACTGCATCTGACCGTCTTTGCCGACCCGCAGTCGCCGCTGGCACGACAGATCGGCCAGATCCTGGAGCGTTACGCGCACGAAGCACCCGACCTGGAGATCCGCTATCTGGATCCGCGCCGCTTCCCCGAACAGGCGCGCGAGGCCGAGGTCTCGTTGCAAGGTCAGATCCTGCTCGAATACCGGGGGCGGCGCGAGACACTGACCGAGATTGGCGAGCGATCCATCTCGGCGGCCATCGCCCGTCTGTCCCGTCCGCGTCAGACCTGGGTGGCGGTTATCGAGGGGCATGGCGAGCGCAGGCTCGACCGCGACCAAGACGCCGATCTGGGCCAGTTCGGACGCGAGCTGCTCGAACTGGGTCTGATCGCACGCCCGCTAGACCTGACACTCACCAACGCCGTCCCGGACAACACCGCCCTCGTGGTGCTCAGCCAACCCCGGCTACCGCCCTTTCCGGGCGAGATCGAGGCCTTGATCGCGTTTCTGGATCGTGGTGGTCATCTGTTGTGGCTACTGGATCCGGGTCCACCGAGCGGTCTCGAACCCCTGCTAGGGCATCTGGGTCTCGCCGTCCGACCCGGCCAGGTGGTCGATCCGAAGGCCATGCATCTCGGATTCGGTACGGTTGCCGCTGCCCTGATCGAGGACTATCCGGTGCACCCATTGACCCTGGGATTGACTGCGCCTGCACTGTTGCCAGGCGCCCTGGCCTTCGAGACCCAGGTCGCGCCGGGCTGGACCCTGGCGACCTATCTGACAAGCAGCGCCCAGAGCTGGAACGAGACCGGCATGCTCGCCGGTTCGCTCACACGCGACGAGGTGATCGGCGAGCGTACCGGTCCGTTGCCGGTTGTGCTGGCGCTCGTGCGCACGCTCCCCGAGCGCAAGCCCGAGCAGCGTCTGGTGGTGGTAGGCGACGGTGATTTTCTGTCCAACGCCCATATCGGACGCCAGGGCAATCGCGCGCTTGGCTTGGCGCTGTTACGCTGGCTGAGCGAGGACGAGGATCTGCCCGAACTCCCGCCCCCGCCGACCGTCGCCGAGCCGCTGGAATTGGACGCGCCGCACCGCGCCCTGATCGGTCTGACGGCCTTGGTGTTACTGCCGGGGCTGTTCCTGATCGGTGGGTTGGGGATGCGCTGGTATCGCTGGAGGGGTCGATGAGCGGACGCTGGCTGACCAATGTGGCATTGGCGATACTCCTGGTCATGCTCGGTCTGATGATCCGAGCCGAGCTCCAGCGCGCGCATGTCATCCCGACCCTGACCGATCTGACCGCCACCGACCTCTATCGGGTTCAGATCACGCGCCAGGGTGAACCGACCCTGAGCCTGATTCAGACGGCGCTCGGTTGGCGTCTGGAGACACCCTTCCAGGTCGATGCCGACAATGGCCGCGTCGCCCAACTGCTCGCTGTGTTGGAGGCACCGGTCGAGCGCAGCTTTCCGTCCGCGAGCGTCGATCTACGCGAACTCGGGCTCTCGCCGCCTCGCCTAAGGTTGTTGTTGGATGGGCGCGAGCTCCAGTTCGGCAATACCGATCCCATCGGTCAGATGCGCTATGTCGCCAGCGAGGGGCTGGTGCACCTGATCCAGGATCGTTTCCATCCACTGCTGATCGCACCGCCCATCCACTATGTCTCGCCGCAACTGGTCCCGCGCGGCTTCGCACCCGTCTTCGGGCGACTGGGTGAGGTTCCGGTCACGCCCGAGACCCTGAACGATCTGGAAGGATTACACGCCGAGCGCGTCGAGATCCTGGTCGAGCCGCCGAGCGGCGAGTCGGTCGTGCTCAAATCGGCCGATGGAAGCACGCTGCGCTTCCTGCTCTCGCAGGACAGGCGTCGCTGGGCGCGACTCGATCAACGCCTGCTCTATGTCCTGACCGATGCGCCCGCGTTGACGCTCGATCCAAACGCGGTCGATCCCACGCCGCCGGAGCCGGAACCGGCGCCGCCGGCCGCGTTCGACGGACCCGCCGAGCCGGCGCCGGTCCTCTACGGCCCGTCCGACACGAGCCCGGAATCATCTCCAACCCCATGGTTCGAGCCGGAGCCATCGACCGGCGAGCCCAAATCGATCGGGGCAGATCCCTTTCGATCCTTCGGCGCCCCGGATCAGGGGCTGGACGAGTCTCCAGAACCCATGGTTCTCGGAGACACGCCGCCAAGCGAGCCGCCCATGGTCCGCCTGACGCCGGATGGCCGTGCCGTGCCGGTCGAGACCCCTGATACCACCCCGGCCCCATCCGAGTTCCGGCTGCCGGGCGAGCCAGACAAGGCCGCGCCCAGCGGTTTCGGGCAGGATCCCTTCGCACCCGATCCGGCCATGTATGCCGATCCGCCTGCCGACTGAGGCCTCAAACAGGGCCTCGATCTGAACCCGCTGATGCCCGAACTCCCCGAGGTCGAGACCACAGCGCGCGGGATCCGCCCTCATCTGGAGGGCCGCCGGATCGTGCGCCTGATCGTGCGCGAACCCCGTCTGCGCCGACCGATCCCGCCCGAGATGCCCGAACGGCTCGCCGGTCAACCGATCCACTCCCTGAGGCGGCGCGGCAAATATCTGTTGATCGAGCTGGCGCATGGCAGCCTGCTGGTGCATCTCGGCATGTCGGGCAGCCTGCGTCTGGTCGCACCCGAGAGTGCGCCGAGGATGCACGATCATCTCGATCTGTCGCTTTCGGACGGCGGCCTCCTGCGCTTCCACGATCCGCGCCGGTTTGGGATCTTTCTCTGGATACCCCAGGCGCCGGAGACGGCACTCGTCCAGCATCCGCTCCTGTGCAGGCTGGGTCCGGAGCCCTTGGGCGAGCACTTTGACGGTGAATATCTCTATCGCGCAAGTCGCGTGCGTCGGATCACTGTCAAATCATTCATCATGGACGCAGCGGTCGTAGTGGGTGTCGGCAACATCTACGCCAATGAGTCGCTGTTCCTTGCGGGGATCCATCCGGCGTGTGCCTGCAACCAAATCGACCCGGCCGGCTATGACCGTCTGGCCGAGACGATTCGCCTGGTGCTCGGGGCCGCCATCGAACAGGGTGGCACCACATTGCGCGACTTTGTCAACGAATCCGGTGCCCCTGGGTATTTCGCCCAGTCACTGCGGGTCTATGGGCGCGCGGGCGAACCCTGCCGGGTCTGTGGGACACCCATCCAGCAACAGCGGATCGGACAGCGGTCGAGTTTCTATTGTCCGCGCTGTCAGACTTTAGTCACTGCTGACTCACATCCGCGCTAGGGTCTCGCGCACGCGACGGGCCTGTTCAAGGGCGTGCGCATCGTCGAGCGGTCCAGTGTAGACCTTGGGCATACCTTCCGGACGACACCGAAAGCGCTTGTAGGGCCAGAGATACTGCTCGGGACAGAGGCGCACGCACTGTTCGATGCCGCAATTGAGCGCCGTCGCTGCGACCTGGTCATCCTCGCTGTCGACCCCCTCGGGGGCCGGCAGACAGTGGATGACGAACCCGCTCCCATCGGCCAGCCGCTCGGCGAACAGAAAGATCACGGGCGCGCCGGTACGCCGTGCCAGCCGGTTGACCAGCAGCATGCTAAAAGCCGGTATCCCGAAGAAGGGCGCAAAGACCGCTCCCTTGTCTGCTTTCGGCTCCTGATCGGGCAGGATGCCAACGAAATCCCCCCGCTCCAGCGCCTCGACCAGCACCCGGATTCCGCGCGCCGTGATCGGCGCCAGATCCGCTCCGGTGCGCGCGCGCGACTCGCGGATCAGGTCGTCGAGATAGCGCTGCGGCTTGTAGAAGATGGCCGTGCGTCCCTGGGTCGCCAGATAGAGTCCGGCCAGCTCCCAGGCACCATGATGGGGCGAGAGGACGATGAGCCCCTGCCCCGGTCGGCGTGCGAGCCATTCGGCCCCGCGCACCTCGCGTATCAGCGACAACACCTGATCGACCGGCCTTAGCCAGAGATAGGCGATCTCCAGATAGGTCTTGCCGAACTCTCGGAGGTTGCGATCACGCAGACGGCGCTGCTCATCCGCCGTCAATTCCGGAAGGCAGAGCGCAATGTTGATGAGCGCATTGCGCCTCTGTCGATTGGGCCAGCGTGCTACGCCCCAACCCAAGACCGCGCCCAGCCGGTGTAGAAGCGGCAACGGCAGACGTGCCAGGCCGTGCATCAGCATCCGCAATCCATGCTCTTTGAGCGCCCGTCCGAACTCTGGCACGCTCCCCTTCCTCAGGTTTGAGTCTCGCTTCGTTTGGCGAGTCAAGGCCATAGCTCCCACCGCGACAACCCAAAATTCAATCGTCGCGGTTTAGTTTTATTCAATGAAGCCCCCGCTAAAGCCCTTGGTGTATAGCTGGGCTTTACTGCCCGCCTGCACGCGGGCAGGCCTCAGCGAACGCCGCACGGGCGCACGGCCACGACCGCATCTTCGTGCGTTCTCCACAGGCATTCGCTGGATCAATCCCGCCGGTTCGGACCCTCCGACCTGACCCTTGCACGCTTGGGCGCACAGCGTTTCTTGACGTCTTCGACCACTGTCCGTCGGCCACCCGGCCCGCACCGCGATGACCGGCGCGGCGTTGGGATCGGCGTGGGCGTGATTGGCCGCCGCCCTGGCAGACAAACCGCGCCTCACGGGGCAGTCGTCCGGGTGAGTGATGCGTCACTCACCGCTCCTCGTTACACCGTGCCGGGGAAGGCGCGCACCATTTGTTCAAACCACTCGCCTGGGGTGTGCATCATGACAGACGGCAGGTGCCGCTTATACTGGCGAGTCACCCGCCGCTCGGTGCAAACCGAAAGGGCAGGATAACAAGCATCGACCACCAACCACCAAGACGAGGCATCACCCATCATGAGCAACACAAACGAAGACCTGCCAACCCCACTCTCGCCCCGCGAGGCCTTCGAGATGATCGAATCCAATCCAAAGGCCATTCTGGTCGATATCCGCTCGTCCATGGAGTTCCTGTTCGTCGGGCACCCCAAGGGCGCGGTCCATGTGGCCTGGATCGACGAGCCCGACTGGGTGGTCAACCCCAACTTCGTCACCGAGATCGGCAAACTGGTGCTCGGCGGTGCAGTCTGCGAGCAGCGCGAGAACTGTGCACCGATCATCCTCATCTGTCGCAGCGGCAAGCGGTCACTGGAGGCCGGGCGGGCCTTGATCCGCGCGGGCTTCAAGTCGGTGTTCCACGTCGATGAGGGATTCGAGGGCGAGCTCGACGAGCAACATCATCGCAGCAGCCGCGGCGGTTGGCGTTTCCACGGACTTCCCTGGGAACAGTGCTAGTTTGAGCGCGCTTAGGCCGCGTCTTGCTCAGTCCGGACGCGACCTGAGCAGTTTGGCCTGTCGCTCTTCGGTCTCGCGCCGGCAGCGGGCGAGGACCTGGAGCTGACGCACGACCTCGCGCGCAGCGTTCAGATTGGTTGGCGTGGGATCAGCGAAGAGTTGGTGCAGTTCCTTGTCGAGTGCCGCGCCGCGCTCAGCCAGACGGGTCAACACCTCGGACAGGGCGGCGCCCGGATCGGAACGGTTGGTGGCCGCGATTAGGGCCTCCTGGCATTCGATCTCCTCGACGAACTTGGTGCTCGGGGGGTCTTCGTCAGCGCCAGACTCCACGCCCTCCACGCCATAGAGCCGGAAGAGATACTCCGCGCGGGCCAGCGGCTCGGTCAGGGTCTGATAGGCCAGGTCGATGTGCGCCAGCAAGCGGTTCGTCTCGTCTCCCTGATCGCTGAGGACATCGGTCCGAACCGCGCGCACCAGGGCGCGATAACGTTCGGCCAGCAAGCCGGAGTCGAGCATGAAACCGACCGGCAGGTCGAAGAGCTCGAAATGGTTTTTCTGTGAGTTCAACACGGCTCGTGCCGTCGTCGGACCATCTAGACCCAAAATCTCAGGCGCCGAGGCGGATCCGCTGGACGTCGAGTTTGACGTCGACCGCCGCACAGGTGGTCGGCGGACGCCGACCCAATCCATCGCGCTGATCGACCAGGGTCTGAAGATCGATCTGGTTGAGATAATCGTGGATGCGGTCGCTGAGATCGCACCAGAGATCATGGGTCAGACAGGGCCCATTGTTCTGACAATTATGTGCGCCGCCACAGCGGGTCGTATCCACACGCTCGTCGACGGCGCTGATCACCTCGGCAACAGAGATCTCGGCTGCGGGTCGGGCCAGGTTGTAGCCGCCACCCGGACCACGCACGCTCGTCACCAATCCGTGCTTACGCAGCCTGGCGAAGAGCTGTTCGAGATAGGACAAGGAGATCCCCTGCCGCTGGGCGATGTCGGCCAGGGCGATCGGACCCCCCCCCTGCTGGATGGCCAGATCCAGCATCGCGGTGACGGCATAGCGGCCTTTGGTCGTCAGTCTCACAGGTACCCTCTCTTGTGTGACGTACGCTTGGCATCATACGTTACCCAAGCATGGTGATCAATTATCCCCTAGCCTGTGTCGGGTCATCCGCTTGAGCGATATCGGGCCGGGTCGCAGGCTCGATTTCCATCGCGTCGATGTCGCCGTCGTGGTCGAAGTGCACCATGAGCCCATGCCGCTCCAGGATGTACGACATGGATTCGAGCCGCTGGTCTATGTGGTGGATATGATCGAGCATCCGGTTGATTGCATTGGCGACCGGATCGGGCGCATCGCGCGTAGCACCATAGGCATCGAAGCCGATGCGCTTAGCGGTATCGGCGCGCCTGCGGCTGGTCGCATCACGATCGGGTTCGATGATGCGTCCAGGCACACCGACTACAGTGGCCCCCGGGGGGACCGCTTTGACCACCACAGCATTCGAACCGATGCGCGCCCCGTCACCGATCTGGATCGGACCAAGCACCTTGGCCCCGGCGCCGACCACGACGTCACGCCCGAGCGTCGGGTGACGCTTACCCTTCTGCCAGCTCGTCCCGCCGAGTGTGACCCCATGATACAGGGTACAGTCGTCGCCGATGACGGCGGTCTCGCCGATGACCACACCCATCCCATGATCGATGAAGAGCCGGCGACCGATCACGGCCGCCGGATGGATCTCGATGCCGGTGAACAGGCGCGCGACGTTCGACAGCAGGCGCGCCGGCCATTTAAGGCCGCAGTGCCATAGCCGATGGGCAAGACGATGGATGAGGATGGCATGCAGACCCGGATAGGTGGTGAGGATCTCGAATGCGTTGCGCGCGGCCGGGTCACGGTCGAAGACACAGCGGATGTCTTCTCGGATGCGATCGAACATGGGATCCCACTCCCTCTTGGGTTCATGGCGCCGAATCGTCCGGACGGGCGAAGCGGTTTGGGGTCTTGCGTCCCTGGGCGGCGCTGAGGATGCCGCGCAGGATATTGAGCTCGACCCGATCGGGCCGGGCACGGTTGAAGAGACGACGCAGTCGGCGTATGAGCGTGCGTGACTGCTCGGGGTCGCTGAAGCCGATCTGGATCAGGGTGTCGGCCAGATGGGTGTAGAAGCCTTCCATCGCCTCGGCGCTGGCCAGGTCGCGCGGCGTCTCGGTCAGTCGCTCGCCGGTCACGACACGGGCCGCGCGCCGGATCTCGTAGGCGAATACCTGGGCGGCAGCGGCGAGATTGAGCGAGCTGAACGCGGGATTGGTCGGGATATGGGCCAGAAAGTGACAGCGCGCAAGCTCGTCGTTGGTCAGGCCGGAACTCTCGCGTCCCAACACCAGGGCCACCTCCCCCTCCTGGGCCTCGGCCAGGAGACGCGCGGCGCATTCGGGCGGCTCCAGCAATGGCCACTCGATCGAGCGCAGGCGCGCGCTGGTGCCGATCACCAGCCGACAGCCGACCAGTGCCTCGGTCAGGGTCTGGTGGATCCCGGCGCGCTCGAGCAGGTCATCGGCCCCGGAGGCGCGCGCCAGGGCCTCGGCATCGGGTCGCTGGCGTGGTGCAACCAGTTCCAGACGCGACAGCCCCATGGTCTTCATCGCGCGCGCCACTGCGCCGATGTTGCCGCTGTGGGTCGTCTCGACCAGCACGAAACGGATTCGCGCCAGCGGCTCGTTCATTTGGTCTATCATGAGCGACTCAATTATCACGTCTCTGTTCGCTGTCTCAAGACCGCTATGATACAGCGACCTTCCTGGATATCCCGCAACCGATGCACCCAAGCCTCAATATCGCCATCCGTGCCGCCCGCCATGCCGGCAAGATCATCCTGCGTTTCTCCGATCGGGTCGATCAGCTCAGGGTCGAGACCAAGAGCCGCAACGACTTTGTCAGCGACGTCGACCGTGCCGCCGAGGCGGCCATCGTCCAGGAGCTGCGCGGACGTTTCCCCAACCACGCCATCCTGGCCGAGGAGAGCGGCGAGCAGCCCGGCCACAGCGAGTTCCAGTGGATCATCGACCCGCTCGACGGCACCACCAACTATCTGCACGGTTTTCCACAGTTTGCCGTCTCTATCGCCCTGCTACACAGGGGACAGCTTGAATGCGGCGTGGTCTATGATCCGCTGCGCGAGGAGCTGTTCACCGCCGCGCGCGGTCAGGGTGCCCAGCTCAACGACCGCAGGATCCGGGTCGCCAATCGTCAGTCGCTCGACGGGGCGCTGATCGGCACCGGCTTTCCGTTCCGCGATCACCGCCACATCGACGCCTATCTGGCCATGTTCAAGGCGGTGACCTTGGCCACAGCCGGGGTGCGCCGTCCCGGCTCGGCCTCGCTCGATCTGGCCTATGTGGCGGCTGGACGTACCGATGGATTCTGGGAGCTGGGACTCTCGCCTTGGGATTGCGCGGCGGGGGCGTTGCTGATCAAGGAAGCGGGCGGCACCGTGACCGACCTGGCAGGCGGCGACCGGTTTCTCGACACCGGCAACCTGGTCGCAGGCAATCTGCGGGTGCATCGCGCCCTGCTGGATCTGATCCAGCCGTGCCTGAACGATCGGCTCAGGGTCTGATGGCTACTCGGGGCATTTCACTGAATTATGGAAGCGCTGAATAAATCGCGTGCCTCTCAATCGCGGCTGAAGCCGCTCCTACAAAATCAATGGTTTACGGAAGAAGGTTTTGCCACGAATGGAATCAATCAGCGCTTCCTTAAGGATCCGACTTGATTCTCGGACGCCCTGGCGCGCGACTCAGGATCGGGTGATGCGGGTGATGCGATCGACATCCGGGATGAGCCGCACCCGGCGCATGATGCGTGCGAGATGATCACGGCTCTTGACCAGGAGGCGAAATTCTAGATCCGTCATCACGCCGTCCTTTTCGATGGTCTGGACGTTCTCGATGTTGGACCCGAGTTCGGCGATCGCCCCGGCGACCACGGCCAGCACGCCGCGCCGATTGTTGACCTCGACCCGAATCTCGGTGGCAAATTCGCCCTCCGGCTCCTTGGACCACTCGACGTCGAGCCGCTTGTCACGCTTGCCTTCCAGCCCCCCAAGGTTGCGGCACTCGGCACGATGGACCACGATCCCGCGTCCCGGGCTAAAGATCGCCGTGATGGCATCGCCCGGAATCGGACGGCAGCAGCGCGCGAAGTTGACCACCATGCCCTCGGTGCCGCGAATGGCCAGCCGATGCGGATGGAGATCGCGGTTGTCCAGTCGTGTCTCAGAGTCCGCGCCCTCGGCCCCGGCCAATCGTCGCGCGACCAGCGGCGCTAGCCGGTTGCCAAGTCCGATCTCACCGAACAGTTCCTCCAGACTCCCCAGTCCCGTCTCCTCCAGATAGGCTGCCAGGCGCACGGGTTCGAGCATCTCAAGCGTGGTGCCCAGCGCGGCCAGTTCGGTGTTCAGGAGCCGTCGCCCAAGTGCCTGGGCCTCGCGCTGTTTGATGTTTTTGAGGTGTCCACGGATATTGACGCGCGCCTTGGCCGTGACCACGAAGTTCAGCCAGCCCGGATTGGGCCGCGCACCCGGGGCTGTGATGATCTCGACCGTCTGACCATTGCGCAGCTGTGTGCTTAGCGGGGCCATACGCCGGTCGATGCGCGCGGCCACACAGGTGTTGCCCACGTCCGAGTGGATGGCATAGGCGAAGTCGACCACGGTCGCACCACGCTTGAGCGCATGGATGCGTCCCTTGGGCGTGAAGACATAGACCTCGTCGGGGAAGAGGTCGATCTTGACGTGCTCCAGAAATTCGACCGAGTTGCCCGCCTCGCGCTGCATCTCCAGCAGGTTCTGCAACCAATCGGCGGCGAGTGCGGTCGGATTGGCGCCGGCGGACTGGCCCCCGCTCTTGTACATCCAGTGCGCAGCGATCCCGGACTCGGCCAGGCGCTGCATGTCTTCGGTGCGGATCTGGATCTCGATCTGGATGCCCTGGGGTCCGATCAGGGCGGTGTGGAGGGATTGATAGCCGTTGGCCTTGGGGATGGCGATATAGTCCTTGAAGCGTCCGGGCACCGGCTTGTAGAGATTATGAACCAGCCCCAGCACCCGATAGCAGGTATCGACCCGATCGACCGTCACCCGAAAGGCAAAGACGTCGGCCAGTTCGGAAAAGCCGCGTGACTTCTCGCGCATCTTGCGATAGATGCCGTAGAGGTGTTTTTGACGCCCCTCGACCCGGCCCGCGATGCCCTCCTGCTGCAAGGCATGGCGCAACGTCGTCTCGACCAGGCTGACCATCTCGAATCGCGCACCACTGCTGCGCCCCTGGAGCGCGCGCTGGATGACCCGCCGCCGCCACGGCCAGTAGTGCGCGAAGCTGAGCTCTTCCAACTCGATGCGGATCCAGTTGATCCCGAGGCGATTGGCAATGGGGGCGAAGATGTCGAGTGTCTCGCGCGCGATGCGCCGGCAGGCCTCCGGGCTCATCGAGTCGAGCGTGCGCATGTTGTGCAGTCGGTCGGCAAGCTTGATCAGGATGACGCGGATATCGCGCGTCATCGCCAGCAGCATCTTCTGCAGACTTGCCGCCTGGGCCTCAGCGCGCGACTTGAAATCGAGCCTGGTGAGCTTGCTGACCCCATCGACCAGTTCGGCGACCTCTTCGCCAAAGGCCTCGGCCAACTGGGCCTTATCGATCGGGGTGTCCTCGATGACGTCATGCAGCAAGGCCGCGATCAGACACTGATAGTCCATGCGCATCTCGGCCAGGATGCGTGCGACCGCGATCGGATGATAGATGTAGGGCTCGCCCGATTTGCGTTTCTGGCCCTCGTGCGCCTCAGCGCCGAACAGATAGGCGCGATAGCACTCGCTGATCTGCTCGGGCGGTAGATAGGTCTCCAGATAGGCGCAGAGGTCACTGATCAGATAGCGCGTCTCGCTGGCGGGCTTGAGCGGCTCGATGGGCGGCGCCCGGTCTAGAGACTTGAGTGACCTAACCTGTTGAGCAGCCGCATCTAGACCGGACGCACCCAACTCAGGCCGTGCGGTCGGATCCTTGTCGGCATTGGCCTCGTCAGTCCTTGACATCCCTGTCGGATTCCACGTCCTCGAGCCTGGTGGCGAATTCCTGAGCCAGTGCCTGCTCCAGTGCCGCCGCCATGTCGTCCATCTCGCGCTGGGCCTCCTGGATCATGGCGTTAGTGATCTTGCCAGCGGCGATCTCGCGCAGGGCCAGGACGGTCGGTTTGTCGTTCTCTGCCGGCAGCAGCGGCTCGACGCCCTTGGCCAGCTGCCGTGCGCGCTTGGTGGCGAGCAGAACCAGATCGAAACGGTTATCGACGTGTTCGAGGCAATCCTCGACCGTGATGCGGGCCATGATGGTCTCCCTTTAGGCAATGGATTCGATGGGGTCGAGCAACGCGGCCAGACGCGGGCGCTGATAGGCCAGACGCTGACGCTCGGCGGTGACGATCGCCGCCAAGGTCGCGAGCGCCGTCTGGAAGCAGTCGTTGACGACCAGATAAGTGTATTCGGCAAAATGCGCCAGCTCGGCGCGGGCCTGGGTCATGCGGCGGGCGATCACCTCATCGCTGTCGGTACCGCGTCCACGCAGACGGCGTTCGAGCTCCTCGATGGAAGGCGGCAGCACGAAGATAGAGATTGCCTCGGGAAGGCGCGCGCGCACCTGACGCGCACCCTGCCAGTCGATCTCCAGGAGGATGTCTCGTCCAGTGTCGAGACGCCGGTGCACGTCGGCGGCGCGGGTGCCGTACAGATTACCAAAGACCTCGGCCTGTTCCAGAAAGGCGCCGGCTTCGATCTCGCGCTCGAAGCATTCGCGATCGAGGAAATGGTAGTGGACGCCATCCTGCTCGCCCGCGCGGGCTGGGCGCGTGGTACAGGAGACCGATAGCATGAGCCCCGGATCGCGTTCCACCAGGGCCTTGACCAGACTGGTCTTACCCGCGCCCGAGGGCGCCGAGACGATAAACAAAAGCCCCCTGGGCTGGGATCGGTCGTTCATTCGAGATTTTGCACCTGTTCGCGCATCTGTTCGATCAAGACCTTCATCTCGACCACCTCGCGGGTGATGGCGAGGTCAGACGACTTGGAGCCGAGGGTATTGGCCTCACGGTTAAGCTCCTGCATCAGAAAATCGAGCCGGCGCCCGACCGGCTCATCGCGGGTCAGGACAGCAAGCACCTCCTCGAGATGGGCGCCGAGCCGGTCGAGTTCCTCGTCGACGTCAAGCCGCGCGGCGATCAGGACGATCTCCTGCTCCAACCGGGTCGGATCGAGCTCGGCACGCAGCTCGGTCAGACGCTCAGCCAGACGCCGGCGCACCTCGACCAGTACCTCGGGCAGACGCGCGCGCACGCGGGCTGCACTCTCAAACAGACGCTCGCAACGCTCACGCAGGAGCTGGGCCAGGCGCGCGCCCTCGCGTGCGCGGGTCTCGACCAGCGAATCCAGGGTCTGTTCGAGCAGCGCCAGCGCCTCGGCACCGAGCCGGTCGAGATCCGGTTCGGTCTCCTGCACCACGCCTGGCCAGCGCAGTAGATCGAAGGGGGTCGGCTCCTGGGTACAGCCGATGCGCGCGCTGAGTTCACGTCCCGCCGCCAGGAGCTGCTCAACAAAGGGCCAGTTGATCCGGATCGCGTTCGCGGCACCCAGGGCCGGGGCATAGCGCAGCGTACATTCGATCTTACCGCGCTGGAGACGCGCCGCCAGACGGTTGCGCACCTGGATGTCGAGTCCGCGCAGCTCCTCGGGCAAGCGGATGCAAGGCTCCAGGAAACGGTGATTGACCGTACGTACCTCCCAGGTCAATTCACCCAGATCGCCTGTCCGCGACGCGCGGGCGAAGGCCGTCATACTCTTGATCATTGGCTAAGGACGTCTCTTGAGGGGGCGGTCTCACGTGGGCGGACGAACAGGGCTCGATCCCTGCCGAGCCAGCCGAACAGCGTTTATCATAACCGAGGAAGGCCGCATCCAGTCACTCCCGTCAACGTCCGCCTGGAGATCCACTGCCCGATCATGGCAGCCGCACGAGAGACACTCCCACCAGGCACCCAGGTGGGTAGCTACCACATCGTCAAGCCGATCGCCGAGGGCGGCTTTAGCCTCATCTATCTCGCGACCGACGACGACAGCGGCGAAGAGGTCGTCATCAAGGAGTACATGCCCAAGAAGCTCGCGCGCCGCGATCGCGACCGGCGCGTGGTGCCGGCAAGCATCGAATATGCCGAGAGCCTCCATCACGGACGCAAGCTGTTCTTCCAGGAGGTCAAGGCACTGGCGTCGCTGAAACATCCCAACATCGTTCGGGTGCTCGCCTTCTTCCTGGCCAACGATACCGGCTACATGGTGATGCCCAACGAGCGTGGGCGCAATCTCGGGGCCTATCTGCGCGAGCGCAAGGGCGGGCTGAGCACCTCTTTTATCCTAGAGGTCTTCATCCCGATCCTAGATGCACTGGCGCTCTTGCATCGGCGTTCCATGGTCCATCTCGATGTCAAGCCCGGCAACATCCATCTGCGTCACGGCAACATGCCCCTGCTGCTGGATCTCGGCGCGGTCCATCCGTTTAATCGCGGGCGCTCGCGTGGCGGGCAGGTCATCACCGCTGGCTATTCTCCGGTCGAGCAATATTTTCGCGGCGGTCAGGTCGGTCCCTGGACCGATGTCTATGCGGTCGGGGCCAGCATCCGCACCTGCATGGACGGTCGCACGCCCCAGCCGGCACCGGAGCGCCAGAAGGAAGACAGGGTCGTGCCGGCCGTCGAGGCCCTTAAGGATCGCTATCCCGAGTTCCTGCTCAAGGCGGTGGACTGGGCGATGTCGATGGATCCGGAGAAGCGCCCCCAGGATGCCGAGGAGCTATTGTTCGCCCTCCTGCCGCACATCGACGACCCGCGCTTGGAGCGGATACGCAAGGGCGACACCGGCTGAGCGGAACCCAGGTCAGTGCATCCGCACCGAATATTTCTGCCGGCGGGGCTGGACGATACCGAACCGGACGACATCGAAGGAGGGTAGGATGCACAAACGACTCTATTCAAGAGGGTTAAGCCATGCACGCCATCATGACGCGACTCGGTCAGGATCATGCACGACTGCGGCGGGTACTCGACCTGCTTGAGTCCTTGCTCGACCGTTTTCACGAGGGCGACGAGCCGGACTACGCGCTGATCGATGCGCTCATCGAATACATGGACTGCTATGCCGACATCGTCCACCACCCGACCGAGGATCTGATCTTCCGGCGTCTGATCGACAAGGGCGTCGAACCGTCTGAGGTCTTCGGTATCCCCATGCGTCAGCACCCGGGTCTAAGCCGCCTGACCAAGGACTTCCGCCAGTCGCTGCGGATGATCCTCAGCGAGGAGGTGCTGCTGCGCGAGGACGTGGAGGCCGCCGGTCGTGCCCTGATCGGCAATCAGCGTGGTCATCTGATCCAAGAGGAGCGCGAGGCCCTGCCATTGGCGCTCAAATACCTGACCGAGGCCGACTGGATCGAGATCGAGTTGGCCGCTCCAACCCTGGATCCGGTGTTCGGGGCGCCTGATCCGCGGCACTTCAGGGTGCTCTATCGTCAACTTATCGAGCAAGTGCGACACTGACCCTGTCCGCTGGATCTCAAACCGCGACCCAGACCCCTCGCTTGATCCAGCGGCTCTACTGTTTGCAGAGGTACGAGTAGATACACCGTATTCGCCAAGCCTGGAGGTTTTTTATGAACGAAATTGGTTTGTCTAGCAACATGCCGTCGATCGGCGCAACCAGGTCCTATCCGTCGCCGCGGGTTGACTCCGGGTCCGACAGCCCCTTGACCAGCCCTGGTGTAACCCCATCGACGCTGGATCGCGGCCCCAGCTCGACGTCTCCGACCCAGGGTCCATCCAGCGACACCCTCTCGATTTCTTCGGACGCCTACCGTCTACAGCAAACCGGCGCGCCTACGACCGAGACCCTCGATTCCAGGTCGTACAACGGCCTGGATTCCGAGCAGGCGATCGCCCTGGCGCGGACGACTCGGGAGACGATGGTGCTCAATCCCCAGCTCGCTTTTCAGGCGCAGGCCAGTCAGATGAGCGCACGGCAGGTGACCAACGCCCTTGGGGCTTGAGGCGATGGAGTCTGCCGCCGAGTCACCCGGTCGCTGAGCGACTACCAGCCGCGCTCCAACAGGGGGCGCAGAAAACGCCCGGTATAAGACTGCTCCACGGCGGCGAGGGTCTCGGGCGTACCGACGGCGACCACCTGTCCGCCCCTCTCCCCCCCCTCAGGCCCTAGGTCGATGATCCAGTCGGCGGTCTTGATGACATCGAGATTGTGTTCGATCACCACCACGGTGTTGCCCTGATCGCGTAGCCGATGCAGCACCGTGAGCAGATGCCGGATGTCGTGGAAATGCAGCCCTGTGGTCGGCTCGTCGAGGATATAGAGCGTGCGCCCGGTGTCGCGCCTGGAGAGCTCGCGGCTGAGCTTGACGCGCTGGGCCTCGCCGCCCGAGAGGGTGGTCGCGCTCTGGCCGAGCTGGACATAAGACAGACCCACGTCCATCAGCGTCTGGAGCTTGCGGGCGATCGCTGGCACCGGGGCGAAGAAGTCGAGCGCCTCCTCGACGGTCAGGTTCAGCACCTCGTCGATGGACTTGCCCTTGTAGCGGATCTCCAGGGTCTCGCGGTTATAGCGCCGCCCGCGACAGACCTCGCACTGCACATGCACATCGGGCAGGAAGTGCATCTCGACCCGGATCACGCCATCCCCCTTGCAGGCCTCACACCGCCCGCCCTTGACATTGAAACTGAAGCGCCCGGCGTCATAGCCGCGCGAACGCGCCTCGGGGACGGCGGCGAACAGCTCGCGCACCAGATTGAACAGACCCGTATAGGTCGCCGGATTGGAGCGCGGCGTGCGACCAATGGGGCTCTGGTCGATGTCGACCACCTTGTCGAAGTGCTCCAACCCCTCGATGGCCCTATGCGGTGCAGAGTTAAGACTGGCCCCGTTGAAATGACGCGCGACCACCGGAAACAGGGTGTCGTTGATCAGGGTCGATTTGCCTGACCCCGAGACGCCGGTGATACAGCACAGGGTACCGACAGGGATCGCGACATCGATCCCGCGCAGGTTGTGGCCGCAGGCCCCGAGGATCCGCAACTGGCGTGCGGGGTCGTTGGGCGTGCGCCGGGCGGGGATCTCGATCCGCAGTGCGCCGGACAGATAGCGCCCGGTCAAGGAGTCTGGGTTGGCCGCGATCTCATCCGCCGTGCCCTGGGCGACGACCTGACCGCCATGTGCGCCCGCGCCTGGCCCGAGATCCACCACCCAGTCGGCGGTGCGGATCGCCTCTTCGTCGTGCTCGACGACGATCACGGTGTTGCCCAGGTCGCGTAGATGGGTCAGGGTCTTGAGGAGTCGGGCGTTGTCGCGCTGGTGGAGTCCAATCGAGGGCTCATCCAGGATATACATGACACCAACCAACCCGGCCCCGATCTGACTCGCGAGCCGGATCCGTTGGGCCTCGCCGCCCGAGAGCGTCTCGGCGCGGCGTTCGAGCGTCAGATAATCGAGCCCGACATCGACCAAGAAGCGCAATCGGGTAGCGATCTCGGTGATGACCGGGGCGCCGATCGCGCCGCGCTGCCCCGGCAGATCCAGGGTCTCGAACAGACGCAGCGACTCGCCGACCGGCATCCGCGCGATCGCCGGCAGGTTGTATCCGGCGATGAAGACATGACGCGCCGCCTCGTTCAGGCGGGTGCCCCCGCAGTCCGGGCAGGGTCGCTGCGAGAGATAGCGCGCCAGTTCCTCGCGCACCGTATTGGAATCGGTCTCGCGATAGCGCCGTTCCATGTTGCGCAGGATGCCCTCGAACACCTGTGGTCTGGTGTTGCCCTTGGGGTGTGGGAGCTGGACCCTCTCCTGGCCACTGCCATAGAGGATCACCGCGCGCACCGGTTCGGGCAGCTCGACCCAGGGGGTCTCGACATCGAAGCCATAGTGCGCGCCAAGCGCGCGGATCAGCTGGAAATAATAGGCGTTGCGCCGATCCCAACCGCGTACCGCACCGCCGGCCAGACTCAGTTCCGGATGCATCACCACCTTGGCGGGATCGAAGAAGAGTTCTACCCCCAATCCATCGCAGGTCGGACAGGCCCCGGCTGGGTTGTTGAACGAGAACAGACGCGGCTCAAGCTCCGGCAGGCTATAGCCGCAGACCGGACAGGCGAACTTCGATGAGAACGTCAGCTCGGGGCGTTCGGGTTCGTCGATCCAGCCGACCTGGGCAATGCCACCGGAAAGGTTGAGCGCAGTCTCGAACGACTCGGCCAGACGCAACGCCAGATCCGGGCGTACCCGGAAACGATCGACGACGATCGCGATGTCGTGTTTCTGCCTCGGGTCCAACTCGGGCGGCGACTCCAGCTCATAGACCTGTCCATCGATGCGGACGCGCCCAAAGCCCTGGGCGCAGAGCTCACCGAGCAGGCGCTGATACTCGCCCTTGCGCGCGGCCACCACGGGCGCCAGCAGCATCAGCTTCTCGCCCTCGGGCAGTGCCAACACCCGGTCGACCATCTGGCTGATGGTCTGGGCGTCGAGCGGCTCACCGTGGGTCGGGCAGTGGGGTTGGCCGACACGTGCGAACAGCAGGCGCAGATAGTCGTGGATCTCGGTGATGGTGCCGACGGTGGAGCGCGGATTGTGCGAGCTGGTCTTCTGTTCGATGGCGATCGCCGGGGACAGACCCTCGATGTGGTCGATGTCGGGCTTCTCCATCATGGATAAAAACTGACGCGCATAGGCCGAGAGCGACTCGACATAGCGCCGCTGTCCCTCGGCATAGAGGGTATCGAAGGCGAGCGAGGACTTACCCGAGCCAGACAGCCCAGTCAGTACGATCAGGCGCTCGCGCGGCAGGTCCAGATCGATGTTCTTGAGGTTGTGGGTGCGCGCGCCGCGCAAGCGGATCAGGTGCATGGGTGCTCAGCCGCGACGCTCGGTGGCCTTGGCGAGCGTCCACTGACGCTCCATCTCGTCGCGGGTCTCCGGGCTCGGTTCGAGGCCCTGTTCGCGCAGTCCACGCTCGACCTGGGCGAAGCGCTGCTCGAAGCGCCGGTTGGCGGCGCGCAAGGCCTGTTCGGCCTCCACGCCTAGATGGCGGGCCAGATTGACGCAGGCAAACAGCAGGTCACCGATCTCGTGGATGCGCTCGCTCGGGGTGGCCTGATCGGTCAGGGTCGCGCGACACTCGGCGAGTTCTTCCTCGACCTTGGCCAAGACGGCCAGGGGCTCATCCCAATCGAACCCAACCCGTGCCGCACGGCGCTGGAGCTTCTCGGCGCGCACCAGGGCCGGCAGGGTGCGCGCGACACCGGCCAGTGCCCCGGGTTCATCGACCCGGGTCTGGGCGCGTTCGGCGGCCTTGAGTCGTTCCCAATGGTCCAGGACGGTCGCCGCGTCTGCCAGCTCGAGCGTACCAAAGACATGGGGGTGGCGCCGGATCAGCTTGGCGCAGACCGACTCGACCACATCGGCGAAGGCAAAATGCCCACCCTCCTCGGCCAGGCGTGCATGGAAGACCACCTGGAGCAACAGATCGCCGAGTTCATCGCGCAAGGCGGTCATATCCTCGCGCTCGACTGCCTCGGCGACCTCATAGGCCTCCTCAAGGGTATAGGGCAGGATGGTGCGAAAGGTCTGCTCCAGATCCCAGGGGCAGCCGTTCTCAGGATCGCGCAGACGCGCCATGATGGCGATGAGTCGATCGATCGGCGGGGTGTCGGTCATGGAAGCCCGTGGTGATGCAAAGGCTTGACGGTTGGGAGACGGTATCACAGCGTAACGAACTCCGCTAAGCTTGGCGCGATGGGCCGACTCTCCCAACCCCCTCAAGTCCCCGGAAATTATAGACACGCCTTTTGAAGCCTTTGGAGGCGTTTGTTGTGCCGGCCCTTGAGCGCCTGAATCGGTGCGATATGGCCGAGGGCCTTTGGCGGAAGGTGTTGGTCATAGACCTGACATAACGCTTGATGGTCTGGGTTAGCCACTTGGCAGAGCGGCACACCCTGCTGGTGAGAGCTTTGATGAGGACTGGGAACGCTGCCGTCGCCTGCCCGCGTGCCGTGTGCAGGCGGGCAGGCTGGAGTAGGAGACAGCCGGATGAGCAACACCGCCCCTGACCTGAACCGCTTCGTCGAGGCCCAAGGTGACATCTACGCCCAAGCGCTGGCTGAACTGCGCGCCGGTCGCAAACGCTCGCACTGGATGTGGTTTGTCTTCCCGCAGATCGCTGGGCTCGGATCAAGCACGATGGCGTGCCGTTATGCCCTCCGCGACCTGGACGAGGCGCGGGCCTATCTGAACCATCCAATCCTTGGGGCGCGGTTGCGCGACTGTGCCGAGGCGCTGTTGGCCATCGAGGGGCGATCAGCACGGGAGATTCTAGGATCGCCGGACGACCTGAAGCTGTGCTCCAGTGCCACGCTCTTTGCCCAAGTTTCGCCGCCGGGGTCGGTGTTCCATCGGCTGCTGGAGCGGTATTGTGGCGGGCAACCTGATCGGTTGACGCTGGAACGCCTGTCAGCTGGATCCCGGCATGATGAGCGATGACCGTGGCACCTATCTGGTCCGGCTGATCCCCGAGCACTCGGGGCCGGTGCGCATCGGGCGGCTTGGCACCCTGATGCTCACCGGCGGGGAGCTGCTCTATGTCGGCAGTGCGCTGGGTCCGGGCGGACTGGCGGCGCGCTGTCGTCACCATGGGCGAGTGACCGCACGGCCGCACTGGCATCTGGATTCTCTGCGTCCGCACTGTCGTGTTCCGGGTTGTTGGGTCGCACGCGGACTAAAGCGGCGCGAGCATGTCTGGGCGCGCTTGCTCGGGACCTTGCCGGGTGCCTCATGGCCACTGGCCCGCTTTGGGGCGAGCGACTGCGACTGTCCGGCGCATCTGATCCGGCTGGAGCAGAGACCGGAGACGACGACGCTCAGTGTGCTGTTGGGCGTTCCGCTGGTGTGGCGGGCAGCGCGGGATCGATTTGAGGAATCTCAAGGATGAGGAGACATCGATGGAAATCGCCCTGTGACCGCTCGAAGTGCTCGACGCCGAGACCGAGCCTAAACCCAGCCTCGAAGACGAGGGATCGCCCACGGATGGGTGCGCATCATCCGCACCTGTCGTGTCCGAGGCGTCTGTGCCGGCAGACAGGCGCGTCGAGCGGTCTTGAAGAGCGCGCCCGCCCGTCCTGCTCACTGTCCCGCTTCAGCCGCCCCGTTCTGTTGCCCCCTCCATCGACGGCGACAACCAGTCCCCGGCCATTGCGCGCGATCGGCTGGCGAGCGTTCGTAAGGATTGGGGTCTGAACGTCGCGTGCGCGGTACGGGCCGGCAACGATCATGATCACACCGTGCCGCCCTGGCTGAAGGCACTCGCCGATGTGAGCGCGGCAATGACAGAACAGTCATCTCATCTATCGACCGAGTGCTCCAAACTCAATGCCGCCAGAAGGCCGGAATGAAGAGGATCAGCAGGGTGAAGATCTCCAACCGCCCCGCCAGCATCCCGAAGATGCCCAGCCACTTGACCACCGGATCAACCGTGGCGAAGGTGACGGCGACCTCGCCGAGCCCGGGCCCACAGAGGTTGACCGTGGTGAAGACCGCGCCGACGGCCGATTCCAGATCCAGCCCAGCGGCCATCATGGCCACTGTCAATAGCAGACAGGTCGCGATATAGAGCACATAGAAGCCCCAGACCGACAGTAACACCTCCTCCTGGATGAGACGGCGCCCGATCTTGACCTCCAACACGGCGTGCGGATGGATGAATTGAAACAGCTGACGGACGCCGAGCTTGGCCAGCAGTATCACCCGCAAGACCTTGATTCCACCTGCCGTCGAGCCACCACAGCCACCGATGAAGGAGAGGATGACCAGCACCAAGGGGATGTGCAGCGGCCAGTCGCTGAAGGTCGCGGTGCTGAATCCGGTGCTGGTCAGGATCGAGACGACCTGAAAGGTGCCATGGCGAAGCGCCTGCCAACCATCGGCATAGACACCGATCCAGTAGAGGCTGGCTGAGACGAAAAGCGCACCACCGAGGGCGATCAGGCCGAAGGCCCGGGTCTCCGGGTCACGCAGATAGGCGCGCACATCCTGGTCGTGCCAGGCGACGAAATGGACGGTGAAGTTGATCCCGCCTGCGAGCATGAAGACGATGGCGATCGCCTCGATCAGCGGGCTGTCGTAGTACCCTAGACTGGCGTCATGGGTCGAGAAGCCGCCGGTGGCCACGGTCGTGAAGGCATGGCCGACGGCATCGAAGGGGGTCATCCCGGCCAGCCAGAAGGCCAGCGCGCAGGTGACTGTCAGGCCGAGATACAGCGACCAGAACGCGCGCGCCGTCTCGCCGATGCGGGGGGTCGGTTTTTCATGCTTGGTCAGACCCGAGGCCTCGGCCCGGTAGAGCTGCATCCCGCCCACGCCCAGCAGCGGCAGGATGGCCACCGCCAGTACGATCACGCCCATACCACCGAGCCATTGGATCTGCTGACGGTGATAGAGGATCGAGGGCGGCAGCTGGTCGAGTCCGTCGATGACGGTCGCGCCCGTGGTGGTGAAGCCTGAGATCGACTCGAAGACCGCATCGGTCAGGTTCAGATGCAACCCGAAGATGAAGGGCAGTGCGCCGAACAGCCCAAGCAGCGCCCAAAACAAGGCCACGACGAGAAATCCATCGCGCACTGACAGCTCGTTGTCGCAGTGATCGTTCGGCCACCACAGCAGCAGACCAACGCTTGCGGTCAGCACCAGCGAGGCAAGGAACACCCACCACTCGCCATCCTGGTCGACGAGCGCTAGGATGAGCGATGGCACAAAGCTCAGGCTGTAGAGCATCAATAGCAGGCCGAATAGCCGGATGAGGGCACGCCAGTGCATGGTTTTTACCGTGTGTTATCGAGCCTGTAGCAGGGCGGCACTTTTAATAGTTGCTGTTTTCGTCCTGCCACATCTCAGGCGCAAAGCGCAACACGCGGTTTCGTCCTTGGCTCGATACAGGGCCACATCGGCATATTTGACCGTCTGCCAGAAGGTCTCGCTGTCTTCGGGAAACAGGGCCACCCCAATCGAGATCGTCTTCCTCAGTTCACCACCCGCGACGCGGAATTTGTACCCTTCGACCGAGGCGCGGATCTTTTCGGCCACCTTCAGGGCCGCGTCCCCACTGGTATCGGGCAAGAGGATCAAGAACTCTTCGCCACCGAAGCGAACGACCAGATCCGAGGCGCGGACACTCTGTTGCAACAGCTCGGCGAGAGACTTGAGGACCGCATCTCCAGCGTCATGTCCGTGGGTGTCATTGACCATCTTGAAATAGTCCAGGTCCAGCAACAGAACGGCCAGACTGGTGTGTCGACGCCGGGTCGTCGCAATCAGGGTCTCAACATATTCCTCGAGGAAGCGCCGATTGTGCAATCCGGTCATGGGGTCATGCAGGGCGGATTGACGCAGGGTCTCGGTCAGTCGTTTGGCCTCGAGGACCGGCGCCATCTCCCGGATGAACATCAGGATGTAGGGCGTCTGCAGCGCCAGGCAGCTGGCCGTGCTCGCGGGCGTGACCAGCTGTACCAAGGCGCCGATGACCCCCGATTGAATGATCGGTACGCAATAATGGCGACGTGGTTCGCCCCCCTTAGCCTCTGGGATGAAGGCCGTACAGATGTGCTCCTGAGTGAGCCCATCGACCACATGTCCGGCCCGGCGGGCGCGACAGCGTTCGCTGCGCACCAGGATCTGTGGATCGCACCACCGACAGCTGCAGCTGCCCTCACCGTCGACGCAGATCACCTGCAGGTGTCCGTTATCCAGGGTCTCGTAAAACGAGTATTCGCGCAGGCCGAAACGCTCGGTCAGCAGACGTCCGAAACGGTCGTAGATCTCATGCTGGCGCTCATCTTCCTCGATGGTCGCCTTGAAGGTCGCGGCGTCCGCCAAGCTGTTGACCATGTCGATGGTGGCCTCGAGCTGATTGTCGATGCCGCTTGGCATGCGCCCAGTCAGTTCGGTGACCCTGTCCATGATGCGCGCCAAGCCTTGTTCCAGATGCTCGAGCAGCCGATTGACATGGGCGGCGATAAGTCCGATATCGTCCTTGGTGCGCTGCGTGACTCGCACCCTAAACTGGCCCTTGATCGCCCGTTGCACCACCTCGCCGATCTCGCTGGCGGTCTCGCCGACTGGCAGCATCAACCGGCGGGCGCCGAAGATCGCCAACAGCGAAAACAGCCCGACTGTGACCATGATGCCCACCACGTTGGTGAGCGCATGGTTACGCAATCCGGACAACAGCAGTTCAATCGTGATGGCACCCAGGACATCGCCTTCGTTCACCTGGTGGCATTGCAGACAATTCGGCGTCCCTTGAGAACTGGCGATATAGGGGATGGTGCCGCGAAACACCGGCTCACCCATCTCGTCGACCAGACTGAAGCGCGGCTTGCCATCGCGTAGGACCTGTAGCTCGATGCGGTCGGCCAGCATCTCGCGTTGCAGCCCTTCACCAAACTGTCTGCTCACCAAGGGCGAACGGATCACCCGCGCCGTGCTTGATCCCTGGATCTCCATCAAACGCTTGAGGAATTGCTCGCGTTTACCGATGGTGCCATTGATCATCGACTCGGTCAGATGCACACGGACGATCTCGGCGGCGGTTTTGACATGGGCCGTCGATGATGTCAGCGCAAACGAGCGGAAGGCATAGAGTGAGATGATCACCAACGCCGCTAGGATGCTCGCTGCCAAGGCGATGAAGAGGAGGGTCATCTTGCGATTGAGCGTCATCTGCTTTGTATCCTAATGGCGATGGCGGACCCCCCGTTTATGTGGAGGACCGGGGAGGGGTATCCCCTGAAAGCCAGGGATGATCGGGTGATCCATTTAGGCGGTCTGGGTGGGCCGGCGTCAAGGGCTTGAGTCCAGTCCCCGTGATCGTCGACGCAGGATTCCTGGATCTCTTGGCTGAAGGATGCCGTGCGGGGAACGTCAGGGCTCAAGCAGCACCTGGAACTTGAGCCTTGACTAGGGTGGGCGAGGGCGTGGGCAGACGGCGGATCTCGCTCACCAAGGAGGTGAACGGTTCCCGATCCATTAAGTTGACCCATCAAGACCCTCGGGCCAAAAGGCTGCCACACGCCTTGAGCGGTCCGTGAACGCTAGGGCGATTTCAAGCCCTGGCCCTGTCAAGGTGGGTCTCGGCAAAACGGGTCGGCGGCTCTGTAGGGGCGCCGTAAGGCGCGATCCACATCTTAAAGGGCCGGATTAATCTATTTGGCGGGTGTCTGAGGCGACTTACATCAACCCAAGCTGCAAGCGCGCCTCGTCGCTCATGTTGTCGGCGCTCCAGGGTGGATCCCAGACCAGTTCAACCCTGACCTGCCCGACACCCTCGACCTGTTCCACGGCGCGCTTGACCATCAATGGCATCATCCCGGCGACTGGACAGCCGGGGGCGGTCAGGGTCATCTCGATCGCCACATCGCCCTTGTTGTCGATGTCGATGCGATAGATCAGGCCCAGGTCATAGAGATTGATCGGGATCTCGGGGTCATGGACGCGGCGCAGCGCGGCGATGATCGGCTCGCGCAGTTCCTCGGGGTCCAGGCGCGCCACTGGGACCTCCTGGTCTCCGGCCTCCAGTGCCGCCCGTTCTTCTCTCTCCGCGGCGTCCGGTCTTTGTTGATCTCGGCCGAAACCGGCAAAGCGGGCCAGTCTGTTCATCACGTCCTCCGCGAAACATCAGGCGCAGGCTCAAAGGCCCCATCGTCGGATGCGCCTGAGCCACTCCCCTCATCCAGCCGTTGTTCGATCACCGCGGCCACCTGCCCACGCACGGCCTCGCTCCCCAACTGGTCGATGATCTCACCCGCAAAGCCGAGACATAGCATCCGCTGCGCCTGGGCCGCGTCGATGCCGCGCGAGCGCAGATAAAACAGCAGCTCGGGCTCGAGCTGGCCGACCGTGGTGCCATGACTGCACCTGACGTCATCGGCCTGGATCTCGAGCTGGGGTTTGGTGTCGATCTCGGCCTGCTCGGAGAGTATCAGATTGCGGTTGGACATGGCCGCATCGCTCCCTTGGGCGCCCTTGGCGACCAGCACCCGTCCATCGAACACCGCCCGCCCCTGCCCGATGAGCAGCCCCTTGAAGCCCTCCGCGCTGCGACAGTGTGGGACGGCGTGCTCGATGTCGAGGTGGTAGTCGAGCAACTGACCATCGCCGGCCAGATAGAGCCCCTGCAACACGGCCTCAGCATGCTCGCCCCGAAAACGGGTGTTAAGCTCGGTGCGCGCCCAGCGGGCGCCCAGACCGATGTGGAGACCCGCGTAGTGGCTGTCGGCGTCCTGGACCACATAAACACCAGCGAGATGGAAGGCGTTGTGCCCCTCCATCTGTAACCGTTCGTGTCTGAGTCGGGCCGCGCGCCCGAGCGCGACCTCTATGACCGCATTGGTGCAGTAGGGTGAGGCGCCCAGGCCGACATAGCGTTCGATCAGGGTCGCCTGGGCACCGGCCTCGAGCTGCACCAGATGGCGCGGCTGGGCGACGCGCGGCTCATCCAGCCCGACCGAGAGCTGGATGAGTTCGAGCGGGCGCTCAAGCCGCACCCCGGCACCCAGCCATACCACCAGACCATCGTCGAGTCCGGCGGTATTGAGCAGGGCGAAGTAGGCGTTGGATTCACCGCGCACCGCATCGAGCCGATCGCGCAGGGATTCGGGATCGCGCCCGAGCCAGTCGCGCAGTCCGCCAACCCGCGCCCCGTCCGGAAGCTCATCCAGGGCCGAGAGCTCGGGGGCGAAACGGCCATTGACCAGCACGACGCGATGGGCGTCGAGGCCCGGGATCAACACCGCCGCGAGGTCCTCGGGCCGAACCGCGCTCGGCGGCGCGTCGATGGCCCGGAACCGCTGTTCGAGCAGACCCTTGAGGCTGGTGTAGCGCCAGGCCTCCTGTTTGGAATGCGGCAGCGCCTGGGCACTCAAGCAGGCACGCGCCTGCTGGCGACGCTCCTTGAGCCAGTCCGGGCCTGCATCCGGCGCCGGCAACCAGTGTTCGAGACCCTGAGCCAAGGGGGCGTTCATGCGGCCAGCTCCGCGTCGATCCAGCCGTAGCCCTTCTCTTCCAGCTCCAGCGCCAGTTCCTTGCCACCCGAGCGGATGATGCGACCCTGCGCCAGGACGTGCACATAGTCCGGCTGGATGTAGTCGAGCAGACGCTGATAGTGGGTGACCAGGATCATGGAGCGCTCGGGCGAGCGCAGGGCATTGATGCCCTCGGCCACCCCGCGCAGGGCGTCGATGTCGAGCCCCGAGTCGGTCTCGTCGAGGATGGCAAGCCTGGGTTCCAAGAGCGCCATCTGGAAGATCTCGTTGCGCTTCTTTTCGCCCCCCGAAAAACCGACATTGACCGGGCGTTTGAGCAGGGATTCGTCGAGATGCAGGACCCTGAGCTTGTCCTTGATCAGACGCAAAAAGGCAACGGCGTCGAGTTCGGGCTCGCCGCGCGCCTTGCGCAGGCTGTTGAGCGCGGCCTTGAGGAAGGCGGTGTTGTTGACGCCCGGCAGCTCGACCGGGTACTGAAAGGCCAGAAAGAGTCCGAGCCGGGCCCGCTCCTCGGGTTCGAGCGCGAGCAGGTCCTGTCCCACGAAGGTCACGGATCCGGCGGTGACCCGATAGCCCTCGCGTCCCGCCAAGACGTGGGACAGGGTGCTCTTGCCCGAGCCGTTCGGCCCCATGATGGCATGGACCTCGCCCGACCCGACCTCTAGATCCAGCCCCTTGAGGATCTCTTGATCACCCACGTTGGCCCGCAGGCCCTTGACAGACAGCATCACAGCTTCTCCAGCAATCAATTCGACGGGCACCAGGCATGAGAGGCTCAAACCGCAAAGGACGCCCAGCACACGGCGTCTCGATCCTTTGCACCCGGTGCGGTTCAACACCGTGCTCAGCCGACCGCACCCTCCAGGCTGAGGCTCAGGAGCTTCTGGGCCTCGACCGCAAACTCCATCGGGAGCTCGTTGAAGACCTCCTTGCAGAAGCCATTGACGATCATCGACACCGCGTCCTCTGCGCTCAGACCGCGCGCGCGACAGTAAAAGAGCTGATCCTCGCTGATCTTGGAGGTGGTGGCCTCGTGCTCCATCTTGGCCGTGGGGTTCTTGACCTCGATAGCAGGCAGGGTGTTGGCGCTGCAACGGTCGCCAATCAGGAGCGAGTCGCACTGGGTGTGGTTGCGCGCCCCCTCGGCGCGCTGGCCGATGCGTACCAGCCCGCGATAGGTCTGGACCCCCTCGCCCGCCGCAATGCCCTTGGAGACGATGGTCGAGCGGGTGTTCTTGCCGAGATGGATCATCTTGGTGCCGGTGTCGGCCTGCTGACGCCCCTTGGTGACCGCCACCGAGTAGAACTCGCCGATCGAGCCGTCACCGCGCAGGATGCAGCTCGGATACTTCCAGGTGATGGCCGAGCCGGTCTCGACCTGGGTCCAGGAGATCTTGGAACGCGCGCCCCGACAGTCGCCGCGCTTGGTGACAAAGTTGTAGATGCCGCCGCGCCCCTCGGCATCGCCCGGATACCAGTTCTGCACCGTCGAGTATTTGATCTCGGCGTCTTCCATCGCGATCAGCTCAACCACAGCAGCATGGAGCTGGTTCTCGTCGCGCTGAGGCGCCGTACACCCTTCTAGATAGCTGACAGAGCTCCCGGCCTCGGCCACGATCAGGGTGCGCTCAAACTGGCCCGTGTTGCGGGCATTGATCCGGAAATAGGTCGAAAGCTCCATCGGACAGCGTACCCCCTCAGGCACATAGACAAAGGTGCCATCGCTAAACACCGCCGCATTGAGACAGGCATAAAAATTGTCGGTATAGGGCACAACCGTGCCGAAATAACGCCGGACCAACTCAGGATACTGCTGCAACGCCTCGGACATGGAACAGAAGATCACCCCAGCCTCGGCCAGGGTCGCGCGAAAGGTGGTCGCCACCGAGACGCTGTCAAACACCGCATCCACGGCAATCCCAGCCAGCGCCTTCTGTTCCTCAAGCGGGATGCCGAGCTTGTTGTAGGTCTCAAGCAGCGCCGGGTCGATCTCATCAAGGCTCTTGGGACCGTCCTTGGGTCGCTTGGGCGCCGAGTAATAGGAGATGGACTGAAAGTCGATCTGGGGATACCGGACCTTCGCCCAGTGGGGCTCGTCCAAGGTCAGCCAGTGCCTGTAGGCCCTCAGACGCTGCTCGGTCATGAACTCAGGCTCGCCCTTGCGCATGGAGATGGCCCGCACCACCCCCTCGTCCAACCCCGGCGGTAGGGTGTCGGACTCGATCTCGGTCGTAAAACCATGCGCGTATTCCGACTTGACGATCTCTGCAACAGCTGGGGCTCCGCTCATGACTCCTGGCTCCGCGTTCTTGAGTGATGTTCTAGACCTCGCATATGCGACCGCTCGGATTGGAATCAACGTCTATAGAACGGCTCAGATCAATGAGCGATCGATTATATTCTCTAATTACTAACCCGGCCCTAATACTTAGGAACAGCTTTAGCCGAGATTGGGGCGGTTGAGGCGGCAACAAACGCCGCCATCGCGCCTGAAGGCGCTCCCACTGTCATCGCGCCTCAAGGCGCCCCTACAGAGCCACCGACCCGTTTTGCCGAGATCCACCTTAATACAGGGCCAGGGCTTGAAATCGTTCTAGCGTTCACGCCTTCCTGGCAGACCGCTCGAGGTGTGTGGCAGCCTTCTGGCCCGATGGTCTTGATGGGCCACCTTAAATAGAGGTGCCTTACCTAAAGACGGGCGGCATGCACAGACCTCGACTTGTAGCTCACCCGAGCGGGAGATCCTCGCGTGCCCATCTATGACGCTCAAAACCGTTCAGGAGGCGCCGTGATGGTGTCCAGGTGCCGTTGTTCAAGCGCGCGTCAGCAACAGATGTACGAGCCAGATTCCCAGGGCGGTCATCGTCAGTGAACCGATCAGATGGGAACAGATTGCGATCAGCCCCCAGAGCAGCTCACCCTTGGACAACAGGGTGACGACTTCAGCGGAAAAGGTCGAGAAGGTGGTCAGTCCGCCAAGAAAGCCGGTGATGAAGAACAGGCGGATCTCGACCGGCAGCCCGGGATGACGCCCACTCCAGGCGATGGCCAGGCCGATCAGCAGACCACCGAGCAGGTTGGCGGCCAGCGTGCCCAGCGGCAGGCTCGGGATGAAGGGGTTGAGTCGCTGGCCGAGGAACCAGCGCAGCAGTGCGCCGAGACCGGCCCCTGTGAAGATAGCAAGGGTAGCATTCATGGTGTTTTCGAGGATGCTGGAGATGGGCGGTCGTTGCCGGGTGGCTGGGGCGAAGGTTGTGCCAAGTCGGGTGACGGCAGACGGCAGGCGAGGGACGCCGCGAATCCATCCCTGGAGGCTTGACGACCGTAGCTATGCGGTCGACAACCCCGCCCACCGCACTGTCACCCGAACCTTCTCGACTCACCGCTGGAATGGCGTTCATGCACGCTCAGGCTCGGGCGATGAGAATCGACCGTACCGGGGCCGGATGACCCTTGATGGTGCGGTTCGGATCCAGCGGATCGAGATGGTCTGGCAGTGACTGGAAGCACATCCAGTCGGTTGGGTGCTGCTCTTCGATCGTGGTCCAGCTGAGGTCGACGACTTCGATGTCCTTAGAAACCGACCCGCCCCATCCAGACCAAGAGCAACTCGACGCCAGGGATGAACCAGGGGTTGCGCATACCGGCGTAATGATTGGGCGGAACCAGTACCTGTTACCCCCGCATCGAGCTCGGTCTCGCCGGCCAGGCGCGCCTGGAGTCCAGCGATCATGGCCGGCGCCTTGTCGATCGCGACGACAGAGACCTCGGGTTCGGTCTGGGGCAGGATCGAGCGCGTCACCGCACCTAGCGAGCAGCGCAGGTCACAGGAGCGCGTCCCCGGTCTGGCGATACAGTGAGCGATCAGACCGATCAAGCCAAACCAATTCGGCATCGCCTGGTCCCGAGCGTCGCACCCTGTCCGGGAAGACGCGCGCCACCTCGCCATCAAACTCAAAGGGACGCACCGGACCGACGGCGCGGTCAAAAGGTCATCCATCACAGTGTCTCTCATCGAAGATGTTGTATACCGATGTAGTTCGCACCATTCGGTTCTGTCACTCACCAGGGCTTGAACAGGTTAAAGCACCGTTCACGTAAGGTAACGGAATAGCGGCGGGCCTTGGGTTAGAATCGCCGCATCCATGTCGACGAGGACCGCCCCATGAGCACGATTCAAGCCCTGACCGAAGACGCGACCTACAGTGAGTCGACCGCCGAGGAAATCCCGCCCCCGCCCGAAGTCGACCTCGACGATCCTAGCCTCTATCTCAGCCGTGAACTGACCTGGCTTGCCTTCAATCGGCGTGTGCTCCATGAGGCCGAGGATCCACGTACGCCGCTTCTGGAGCGGGTCAAATTCCTGGCCATCGTCAGTAGCAATCTCGATGAGTTTTTCATGAAGCGTATCGGCGGTCTCAAGCAGCAGATCGCCGCCGGTGTCCATACCCCAGGGGTCGATGGCCGCACCCCGGTTCAACAGCTCAGGGAGTGTCAGGCCGCGGTGCGTGCCTTTCAGTCCGATCTACGCCGCGTCTATGTCGAACTCATGGCCGAGCTCGAGACGCACGGCGTTTGCATCTGTCCCTATCATGAGCTCGCCGAGGCGGAGCGCACCCGACTGCGCGAACACTTCCGCGCCAACATCTTCCCCATGCTCACACCCCTGGCGATGGACCCGGCGCATCCTTTCCCCTTCATCTCCAACCTGGCGCTCAACCTACTCGTCACCCTGCGCTATCCCGAAGGCAACGAGGTCCACATGGCCCGCGTCAAGGTGCCGGTGCATAAGGACGTGTCCAAACGATTCATTTCAGTCGTCGGCTCGCACACCTATGTCACGCTCGAAGACCTGATCATCAACAACCTCGACATGCTGTTTCCGGGCATGGAGTTTGTCTCCTGCGCCCTGTTCCGGGTCACCCGCAACGCCATCGTCGAACCGGACGTGGAGGCGGCCAACGACCTCTTGGAGATGATCGAGAGTGAGCTACGCGAGCGCCATTTCGCACCCATCGTGCGGCTGGAGATCGATCCCGGTATGGAGGCCACCCATCGCGGGATGCTCGCCGCCGAGCTGGGCCTCAACGAGGCCGAGGACGTCTTTGAGGTCGAGGGCCTGTTCGCCCTGCGCGACCTCTTCGAGATCGCCGCCATCGACATCCCCGAGCTGCACGATAGGCCGCATCGTCCGGTCGACCATCCATTGCTCGCCAACGACCGACGCAACATCTTCCATATCATCCGCGAGAGCGGCCCGATCCTGCTCCAGCATCCCTATCAGCCCTTCAGCACCTCGGTCGAGCGTTTTCTGCGCACGGCGGCCGAGGATCCCAAGGTGCTGGCGATCAAGATGACCCTGTATCGCACCTCGGCCGGGGCCATCCTCGACTCGCTGATCCAGGCCGCGCGCAACGGCAAGCAGGTCGCGGTCCTGGTCGAGCTCAAGGCACGCTTTGACGAGGCGGCCAACATCCAGTGGGCACGGCGACTGGAGTCCGAGGGCATCCATGTCACCTATGGGGTCATGGGACTCAAGACCCACAGCAAGCTGATCTTCGTCGTCCGCCGCGATTACTCGCAACTGCGTCGCTACTACCACATCGGCACAGGCAACTATCACCCCGGAACCGCCAAGCTCTATAGCGACCTCGGGATGCTTGGCTGCGACGAGGACATCGGTCAGGATCTGACCGAGCTCTTCAACTATCTCACCGGCTACTCGCCGCCGCCGAGCTACCGCAAGATCCTGGTGGCGCCTTATAACCTCAAGCGCGCCATCCTCGACAAGATCAACCGCGAGATCGAGCATCACAAGCGCAACGGCGGCGGCTGCATCCAGATGAAGATGAACGCCCTCGAAGACCCCGACATCACCCGTGCGCTCTACAAGGCCAGCCGCGCCGGGGTGCAGGTCGATCTGATCGTGCGCGACACCTGCCGCTTCCGCCCTGGCATCCCTGGCTTGAGCGAACGGGCGCGTGTGGTCTCGATCGTTGGGCGCTTCCTGGAGCATGCACGCATCCTCTATTTCCGCAACGCTGGCCAGGAGGAGTACTACATCGGCTCGGCGGACATGATGCGGCGCAATCTCGAAAGCCGGGTCGAGGTCCATGCCCCGGTCGAGAGTCCGGAGCTGCGTCAGGAGCTGCGTCTGATCCTAGACGTGCAGTTTTCTGACACCCGCTCGGCCTGGGACATGGATGCCAATGGTCACTACACCCAGCGCACGCCCGAGGACGACAGCCAAAAGGGCGCCCAGGAAACCCTGATCAGCCTGGCTGAGAAACGTCTGGCCGCCGCTGCCAAGCATAAAGAAAAAAAGGTACGCTCCCGGCTGCTGAGCCATTTTCAGTGGCGACTGCGTGAAAAGGTACAGGCTTGAGACCGCAAACCTTCCTCAAGCACTCTCTGCGCGCGAAACTCAGAAACCCGGGACGGTTCTCGGCACGCTCGGTCGGCAGCGTCGTCCTGGCCGTACTCGCGCTCTGGGCGGTCGAGCGCTGGGCTGGCGCGCTGATCCCGAATACCTGGAGGCTCCCCCTGAGCGGTCAGGACTGCCGGGTGGAAAAGATCAGCGACGGCGACACAATGAATCTGCGCTGCGGCACCCGGTTGGAGAGGGTGCGACTCTACTGCATCGACGCGCCTGAAATAGCCCAAAAGCCCTGGGGTACGCGCGCGCGCGATTATCTGCAATCCATCACGCCGTCCAATGTCAGATTGCTCAAGATCGACCGGGATCAGTATGGACGCACGGTCGGCGAGATCTACACCACGGACGCCAAACCGCGCCTACTCAATCTGGACATGGTCGAGGCCGGTCAGGCCGCCGTCTATCGGCAGTTCTGCGACGACTCGCGCTATCTGAGGACCGAGCGGGCGGCGCGCGCCGCCAAGCGCGGCATCTGGGGTCGTCGCGGCGAACATCAGCAACCCTGGGACTACAGAGGCCGCACCCGAGAATAGCCGCTCTATCTTGAACTCCTCGGGAAAAGGCTCAACTCTTCCCGATTGACGATGACCGGATGACCCGGTGCGCGACAGGCCTTGGCCTGAAGGCCAAGGAAGGATCGCGCGGACGGCGCAGCCGTCCTACAATCCTGTTGTCGCCGATACCCAAGGCGACTTCCGGCGGGGCACGCCGGAAGTCACGCCTGTGGAGAGACGAGCAGCGGTTGCGCACTCGGCCCAGGAACCCACCGAAGCGACTTTAAGGTGTGGCTCAATGCCGCGCCTTAAAGCGCCGTATGAATCTCCGGACGGAAGGCCGGGGAGGATGTCAAGTCATGGAGACAATCCAGCGTCCAGCCCCGGCCTCCGGGCCGGATCGACAGTACGAGCGACAACACGACACCGGGAGGACGAACATGCCGACCAAGACCCAGACAATGGCCGAGATCCTGAATCCAGGCGCGATCAGCGTCTTTGACCCCGACTTTCCGCAGGCCCCGGTCAACTGGAATCGATCGATCGCCGAGGAGGCAGCCCGGCGCGACGGAATCGAACTCACCGCCGATCATTGGCGTATGCTCAAGGCCCTGCAGAACTATTTCGCGCGTCACGAACATCCCAATATCCGCGAGCTCCATGACGCGCTCGACGAGTCCTTCCATTCCCAGGGTGGACTGAAGTATCTCTATCGTCTCTTCCCGGGCGGCCCGGTCGCCCAGGGCTGCCGTTTCGCAGGTCTCAAGGCCCCCTCGGGCGCGGTCGATAAATCCTTCGGCAGCGTCCAATAACCACATGCCGATCGCCCATTCACCGTTCCATTCAGACTGACGCCTGCCTGTTCACCCGCCTGCGCGCTGCGCGCAGGCGGAGCCACAGGCTGACACGGCGGGACTCGTCTGAAGGCGGTTTAAGGGCGGCCAAGCCATCGCCCAGAGAAGATCCCTGGACGCATTCACATCCCGGTCTTAGGCTGGGCCACACCCCAGACCGGTCCATTTTTCATAGACCCTCCGCAAGGAAACCCGCGACTTGAGTCGCGGGAGGAATGGCGGGTGCGCGAAGCGCACCATGTGGTGTATAATACAGTGTGGTCTCCGGGCGCACGCCGACTGTAACGCCAGTCGAAACCTGGCCCGGATTGGCAGCGGGGCCCCGCTGCCAAGGGCGGCTGTAAACACGCCCAATGTTGGGGATGTGGTCAACCATGTTTGCTGCGTCTCACAATAAAGCCTTCGACTTCAGTCGAGGGTTGTTTACTTAGGGCGTTCGTCGGATCCGGGGGCGGACGATGGGGGTGTTTCGACCAAGATATCAGAGTCCGACCCCTCGGCTCGTCCGGAATCGTTCAGACCATCGGTGCACGCCCCCTGTGGATCCTGGTCGCATTGGGCGGTCTCGGACTCAGACAGGCCCCTGGTCAACTGCTCGACCAGCGACTCGCCCACCTCAGGCAGCACGTCTGCAAACTCGACGCCATAGATCTCCCAGATCGAGATCAGAAGCGAGGCGATCACAGGCCCGATGAAGAGTCCCGGCAGGCCAAACATCAGAAGACCGCCGAGCGTGCTGAAGAAGATCATCAGCTCGTGCATCTTGGTGTCCTTGCCGACCAGGATCGGGCGCAGCAGATTGTCCAGACTGCCGACGACCAGACCGCAGAAGAGCGCAAGCAAGACGCCCTTCAGCACCGAGCCCTGAACGATGAGGATGACCGCTGCTGGGCCCCAGACCAGGGAGGTGCCGACATTGGGGATGATCGACAGGATCGCCATGACCGTGCCCCAGAACACGGCGTTGTCGATGCCCACGACGGCGAAGGCGATGCCCGCCAGGCCGCCCTGCAGCAATCCAATGAGCAATGAGCCCTTGAGCGTTGCGCGCGTCACCGAGGCGAACTTGTCGAGCAGCAGACGCTCATCGCGGGTCTGGAGCGGCAGATAGTAGAGTAGCTTGAGGATGAACTTCGGCCCGTCCATCAGCAGGAAGAACAGGCTATAGAGCAGTACGAAGGTCAAGAAGACGAAATTGACGGTCTTGAGCATGACCGATGACACCCAATCGACCAGGAACTTGCTGATCAGGGTTGCCGCTTGCCCGGCCTGCTGCAGGATCAGTCCACGATGCTCCAGGATCTCCTCATAGAAGGGCAGATGCTGGAGCCCAGCCATGAAGTCGGTCGGATCCTCGATCACGCCCCGGACCCAGACCGTGATCAGCTGACTGACATCGAGTGCCTGGCCGATCAGGACCGTGATCAGAAAGACCGCCGGGATCAGCACCATGATCGCAAGCAGCAGCAGGGTCAGGAGTGAGGCGAGCGACGCGCTACAACCGAGCCGGGCCTGCAGTCGCAGATAGAGCGGGCGCGCCAGGGCGCTGAAGATCCCGGCGAGCAGGAGCGTCATCAGGAAGGGCTGGATCATGGCGAGGAAGAGCGCCGAGATCGCGAGCGTCATCAGGATGACGGTGGCTTTGGTCAGGGTGTCCTGGGTCATCGTCCTGGCGCTGGAGGCGAACCAGCTCAATGCCCTCCGCCCTTGAGCGCCGTATTCATCCCCTCGATGGTGTCCTTGGCGTCGCCGAACACCAGATAGGTGTTGTCCTGATAGAACAGCAGGTTGTCGACGCCTGAATACCCCGGGCGCATCGAGCGCTTGAGGAAATAGACCTGACGCGCGCGCCCGGCCTCGAGGATCGGCATGCCGTAGATGGGGCTGGTCGGGTCCTCCTTGGCGGCTGGATTGACCACGTCATTGGCCCCGACCACCAGTACCACGTCGGTCCCTGGAAACTCGGGGTTGATCTCATCCATCTCCAGCACCTGATCGTAGGGGATGTCGGCCTCGGCCAGCAGCACGTTCATGTGCCCCGGCATGCGCCCCGCGACCGGGTGGATCGCGAACTTGACCTCGACCCCGCGCGCCCCGAGCAGCTCGGACAGCTCCTTGAGCGCATGTTGGGCCTGCGCGACGGCCATGCCATAGCCGGGCACGATGATGACCTTGTTTGCGTCCTCGATCCAATAGACCACATCCTCGATCGCGGCCGACTTGATGCCCTTTTCCGCCGCCTGGGCGCCTGTGCTATCGCCTGAGCCGCCATCGGAGCCGAAACCCCCGAAGACGACATGGAGGATCGAGCGGTTCATCGCCCTGCACATGATGAAGGACAGGATCGCGCCCGAGCAGCCGACGATGGCGCCGACGATGATCAGCAGAGGGTTGTGTAGCGTGAATCCGGTCGCCGCCGCCGCCCAGCCCGAATAGCTGTTGAGCATCGAGATGATGACCGGCATGTCCGCCCCGCCGATCGGGATGATCAGGGTCACGCCGATGACGAGCGCCAGCACCGTCATCAGGGCCAGAGAGACTAGGCTACCGGTCATAGCGAAATGCAACGCCAGCGCAATGGTCAGTGCGCCGATGACCGCATTGAGCAGATGCTGGCCTCTGAACTTGACCGGCGCCCCTGAGAGCAGCCCCTGGAGCTTGCCAAAGGCGATGACCGAGCCGGTGAAGGTGATGGCGCCGATCACCACGCCCGCCGAGATCTCGCCCATCAGGACGGCATTCAGCTGACCGGCGGCGTCCTTGCTCAGAAAGGTACCGATCCCGACCAGCACCGCCGCCAGACCCACGAAGCTGTGCAGTGCCGCGACCAGTTGTGGCATGGCCGTCATCTGGATGCGCATCGCGACGCCGGACCCGAGGATGGCGCCGCCCGCGATCCCGGCGAGGATGAAGCCGTAGGACTGCACCTCACGCGCGAGCAGGGTGGCGACGACGGCGATGACCATGCCGAGCATGGCGTACAGATTGCCGCGCCGCGCGCTCGCCGGATGGGTCAGCCCCTTGAGGCCGAGGATGAACAGGATCGCCGCGACCAGATAGGCCAGCGCCTGATGATTGACCGTGAATTCCATCGCTGTCCGCCCTTAGTGCTTTTTCTTCTTGAACATCGACAGCATCCGGTGCGTGACCAGAAAGCCGCCGAAGACGTTGATCGAGGCCAGCAGTACGGCGACGAAGCCGATCGACTGGATCAACAGTCCGGCCTGCGGATCGCCCGCGACCAGGAGCGCGCCGATCAGGACGATGCCGGAGATGGCATTGGTGAGCGCCACCAGTGGCGTATGCAGCGAGGGCGTGACGCCCCAGATCACCCAGTAGCCGATGAAACAGGCCAGGACGAAGACATAGAGGGCGATCAACGAGGGATCGAGTGCCTCAGACATGTATGTGACTCCTGATATGAGGCGGATCGCGCCTTGAGTAAAAAAACGCAACCGGCCAGGATGCTGTTGGCCCCTCCCCCCTCGCGGAGAGGGATTCGGGAAAGGGGGTCAGGGTATGCAAGTCGTTCAAGAGACCGCCTGGACCAGCATGGCCGCCGTGATGTCGTCGGCGGTTAGATCCTTGAGTTTCGGACCGGACGCGCCACACTCGAACATGATCTCGATCAGATTGAGCAGGTTGCGCGCATAGAAGGCGCTCGCATCCGCCGGGACCAAGGCCGGGAAGTTGGTCAGACCGACCAGGGTGACACCATGACGCTCGACGATCGCGTCGGCGACGGTGAGCGGACAGTTGCCGCCACTGGCCGCCGCCAGATCGACGATGACCGAGCCGGGGCGCATCTGCCGGACCACGTCCTCGGTCACCAGCACAGGCGCGCGGCGGCAGGGGATGAGCGCCGTGGTGACGATGATATGCGCCTTGGCCAGCACGTCGGCGAGTGCGGCCTGCTGGCGCGCCTTGGCCTCGTCGGAGAGTTCACGGGCATAGCCGCCCTCCCCCGCGCCGCTCTCGCCGAGATCGAGATCGATCGGCTTGGCACCGAGCGAGAGGATCTGCTCGCGCGTCTCGGGGCGCACGTCATAGGCGTAGACATCCGCGCCTAAGCGGCGTGCCGTGGCGATCGCCTGAAGTCCGGCCACACCCGCGCCCAGCACCACCACCCGCGCCGGCTTGGCCGAACCGGCCGAGGTCATCATCATCGGCAGGAAGCGCCCATAGCGCGCGGCGGCCTCGATCACGGCGCGATAGCCGGCAATGTTGCTCTGCGAAGACAGCACGTCCATCGCCTGGGCGCGTGAGGTACGCGGCATCCGCTCCAACGCCAGGACGCGCATCCCCTTGGCCAGTAGGCGCGACAGGATCGCGTCCTCGCCGCAGGATTCGAGCAGACCGATGTAGAGTCCGCCGGCGCGCATGGCCTCGACCTCGGTTTCGTCCGGACGGCGGACCCTGAGCAGCAGGTCGACGTCATAGGCGCCGGCACGGTCGGTCAGACTAGCGCCGGCCGCCTCGTAATCGGCATCCGGATAGCCGGCACGCACCCCGGCGCCGCGCTCGACCACGACCGCAAACCCCTGGTCGACCAGTTTCTTCACGACCTCGGGCGTCGAGGCCACGCGCCTCTCGCCTGGGCGAGTCTCCAACGGAATTCCAATCTTCATGCTAACGATTCGCCCCTGTTGTGGTGTGCCACCCCCTGGGCGGCAAAATGCGCGCATTATCCCGAGCGCATTGGTCGATCGCAACTTGTTAATATTCCGAAGTCTTCGCCCTGTCTCGGGGACGGTCGCGGCGCCTGTCGATGTTGCGACTTCCGCCATGCGCTCGATACGGCACTGAACGCCGACAGCCGAACAGGCTACAATCGCGCGCTTTGATCGTCGCACCCAACCCTGGTCCGACTTCATGCCCTGGCTACAACTTGCCTTCGATGTTCCGCGCGATCAGGCGGATGACTTTGAACATTACCTGGAACTGGCCGGGGCACTCTCGGTCACGCTCGGCGACGCGGGCGACGAGCCGCAGCTCGAACCGGGTCCGGGCGAGACGCCGCTGTGGTCGGTGGTGACGATTACGGCGCTGTTTGAGAGCGATCCGGAGAGCGCGGCCCGGGTCGAGCGTCTGGCGCTGGACCTGACCGCGCGTCTCGGTGAACGCCCGTGCATCCAGCGCATCGAGGATCAGGTCTGGGAGCGCGTCTGGCTCGAGACCTTCAAGCCGACCCGCTTCGGTCGGCGGCTGTGGGTCTGTCCGCATGGTCAGCCGCCCGGCGACCCCGAGGGTGTGGTCGTGGCGCTCGATCCGGGGCTGGCCTTCGGCACCGGGCATCATGCGACCACGGCGCTCTGTCTGGAATGGCTCGACGGTGCGGATCTGGCCGGCAAGACCGTGCTCGACTTCGGCTGCGGCTCGGGGATTCTGGCCATCGCCGCACTCAAGCTCGGCGCCGCGCGCGCCATCGCGGTCGATCACGATCCCCAGGCGCTCACGGCCACGCACGACAATGCGCTGGCCAATGGCGTGCTCGACCGGCTGGAGATCTTCGCGCCCGAGTCGTTCACCGATCCGAGCGTCGATGTCGTGCTGGCCAACATCCTCGCCGGCCCGCTGATCGCGCTGGCGCCGCGTCTGAGTGCGATGCTGGTTCCAGGCGGCGATCTGGTGCTCTCGGGCGTGCTCACCGGGCAGGTCGAGTCGGTCAGTGCCGCCTATGCCGAGCGCGTGAGGCTCGCTGCACCGCGTATCCGCGACGATTGGGCCTTGATCTCGGGACGCCGATGATCGCCTACCGGTGTGGCCGTCGAGTTTACCCACCACCTCGAGACGGCGAAGGACGACTACGGCAAGGGCCTTTTCGTGGTGCGCAACGCCGCAGCCAGCACCGATGAGGTCGTGACGGTGGCGAGCTTTCTCGATGCCTACGGCAACAACGCCACCTACGGTAACAAGGCCACGCACTATTTTCTGATCAACGTCGGTACCAGCGACATGGCGCTCTACTACTTCCGAGACGACACGGGCGCCGACAACCGCGTCGTTCCCGATGAGCTCACGCCAATCGTCCGCTTTGTTGGTGTGCGCACCGAGCAGCTGACCGAACTCGACATCCTGCAAAGCTTCACCTAACCCATCTCCATGCAGGTACAGCGTACCCGGCGACATATCGATGTCCTCGCTCCACGTCAAACAAGTGGATGTCCGAACGTCCCAGGCACTCGGGGTTAAATCCGTGTAACCTTGATAAAGACCCGCCGTTGTTCAAATTCCGATACGTCGATGCGTGCGGCCACGTCCACGAGAAAGAAACATCCGTGTCCACCTTGATCCGCCCCTTCCAGATCGGCCCCCATCGGCTCGCCAACAACCTGATCCTGGCCCCCATGGCCGGGATCACCGACCGCCCGTTCCGCACACTATGCCGGCGACTCGGCGCCGGACTGGCCGTGGCCGAGATGGTCGCCGCCAACACCGCGCTCTGGGGCAGTCGCAAGTCGCTGCGCCGGCTCGACTATCGCGACGAGTCGGGACCGATCTCGGCGCAGATCGTCGGGTCCGACCCTGCCCAAATGGCCGAGGCCGCGCGGCTCAACGTCGAGCTGGGCGCGCACATCATCGACATCAACATGGGCTGTCCGGCCAAGAAGGTGTGCCGTGTCGCTGCCGGTTCGGCCCTGCTGCGCGACGAGACGCGCGTGGCGCGCATCCTGGAGGCCGTGGTCGCGGCCGTCGCAGTGCCGGTAACGCTCAAGATCCGCACCGGATGGTCACCCGCGGAGCGCAACGCCGTGCGCATCGCCCGGATCGCGCGCGAGTCGGGCATCGCCGCCCTGACCGTGCATGGACGCACCCGTGCCTGCACCTATGGGACCCCGGCTGAATACGACACACTCCGTGCCATCCGCGCCTTCGTGGACATCCCGCTCATCGCCAACGGCGACATCGCCTCGGCGCAAGATGCCCGCCGCGTCCTGGACTACACGGGAGCGGATGCTATCATGATCGGCCGCGCGGCCCAGGGACGCCCCTGGATCTTCGGCGACATCGCCGCTGGGCTGGCCTCCGGGCCTGTGCATCCGTCTGAATCGCCGAATGCGCCACGCCACTGGATCAAAGACATCCTGAGAGAACATCTCGAATCGCTCTATGCCTTCCATGGCGATTACGCCGGGGTGCGGATCGCGCGCAAGCACATCGCTTGGTACTGCCGGCATCTGCCTGGCGCGGCGCGCTTCCGGGATACCATCAACACAATCGAGTCGGCGAGCGAGCAACTCCGGCTTGCGCTTGCTTTCCTCGATCGAGACCACGACGATTACGCCCGACCATGACGAGTGAGGCCGTGCCCACCCCATTTGAACTGCCACCAGCAGTGACCGGACTCGCCCCCGACGATCATCGGCACGCCGCACCCCTGAGCCAGTGCGTGCGCGCCGCCGTCGAGGCCTATCTCACCCACATGGCCGGACACGAGATCGAGGATCTCTACGATCTGGTCATGCAGGAGGTCGAACGCCCGCTGTTCGAGCTGGTGCTGCACCACACCCGGGGCAATCTCAGCCAGGCGGCGCGCCTCCTCGGCCTGACGCGCAATACGCTGCGCAAACGGCTCAAGGCCCACGGCCTCGACCGTTGAGGTCTGTCCTAAAATCCATGGGGTCAAGGCGGCGAATGTTGCCTGATCGCAACCAAGTCGTCGCACCTCGATCCCGAACGCCTCGCGAAGCCCTATCCCTAAACCCATGGAATCCGGACCATCCGATGCAGCCCATTCGACGCGCCCTGATCAGTGTCTCCGATAAAACGGGGTTACTCGACTTTGCCCGTGTGCTCGCCGCGCGCGGTGTCGAGATCCTCTCCACCGGCGGCACCGCCCGCCTTCTGGCCGACAACGGTCTGACCGTGGTCGAGGTCTCCGACCACACCGGCTTCCCCGAGATGATGGACGGGCGCGTCAAGACCCTGCACCCGCGCATCCACGGCGGCATCCTGGGCCGACGCGGGATCGACGACGCCGTCATGGCCGAATACGGCATCCCACCGATCGATCTGGTGGTGGTCAATCTCTATCCCTTCGAGCAGAGGGTCGCCGACCCCGACTGCGACCTGGAGACGGCGATCGAGCACATCGACATCGGTGGCCCGACCCTGCTGCGCGCGGCAGCCAAGAACTATGCCGGCGTCGCCGTGGTGGTGGATGCCGCCGACTACACGCGCGTGGCCACCGAGATCCAGGCCACGGGCGGGGTGAGCGCGGCGACCCGCCTCGACCTGGCGGCCAAGGTGTTCGAGCACACCGCCCGCTATGACGGCGCCATCGCCAACTATCTGTTGGCCCGTACCGAGGCCGGCTTCCCGCGCACCCTGACGCTGCAATTCAAGCGCCGGCAGACGCTGCGCTATGGCGAAAATCCCCACCAGCGTGCGGCCTTCTATGTCGAGCATCGGGTCAAAGCGGTGGGGATCGCCACCGCGACCCAGCTCCAGGGCAAGGAGCTGTCCTATAACAATATCGCCGACACCGATGCCGCACTCGAGTGCGTCAAGCAGTTCGATGAGGCCCCGGCCTGCGTCATCGTCAAGCACGCCAACCCCTGTGGTGTGGCGCTCGGCGCGACCCTGAGCGAGGCCTATGACCGCGCCTACGCGACCGATCCCGAATCGGCCTTCGGCGGCATCATCGCCTTCAATCGCGAACTCGACGCCGCGACCGCGCGCGCCATCGTCGAGCGTCAGTTCGTCGAGGTCATCGTCGCCCCACGCATCTCGGACGCGGCGCGCGCGGCGCTCGCCGCCAAGCCGAACCTGCGTCTGCTCGTCTGCGGCGACTGGAGCAGCGAACCGGACGATCGGCTCGACTTCAAACGCGTCACCGGCGGTCTACTGGTCCAGGACGCCGACCTGGGCCTGACCGACCAGGTCCGCACCGTGACCGAGCGCGTCCCGACCGAGGACGAGCTGGCCGATCTGCTCTTTGTCTGGCGCGTGGCCAAGTTCGTCAAGTCCAACGCCATCGTCTATGGGCGCGCGCGCCAGACCCTCGGGATCGGCGCCGGTCAGATGAGCCGGGTGAACTCGGCGCGCATCGCCGCCATCAAGGCCGAGCAGGCGGGTTTGAGCCTGGCCGGGGCGGTGATGGCCTCGGATGCCTTCTTCCCCTTCCGCGACGGTATCGACCAGGCCGCCGCTGCCGGCATCCGGGCCGTGATCCAGCCCGGCGGCTCGCTGCGCGATGCCGAGGTCATCGCCGCCGCCAACGCGCATGGCATGGCGATGGTCCTCACCGGAATGCGTCACTTCAGGCATTGATTCAGCGATCGGCCTCCAGCGCTCTGCCTCCAGTCAGTGCACCCCGACTGTCAGCTGGTCGCTGGAAGCTGACTGCTGGAGCCCCAAAAGATGCGTATCCACCCAACAGCCATCATCGAGGACGGTGCCCAGGTGCACGAGAGCGTGACGATCGGGCCCTATTCGATCATCGAATCCGGGGCCGTCGTCGGCGAGGGCTGCCGGATCGAGAGCCATGTGCGTATCTTCGGCGTCACCCGGATGGGGGCCTACAACCGCGTCTGTCACGGCGCGACCCTGGGGTCCGAGCCGCAGGATCTGCGTTTTACGCCCGAGAAGGCGCGACCGCTGATCATCGGCGATCACAATCACTTTAAGGAGTGCGTCAACATCAGCGGCGGGGTCAAGTCCGAGGACGGCACCCGGATCGGCAACCACAATTATTGGATGGCCTTCAGCCATGCCGGACACGATTGCATCGTCGGCGACCACAATATTTTCGCCAACACCGCGACCCTGGCCGGGCATGTCGAGGTCGGCGATCATTGTTTTTTGTCCGGGCAGGTCGCGGTCCATCAATTCTGCCGTATCGGGTCCTATGTCATGATCGGTGGTGTGACCGGCGTGGCCCAGGATGTGCCGCCCTATCTGCTTGCCGCCGGTCAGCGTGCGCGTCTGATCGGGCTCAATGTGGTTGGCCTGAGGCGTCATGGTTTCAGTCAGGCGCAGCGCACACGCATCAAACAGGTCTATCGCCTGATCCTGCGTTCTGGTCTGCGCCTGGAGGAGGGTCTAGCGCGCGCCGAGGCCGAATACCCCGGACCCGAGACCGCGCGGATCCTCGCCTTCATCCGTGCCAGCCGGCGCGGTATCGTATCCTTCGCGCGCGAGGCGACCCAACCCCAGAGTGGAGCAATAGACGAGCGATGAAGATCTTGATTGTAGGCAGTGGTGGGCGCGAGCACGCACTAGCCTGGAAGGCGGCCCAATCCCCCCTGGCCGAGCAGGTGTTCGTGGCGCCTGGTAATGGCGGTACGGAGACCGAACCCGGTGTGGAGAACGTCGCCATCGCCGCCGACGACATCGCCGGATTGGTCGAGTTCGCGCGCCGCGAATCGATCGATCTGACCATCGTGGGCCCCGAGGCGCCGCTGGTACTGGGCCTGGCCGACGCCTTCGCCGAGGCGGGTCTGGCCTGTTTCGGACCGCGCCGGGCCGCGGCCCAGATCGAAGGCTCCAAGGCGTTTGCCAAGGATTTCCTACGCCGCCACGGCATCCCGACCGCCGACTATGGCATCTTCACCGAACTGGAGCCGGCGCTTGACTATCTGCGTCAGGTCGGCGCGCCCGTGGTGGTCAAGGCCGACGGGCTGGCCGCCGGCAAGGGCGTGATCCTCGCGCACGACCAGGCCACGGCCGAGTCCGCCGTGCGCGACATGCTGGGTGGACGGTTCGGACGTGCCGGGGCGCGCGTCGTGATCGAGGCGTTCCTCGACGGCGAGGAGACGAGCTTCATCGCCATGGTCGATGGCCGGCACATCCTGCCGTTGGCCTCCTCCCAAGACCACAAGGCGCGCGATGACGGCGATCGCGGTCCGAACACCGGGGGTATGGGTGCCTATTCGCCCGCCCCCGTCGTCACACCCGAGATCCACGAGCGCATCCTACGCGAGGTGATGGAGCCTGCGGTCGCCGGTCTGGCCACCGAGGGTCGGCCCTATCTGGGCTTTCTCTATGCCGGGCTCATGATCGGAGCGGATGGAACGCCCAGGGTGCTGGAGTTCAACTGTCGCCTCGGCGACCCCGAGACCCAGCCGCTCCTGATGCGGCTTCGGTCCGACCTGGTCGAACTCTGTCTGGCCGCGCTCGACGGGCGACTCGACCAGGTCAGGGCCGACTGGGACGCCCGCGCCGCGCTCGGCGTGGTGATGGCCGCCGGCGGCTATCCGGACGATTATGACCGGGGGCATGTCATCCGTGGCCTGGATACGGTACCCTTGACGCTGGCCAAGGTCTTTCATGCCGGGACCAGGCGCGAGGGCGACGCCATCCTGACCAACGGCGGGCGCGTGCTGTGCGTCACGGCGCTCGGCGCCACTGTGGCCGAGGCCCAGCGGCTGGCCTATCAGGGCGTTGACCGCATCCACTGGACCGGGGCCTTCTGTCGCCATGACATCGGCTATCGCGCCATCGCGCGCGAAGGATCCCGAACTTGAGCTAGGACAACGAGCAGACCGAGATGGCGGACGCCTTTACAGCCAAGAGCTTTCTGGTCGTCGATGATTTCGCCGACATGCGTTCGGCGATCAAGGGTATCCTGATCTCACTCGGGGTCACCCGCATCGATCAGGCCAACAACGGCAAGGAGGCGATCGCCAAGCTCCAGAACAAGCACTTCGACGTCATCCTGTGCGACTACAATCTCGGCCCCGGCAAGGACGGCCAGCAGGTGCTCGAAGAGGCCCGTCATCGTCGGCTCATCGGCGTTGACACCATCTTCATCATGATCACGGCCGAGAACACACGTGAGATGGTGATGGGTGCCGTTGAGTATGCCCCCGACAGCTATCTCTCCAAGCCCTTCACCAAGGAGCTCTTGCGGACCCGCCTGACCAAGCTCTTCGAACGCAAGGCCGATCTGACCAAGGTCAATGAAGCACTCATGGCCAAGGACACCGCGGCGGCGATTCGCGAGCTTGATGCCCTGATCGCTGCCAAGCCACGCAATCTCGGCGAGCTGCTCAAGCTCAAGAGCGAGCTCTGCATCGACTCGAGCCGACTCGACGAGGCCATGGCCACCCTGGAACAGGTGCTGGCCATCCGCGAGATGCCCTGGGCAAGGCTCGGGATCGGCAAGATCCAGTTCCAGAGAAAACAATACGATCAGGCGCTAGAGACCTTCCGGCATCTGACCGAGCAGGAACCCAACTTCATCGCCGCCTATGACTGGCTGGCCAAGACTCAGGTGGCCAAGCGTCGGTTCGCTGAGGCCGAAGAGACGCTGCGCCTCGCCGTCCGGCTCTCGCCGCGCGGCATCCAGCGCCAACACACCCTCGGCGAGCTCGCGCTAAACAACGGTCATACCGAGATCGCCGAGGGCGCCTATGAGCAGGCGGTGACCCTGGCCAAGCATTCGGTCCTCAACCACCCGGCGCTCTTCGCTGGACTGGCCAACAGCAAATCGGCCAACGGCAAGTACGATGAGGCCCTGAAGGTTACAGCCGAGATCAACAAGGTCTTCCCCGATCGGCCTGAGGCTAGCTTCTACGCGGCGAGCGCCACTGCGCTGGTCAAGACCCGCCAGGGCGACAAGGCCGGCGCCGAGGCTGCGCTCGCCGAGGCCGAGCAGGTGCTCGCGCAGCTCAACGAGACGGTCCATGCGTCTGAGCACGCGCTCGAGATGGCCAAGACCTATGCCGGACTCGGGCGCGCCGACAAGGCCACGGCGCTCCTGCGCCAGGTCATCGCCAACAATCACGACGATGACGAGACCCTGAACCGGGTCGTGCAACTGTGCCAGGAATCCGGTCTGGATTATGATGCCGAGACAGCCATCCAAGAGGTGCAACGCGACGTCGTCAAGACCAACAACGAGGGTGTGCGCCTGATCAAGCAAGGCGAGTTCGAGGCGGCCATCCAGCTCTTGACCCAGGCCGCCAACGAGATGCCGGGCAACAAGACCATCAATCTCAATGCCGCCAAGGCCATCCTCATGTACATGGAGCGCCGGGGCGTCACCGAAGAGGGACTGCGAACCGTGCGTTGCTATATCGACCGCGTCCAGTCACTGGCGCCCGACGACTGGCGGCTCGCGGATGTGAATGCACGTCTGCGCAAACTCACCACCACTAAGGGTTAAGCCGATGGATAGCCTGGACTTCTCCGACATCCTCGCTTCATCGATCCATGACATCAAGAATTCGCTCAGTCTGATCCTGACCAATCTCGAGGATCTGATCAACAATCCCGACAACCATATCGCCAACCCGCGCCAGGCCAGCCTGCTCCAGCATGAGGCCCGCCGCGCCAACAACAACCTCATCCAGCTCCTGACACTCTACAAGCTCGGTCAACGTCAACTGGCCATGCGCGTGACCGTCAACAATCTCGCCGACTTCCTCGAGGAGGTCGTCGCCGAGAACCTGTCGGTGTGCCGGACACTGGACCTTGAATTGAGCTGTCGCTGCGACCCAGATCTCGAGGGCTATTTCGACCTCGAGCTGGTGCGCGGCGTGCTCGACAGCACCATCGGCAACGCCCGGCGCTACGCTCGCTCACAGATCGAAATCAGCGCAGATCAGGAGGACGATTTCCTGGTGATCCGCGTCGAGGACGATGGTGTAGGTTTTCCACCCGCCCTTCTCAACCTGCTGGAATACGGGACGGGTCGGCAGGGGGATAGCCTCAACCCGGGCCGTACCCAGCTCGGACTCTATTTTGCCTCCCGGATCGCCCAATTGCACCGAAACGGCGCGCGTCAGGGTCGAATCCAGTTGCGCAACGGCCATCACCTGCCCGGAGGCTGTTTCGAGCTGTGGCTCCCTTGAACCAACGGCGATTCCTGGCCGCACTCGCACTGCTGTGGTCGATTGCGGTCCAGATCGCGCTGGCGGCGCCACCCGATGTCCGGTTAGTCATCGATGTCTCAGGCAGCATGCGTCAGACCGATCCGCGGAATCTGCGCGTGCCGGCCTTGCAGATCGTCAACGAGCTCATCCCTCCAGGCTCCATCTGCGGCGTCTGGCTGTTCGCCGAGCAGACCGAGGTTCTGGTGGCGCCAGCCCAGGTCGATGCGGCTTGGAAGAAGCAGCTCGCCGGGCGCCTAACGCGCATCCATTCGCGCGGACTCTTCACCGACATCGAGGGCGCCATCCGGACAGCAACCCAGGACTGGAGCAAGGCCCCGCCCGAGGGCGAGCGCCATCTGATCCTCCTGACCGACGGACTGGTCGATGTCTCCAAGGATCCAGCAGACAGTGCCGCCTCGCGCGAGCGTATCCTCACCGAGCAGATCGAGTCGCTCAGGTCCATGGGTGTCAAGGTCCACCCCATCGGTCTCTCCGATCAGATCGATGAGCCGCTCATGCGGCTGCTCGCGACCCAGACCGGAGGCTGGATGGAGATCGTCCAGGAGGCTGCCCTGCTACAGCGTGTCTTCTTGCGCGTGCTCGAACAGAGCGCCCCGCCGACCACGGTGCCGATCCAGGGCAATCGCTTTCAGATCGACGACCAGGTCCGGGAATTCACGCTGCTCGCCTTTCGCCCCGAGGGCGGTCAAAGCCAGTTGACGACACCCGACGGCGAGCGTATCCGCGCCGATCGGCCTGCGCCTGGGGTGGTCTGGCGCAGCGAGGCCGGCTATGACTTGGTGACGATCTCCAACCCCAAACCCGGTCAGTGGCGGATCCGCGGCGTCGAGGATCCGGACAACCGGGTCGTGATCCTGACCGATCTCGGCATCGAGGTCGCCCCTGTCCCGAATGCAGTCGGGCTCGGCGAGTCACCCAAACTCGAAAGCTGGCTCACCGATCACAATCAGCAGGTCACCCGGCCCGAGGTGGTTGGGGTGCTCAGCGCCAAGGTCATCGTCACCTCGGCGCCCGAAACGCCCCTGCCGCAGCCGGCCTCGGGGGCCATTCCTGCCACCGAAGCGGGTCTCGCCCCACCCACCCCGGGGGATCAGACCCTGGCGACGGACGAACGGATCATGGTGCTCGATGCCGCCAATGCACGTTTTTCGACCCTCCTCGAGACCCAGCGGCTGACGCCCGGGTTCTATCGTCTAGATTTCGTCATCGACGGCGGCAGCTTCCAGCGCCAGCTCAGCCGACACCTGAAGATCAAGGGCGCGCCACTGGGGATCAACTATGAGCGCAAACAACCGAGCGAGGCCGACCCGCAAGCGGCCATGCTGTTGCAGCTCAGGGCCGAGCCCGATCTGGTCGATCCGAGCAGCCTATCTGGCTATCTGCTCGCCCGCGGACCCGAGGGCTGGACCGAGGTCGTCGAGATCACCAAGGGCAAACGCTTCCCACTGACCGTCAAGATCCCGATTCAGCAGCCCGGCGAATATCAGGTCACCAGCCACTTCATGGGGCTTGGCCTGACCGGCGAGCCCATCGAGGTCAAGCCCGAACCCGGTGTCCTGAACTTCGATTTCGCGCCTCCACCGCAGCCCACTGCCCCGGGCCCGGAGGGGTCCATCTCCTGGGGCTGGCTCTTCATCTATGTCCTCGGTGGCAATGTATGGATCGGTGCCCTGCTCGCCCTGACCTGGTGGCTGATGACGCGCGCCCGGTCGCCCCGCGACCGCACTGGTGCCGGGGCCTCCAAGACGAAGGGCGCGGGGAGGACGCGCGCGTAAACAACCCTCGACTGAAGTCGAAGGCTTTATTGTGAGACGCAGCAAACATGGTTGACCACATCCCCAACATTGGGCGTGTTTACAGCCGCCCTTGGCAGCGGGGCCCCGCTGCCAATCCGGGCAAGGTTTCGACTGGCGTTACAGTCGGCGTGCGCCCGGAGACCACACTGTATTATACACCACATGGTGCGCTTCGCGCACCCGCCATTCCTCCCGCGACTCAAGTCGCTGGTTTCCTTGCGGAGGGTCTATGAACACGGTGCAACTAGCCGCCCTGATCCTGGCCGCCGAGTTCGCCCTGCTTGCCTGGGGCATCCTGTTCTGGATGTTGAGATGGCAACGCCACCAGGATCGCGCCGACGCGGCGCATGCCGGGGCGGTGATGGAGCATCTCGAGGCCAGGGAGGTCTCGCACCGGGAGGCCCTCACCCGGCTGTTTGAGACCACCTATCGCCTGGAGGGCGAGGAACTGGCCGCCAAGGTGGAGGAATATCTGGCGCGCGAGCGCGCCTTCTACAACATGATGCTGAACCTCTATCTCAATCGCGACGGGGCCAGACTCAAGGAGATTCCGGCGGAACTGTCCAAGGTGGTCAAACCCTGGGCTGAGATCACACCTGTAGGCATGATCAGCGCGAGCGAGGTCTCGCACCTGGAGACCGAAAAGGCCCAGCTCGCGGTCGAACTGGAGCACACCAAGGAGACGCTGGAACAGCTCATGCAGGAGTACATGGCGGCCTTCAAGAAGATCGAGCAGCAGACCGATGACTCGCCCCCCGAACCCGATCGCCGCGCCCAGACGCCGGATGAGAGGTCGGGCGAGGACATGGAGGTCAAAGCGCTCGACATAGACGCAGACGATTTCGATGTCCAGCCGGCCGTAGACACTGAACTGAAAGAACCACCCCGTCCGGGTCCGCCGGATGATGAGATCAAGCCCACCGCATCGATCGAGGACGCGCTTGATCCGAACGACATCGACGCCATGCTGGAGGCGCTGGCAAAAGAGGCGGTCGGCGAGCTGGAGCCGGCGCCGGCCACGCCCGATAAGGGATCCGAGCCTCCACTGAGTCCGGAAGAGATCGAGGAGGCGCGCGCCCGAGACGAGCTGGAGGGACTCGCCGATCTCTTTGACCCCCCGGCCAATGGCGAGGGCACGGCCCGCCAGCCTTGAGCCCTGCGGGTCGGCGACGCGCCTCCAGGTGCCCAGGGCGGGCCGCCCCCTTCAGTGCCCGGGATCGGGGTGCACCTTCAGGCACCCAGGGCCAGGCGTCGTTCCAGCGCGGGCGCGACCTCGGCCTCCAGCCAGTCACCCAGCGCGCTCAGCTCGGGGTAACGGGCGGCCACCGCGCGCACATAGCCCAGGGTGCGTGGGATGTCGGCCAGATAGCCGTGCTTGCCGTCGCGCAGGCTCAGCCGGGCGAAGATCCCGCTGGCCTTGAGATGGCGCTGCATCCCCATGAGGTCGAACCAACGCCCAAAACGCGCGCTGTCGGCGGCGCTGAGCAGACCGATAGCGATGGCCCGTTCGAGATAGACATCGACCCAACCCTGGACGCGCGCCTGGGGCCAGGCGATGTAGCAGTCGCGCAGCAGCGAGACCAGGTCATAGGTGATGGGGCCGACCAGGGCGTCCTGGAAATCGAGCACGCCCGGGTTGTCGTGCTCAGTCAGCATCAGATTGCGCGAGTGATAATCACGATGGACACAGACCTGGGGCTGTTCAAGCGCGTTGGCGATCAGGATGGACTCGACGCGCTCAAGCCGCTTTAGCTCGGGAGACCCGAGCACCTGCCCCAGGAGACCCTGGACCAGCCAGTCGCGAAACAGCCCGAGTTCGCGCGCAAGCAGGTCGGCATCATAGATCGGTAGTCCGGCATGCGGGACCCGCGTCTGGAGGATCTCGAGTGCCGCGAGCGCATCGCCATAGAGCCGATCGACGCTGTGGTCGGTCAGCTCGCTGAGATAGACCCGATCGCCGAAGTCAGAGATCAGCAGAAATCCCAGCTCGCGCGCCTCGGTGTAGATCTCGGGTGTATTGAGTCCACAGGCACGGAAGCGCCGGGCCAGATCGGCATAGCGTCCGCAGTCCTCGAACTCGGGCGGGGCGTCCATGGCGATCCAGGTCTCGCCCGCGCGCCGCACGCGCCAATAGCGGCGAAAGCTCGCATCCGAGGAGGCCGGGCTCAGCTCGAAGTCTTCCGATCCCAAGACCTCGCTCAACCAGGAACGCAGGACGGCAGTTCGATCCAACACAGCCATTCACTCCAAGGGGTCAAAACATCGTCGAACCAGGAGCCGCGCACCTCGACGCCATCATCGGCAATTGATGGCGCGCCCCGGATGTGACATGGTTACAGGTCCAAGGTCCCAGCGTCCACTCATTCGATCACACCCCCATCACGCCCCTCATGCCGATTCAGGCCGATTCCAAACAGCGCGCATGCGCGATCGCGCTGCTCGTGCTCGCGGTCGCCCCGTCCGTACTCGGGGCGACCGAACCCAGCCAGGATTCCGGTCTCTCCAATCCGGCGAGCGCGGGCCCGGACGCTGCGCCCCGAACCGGCTTCACACCCACCACGCCGGAGCGCACACCCAGGGTTGCGTCGCCCCTGACCGCCAGCCGTCCATCCGCGCCTGACGCGACGCTCGCGACCCTGGAAGTGCAGGAGGCCCAGGGTGTCACACTCGCCCCACCGGACGAGACTCCAGAGGTACGGATGGACGCCATCCCGGTTGAACAGCGCGCCGATGACCCTCGTCTGCACCTGGATCTCGATTGGACGTACTGCGGACCTGCGCCTGGCGTCACGCGGATCGCACCGTCTCTCCCGACCCAGGAGTCACGCCGCCTCCCGATCGAGATCACGGCCGATCTGGTCGATTACGACCGTGAGCGCAACCTGATCCAGCTGCAGGGCGAGGTCGAGATCGTCCAGGAGGCATACCGACTGTACGCGGACCGCTCGCGCTACGACCGAAGGACCGGGGACGTCGCTGCTACCGGCGGCATCGAGCTGGACTCTCCAGGGCTGCGGATCATCGGCGAGCGCGCCGACTACAACCTGGAGACCGAGCACGGACACCTGGAACGGGCCGGCTACCGGATGCACGGCCAGGCCAATCTGCGTGGCGCCGCCGACGAGGCCTGGCTGCTCGACGCCAAGCGCAGCCGTTATCGCGATGTGCTCTATACCACCTGCCCGCCCGGAAATTCGGCCTGGACACTGCGCGCGCGTGATCTGGAACTGGACCAGGGCACTGGGCTGGGTGTGGCGCGTCAGGCGCGCCTGAGTCTCTGGGACGTACCGGTGCTCTACACGCCCTATCTGGCCTTCCCGATCGATGGACGCCGGCGCAGCGGTTTTCTGATCCCGACCATCGGCACCTCTGAGGAGACTGGATTCGACCTCAGTATTCCCTATTACTGGAACATCGCGCCCAACATGGACGCCACCCTGACGCCGCGTCTGATGAGCACGCGCGGTCTGATGCTCGGGGCCGAGTTCCGCCATCTCTCGCCCTGGCAGCGCCTCGAACTCGATGGTGAGCTCCTGCCGAGCGATTGGAAGAACGAAGACGAGGGGGTGCGCGGGGCCTTGCATGTCACCCAGTCCGCCTGGATCGGCACGCGCTGGTCGAGCGCGATCGACTATGCCTCGGTCTCCGACGACCGCTATCTGGTCGATTTCGGCAACCGGCTCGATGTGACGAGTGTGCGCAACCTCAGTCAGCGCGCGGATGTCCGCTACAGCGGCGACGGCTGGTGGGCGCTGGGGCGCTTGCAGCAGTTCCAAACGGTTGACACCAGCATCGCGCCGGCCAACCGTCCCTATGGACAGCTCCCGCACATCGAATTGAATGTCTCGCCCAACACACTCTTTGCTGGACTGGAATACGACTTCGAGGCGCGGTATGACTATTTCGACCACGACTCAGCCGTCCATGGCAGTCGACTGGTCGCCATCCCTGCACTGCGTTGGCCGCTGCGGCGCGGCTTTGGGCATTTCATCCCGCGTGCTCGGCTCTATTACACCCAATACGACCTCATCGATCAGGTGGAGAGCGCCGACCCTCAGCCGAGCCATCTGATCCCGAGCCTGGATCTCGACGGCAAGCTGATCTTCGAGCGCGAGTCCGACTGGTTCGGGCACCAGACCTTGCAGACACTCGAACCCCGGCTCTATTACGTCTTTACCACTTACGCCGATCAGTCCGACAATCCGCGCTTCGACACCACGGCGCTCGATTTCAGCTTCGCGAGTCTATTTCGCCCCAACCGCTTCACCGGCTACGACCGCATCAGCGACGAGAACCGTCTCACACTGGGTCTGACCTCACGCACCATCGCCAACCGCGATGGCGACGAGCTCCTACGCGCCAGTCTCGGCCAGATCCATTACCTCGACGCGCGTCGGGTCCAGCTCAACGGCACGGTCTCACAGGACGATGTGAGCTCGTCCCTGGCGGGCGAACTGGCGGCACGACTGTACAAGGACTGGAGTGCTCAGCTGGGGCTGCAATGGAATCCACATGATGAAGGGAACGCCTGGGAAAAGCAGATCCTCCAGCTGCGCTATGCCCCCGACCGCGAACGCCTGATCAATCTCGCCTACCGCTACAATCTCGGCAGCCAGGCGTCGGAGAAATACGAGGACGCAGACCTCGCGTTCCAGATGCCCATCGGCCCAGGGGTGCGGGTGGTCGGACGCTGGCTTTACTCACTGCTCAACGACGAGACGGTCGAGGCCTTCGCCGGGCTTGAGTTCGGCCAGTGTTGCTGGCGACTGCGCGTACTGGGTCAGCATCTCAAGCGCGACGCCGACCAGCCGGCGAGCACCAGTGTCATGCTGCAACTGGAGCTGGCCGGTCTCGGCTCCTTCGGCAATTCGATCGATAAGGTTCTGCAACGAGGAATCTATGGCTATCAGTCCGAATAGAGGCACACTGGTGGGGCTTTTGGGACTCGCGTTGGCGCTCGGAATGGGACCTTCGCCTGTGTCGGCCCAGGCCCTGGATGCCATCGTCGCGGTGGTCAACGACGACGTGGTGGTGCGAAGCGAGCTGGAACGCGAGATCGCCCTGGTGGTCCCGCAGCTCAACCAGCGCGGGACGGAGGTGCCGCCTCCGGAACAGTTGCGCAAGCAGGTGCTCGATCGGCTCATCCTCAAGCATTTGCAGCAGCAGCGCGCCAAACAGCTCGGAATCAAGGTCGACGAGGCGACCCTGGAAGAGGCGATCCAGGGGATTGCGGCCCGCAACAATCTGACGCTCGACGAGCTCAAGTCGACCCTGGAGGCCGGCGGCATCCGCTTCGAAGACTTTCGCGAGGACACACGGATGCAGATCCTGACCAGCCGCCTGCAGGCACAGGAGGTGATCCGTAAGATCCAGGTCACCGAACCTGAGATCGATCGTTTCCTGGCGCGCGAGTCTGGACGGCTGATCGAGCGCGAGCAGGTCCGCTTACAGCACATTCTGGTGGCCCTGCCCGACAACCCGACCCCGGAGCAGGTCAAGCGCGCCGAGGACAAGGCCAAGGGGTTGGTGGCGCGTCTGCGCGCCGGGGCCGATTTCGCCGCCGTCGCCGCGCGCGAGTCGGATGGAAGCAACGCCCTGGAGGGCGGCGATCTAGGCTGGTTCGAGATGGGGGCCGTGCCGAGCCTGGCGGCGGATCTGGCCCGAACCCTGGCCGAGGGCGAGATCAGCGACCCAATACGCAGCCCGAGCGGGTTCCATATCATCCGTCTGAGCGGGATCAAGACCGCCACACCCAAGGACATCACCCAGACCCATGCGCGGCATATCCTGGTTCGCACCAATGAGCTCGTCTCAGATGACGAGGCACGCCGGCGTCTACTGCAGCTGCGCGAGCGTATCCTGAACGGTGAGGATTTCGCCGCCCTGGCACGGGCCAACTCGGATGACACGGGCTCGGCGCTCAAGGGCGGCGATCTAGGCTGGGTCGAGCCGGGCAAAACAGTGCCCGAGTTCGAGGCGCAGATGAACGCCCTGGAGGTCGGGGCGATCAGCGAACCCTTCAAAAGCCCCTTCGGCTGGCACATCCTGCAGGTCGAGGAGCGGCGCCAACAGAGTAGTAGCGAAGATTTGTTGCGCATCAAGGCGCGCGAGGCGCTCCAGCGACGCAAGGCCGAGGAGGCGACCGAGGAGTGGTTGCGTCAGTTGCGCGACGAGGCCTATGTCGAGATCCGGCTCGATCAGGAAACATGAGACGTAACTGTTCAGGTGCCCCGGGGAAGCTACCCCGAGAAATTTGGCTGAGGGGTGTTGCCCTTGAACACTTGGATGAGGGATTGGAAGAGGTCGAAGTGCTGCTTCTGCAGGGTGGCGAGGTAGGAGCGGATGATGCAGAAGGCCTGTGCGCCTTCGGTGGTGCGGAAGCAACCGGCGATCTTGTGCTTGACCTTGGGCATGCGGATCGCTTGTTCGGCAAGGTTGTTACTGAACGGAACGCGTGGATCGGTCGTGAAGCGCAGGACATCGTCGGCATGATCACGCAATCGTCGGTAGAGATTGAACGGCACGCTTTGCGCCGTGCGCCCGCGTCTGCCGCTGGCGGGTTTCTCTGGATTGGCGGCGGCCGCTTCAGCAAGGATCGCCTCGTAGTGAGTGCGGATCGCCTGGATGCGCAGAGCCGTCAGCGGCTGGCCATGGGCGGCCACCGTTTCATGGTGGGCAGAGACCAACAAATCGATCATGCGCTTGGCCCACGCTTGTCCGCATTCCTCATGGACGAAGGTCAATTCACGCAGATGATGGGCGTTGCACAGCGCATGGGTGCAGGTCAGTTCCCGATACGAGGCCCAGCCGTCATGAACCAGCGTTCCCTTGAGCCGATACAGCAGACCGAAGTCCTCAAACGCCGCCTTGCCGCGCTTGGCATGCAGACCCAGCCAGGTCAGGGTGTCGGTCACCGCGGTGTGCAGCCAGTTGAGCTTGCCTGCCACGCGAAAGCCAGACTCGTCGGCGCCCGCGACATCCGCCTGAGCGACCGCATCCGCGATCCGCGCGACCGTCGGAGCCAACCGCTCACTCGCCTCCCCGATCATGGCCTGAACCGTGCCGGTCGAGATCGGCACACCATACAGGTCTGCAAGGACGTTGGCGGTGCGCGCCACGGGCAGCATGTGGTGCTGCGTCAGATAGACCGCCTGCGCCTTGACGCCGGGGCCATATTGAACCGGGGCCGTGACCTCGGGCGGGAATTCGCTGCGGTGCAGTTTGCCGCAGGTGCAGCGCAGCGCGTGAATCCGGTGCTCGGTCACTTCCATTGTCACCGGCGGCAGATCGAAGACCTGGCGGATTTCGGTCGTGGCCTGCCCCGTGAGCGATTCGCCGCAGACGTCGCATACCTCGGGCAGTGGATGATCCACCACGTGATCGGGCTGCGCCACTTGCTTGAGCGTCGAACCGGAATGACCCGGCTGACCGCCAGGCGGTCGGCTTCCCTGCTTGCGCATCGACTTCGTCTTCTTCAAGCCTTCGGCCGAGGATGGAATGCTCGAGTTGCGGCTGTTCTTCGCCATCTGCCCGCGCAGATGGGCGACTTCCCCCTGCAGCCGGGTCACTTCCGCTGTCAGCCGGACGACTTCCTGGCGCAACGCGGTGACCCAATCCCACAGCGCATGAATGAGTGCGTCTTTCTCCGCGTGCGTCAGGCCAGCAAGATCGGGCAGTCTTTCCATGCCGCTTATTGTCAGCTGTCCTTCCCGTTCTTAAACCCGGATCAGAGACTCTTTTATGGGGAACCTGAACAGTTACCATGAGACATTCAAACGCATCCGCCGTAGCGCGACTGGCCCTGACGCCGGGCGAGCCGGCCGGCATTGGTCCGGATCTAATCGTGCGGCTGGCGACGTCCGAGCCGGTGGCGGCGGAACTGGTAGCCATCGCCGACCCGGATCTGCTGGCCGAACGGGCGGCACGTCTTGGTCTGGCGTTGAGCCTTGCGCCCTTCGATCCGGCTCAGGCGCCGACCCCGAGCCGCCCCGGTCAGCTCAAGGTCTGGCCGGTCAAGCTCGCACGGGCAGCGACACCGGGTCGGCTCGATCCGGCCAACGCCGGCTATGTGCTGGAGACCCTGAGACGCGCCTGCGACGGCTGTCTGGATCGGACCTTCGCCGCCCTGGTCACCGGGCCGGTCCACAAGGGCGTCATCAACGAGGCCGGGATCCCCTTCACCGGGCACACCGAGTTCTTGGCCGAACGCTGCGGGGCCGAGCCGGTGATGATGCTGGTCACACCTGGTCTGCGCGTCGCCTTGGCCACCACCCATCTGCCGCTGTCTGCCGTTAGTTCGGCGATCACGCACGACTCACTCGGGCGCGCGGTCGATATCCTGTACCTGGATCTGGTCAGGCGTTTTGGGCTCAAACGACCGCGGATCCTGGTGTGCGGACTCAACCCGCATGCCGGCGAGGCTGGCCATCTGGGATGGGAGGAGATCAAGGTCATCACCCCCGTGCTCGATGAGCGGCGTGCGCTGGGTTGGGATCTGGTCGGACCCCTGCCGGCAGATACAGTGTTCATCCCGGCGCACCTGAAGGACGCCGATGCCGTGCTGGCCATGTATCACGATCAGGGTCTGCCGGTGCTCAAGCATCTGGGATTCGGTCAGGCGGTCAATGTCACCCTGGGGTTACCGATCATCCGCACCTCGGTCGATCATGGCACGGCCTTGGATCTGGCCGGGACCGATCGCGCCGATCTTGGCAGTCTGCGGATGGCGCTCCAGACGGCGCTCCAGATGACGAATGCCTCGCGCCCTTAGATCTCCTTCGCGGTTGAAACCCAACTCTCGTCTTACGACCGGCGCGCTCAAAGCCGACCAGGAACCTCATTCGATGCACTTCGATCTGCTTGCACGCGATGGCCTTGCCCGTCGCGGCCGTCTGACCTTTGCACGCTGGACCATCGAGACCCCTGCCTTCATGCCCGTGGGTACCTATGGCACGGTCAAGGCCATGACCCCGGAAGAACTGCTGGAGGTCGGCACCGAGATCCTGCTCGCCAACACCTTCCATCTGATGCTGCGTCCAGGCACCGAGGTCATCCGCCGTCTCGGCGATCTGCATGGCTTCATGCACTGGGACAGACCCATCCTCACCGACTCGGGCGGTTTCCAGGTCTTCAGTCTCGGCGCGCTGCGCAAGATCACTGAGGAGGGCGTCAGGTTCCAATCGCCGGTCGACGGCAGCCCGGTGTTTTTAAGCCCCGAGATCTCGATGCGGGTGCAGCGCGAACTGGGTTCCGACATCGTGATGATCTTCGACGAATGCACCCCCTACCCGGCGAGCGAGGAACAGGCGCGCGTCTCGATGGAGCTGTCGCTGCGCTGGGCGGCGCGCTCGCGTGAGGCGCACGGTGACAATCCGGCGGCGCTGTTCGGTATCGTCCAGGGCGGGATGTACGAGCGTCCGCGTGCCGAGTCGCTGGAAGGTCTGATGCGGATCGGTTTTGATGGCTATGCCATCGGTGGACTCTCGGTCGGTGAGCCGGAGGAAGACCGGCTGCGGGTGCTCGATTTCCTCTCCGACAAGCTGCCGACCGACCGACCGCGCTATCTGATGGGCGTCGGCACCCCCGAGGACATCGTCGCCGCCGTCCAGCGCGGGATCGACATGTTCGACTGCGTCATGCCGACCCGCAACGCCCGCAACGGTCATCTGTTCACCCATCAGGGCGTGGTGCGCATCCGCAACGCCATCCACCGCACCGACGAAGGTCCGCTCGATCCGCTGTGCGACTGCTACACCTGCCGTCACTACAGCCGCGCCTATCTCCACCATCTCGACCGTTGCAAGGAGATCCTGGGCGCGCGGCTGGCGACCATCCACAACCTGCATTACTACCAGACCCTGATGCGCAGACTACGCGCGGCGATCAGCGCTGGGCGGTTGGTGGACTTTGTCACTGAGTTCAAACAGCAACGGATGGAGAGGACCCCATAAAGATCCTTACCGATGCGGCGAAGATCCCCGGCGATCACAGTGGATGGTCTCGATTTGTAGGCCGTTTAAGCCCTAATGACTGCATTGCTAAATCGAATCCTCAGTATTTAATAACCGCCGATCCAGTTATACTGATGGCCTTGTCCGTGTCGGACACTGTCTCGAATCTTCCCTGGAAGCCACTGATGACCCACAAGCCCGATATCGATCCGCAAGAGACTCAGGAATGGCTCGACTCGCTCGAGACCGTGCTGGAGAACGAGGGCGTCGAGCGCGCCCATTTCCTGCTCGAGCGCCTGATCGACAAGGCCCGCCGCTCGGGCGCCTATCTGCCCTATAGCGCCAACACCGCCTATCTGAACACCATCCCGGTCCAGGCCGAGAAGCCCTATCCGGGCGATCTCGCCCTAGAGCGGCGTATACGCTCGCTGGTGCGCTGGAACGCCATGGCCATGGTGGTCCAGGCCAATCAGCTCTCGACCGAACTCGGTGGACACATCTCAAGCTTTGCCTCTTCGGCGACCCTGATCGATGTGGCCTATAACCACTTCCTGCACGCCCGCACCCAGGATCACGGCGGGGACCTGGTGTTCTTCCAGGGTCACACCGCCCCTGGCATCTATGCCCGCGCCTTCCTCGAGGGCCGGATCAGCGAGGATGAGCTCTACAATTTCCGGCAGGAGGTCGATGGCAACGGGTTGTCGTCCTATCCGCACCCCTGGCTGATGCCGGGTTTCTGGCAGTTCCCGACGGTCTCCATGGGGCTCGGGCCGCTGATGGCCATCTATCAGGCACGCTTCATGCGCTATCTGCACGATCGCGGGCTGCTCGATACCAGCGGACGCAGGGTCTGGGCCTTTCTCGGCGACGGCGAGATGGACGAACCGGAATCCCTGGGCGCGATCTCGCTGGCGGCGCGCGAGCGGCTCGACAACCTGATCTTCGTCGTCAACTGCAATCTGCAACGCCTCGACGGACCGGTGCGCGGCAATGGCAAGATCATCCAGGAGCTAGAGGCCGTGTTCCGCGGCGCGGGTTGGAACGTCATCAAGGTCATCTGGGGGCGCTACTGGGATCCGCTGTTTGCGCGCGACAAGCAGGGTCTGCTGCTCAAGCGCATGGAAGAGTGCGTGGATGGCGACTATCAGGCCTACAAGGCCAAGGGCGGGGCCTACACCCGCCAACACTTCTTCGGCAAATATCCCGAGCTCAAGGCCATGGTCGCCAACATGACCGACGAGGACATCTGGCGACTCAATCGCGGCGGTCATGACCCGATCAAGATCTTTAATGCCTATGCTGCCGCCGTGCGCTGCACCGGCCAGCCGACCGTGATCCTGGCCAAGACGGTCAAGGGCTACGGGATGGGGGTGGCCGGAGAGGGCATGAACATCACCCACTCGCAGAAGAAGATGGGCGAGAGCGCGCTGCGCGCCTTTCGCGACCGTTTCAACATCCCGATCTCGGACGACCAGCTCAATGCCACGCCCTTTTACAAGCCGGCGCCCGACAGTGAGGAGGTCAGGTACATGCATGCCCGGCGCGAACAGCTCGGCGGATTTTTGCCGGCGCGTCGCGACCAGGCGGCGCCACTCCAGGTACCAGGGCTCGATGCCTTCCAGTCGCTGCTCGACGGCAGCGGCGACAAGGAGCTGTCGACCACCATGGCCTTCGTGCGGTTGCTCACGCTCTTGGTGCGCGACAAGCAGATCGGTCGGTTGGTGGTGCCCATCGTCCCGGACGAGGCGCGCACCTTCGGCATGGAGGGCATGTTCCGCCAGCTCGGGATCTATGCCTCTCAGGGTCAGCTCTATGAGCCGGTTGACTCCGATCAGGTCATGTATTACCGCGAGGACAAGAAGGGCCAGATCCTGCAAGAGGGCATCAACGAGGCCGGGGCCATGTCGTCCTGGATCGCGGCGGCCACGGCCTACGCCAACCATGGCCAGAGCATGATCCCCTTTTATATCTTCTACTCGATGTTCGGCTTCCAGCGCATCGGCGATCTGGCCTGGGCGGCGGGTGACATGCGCGCACGCGGCTTCCTGATCGGCGGGACTGCCGGGCGCACCACCCTCGCCGGCGAGGGACTCCAACATCAAGACGGTCACAGCCTGGTAGTGGCCTCGACCATCCCCAACTGCGTAGCCTATGACCCGGCCTATGCCTATGAGCTGGCGGTGATCATCCAGGATGGTCTGCGTCGGATGTATCAGGACAAGGAGGACGTCTTCTATTACATCACCGCAATGAACGAGAACTACGTCCAGCCGCCGATGCCCGAGGGGTGCAGAGAAGGGATCCTCAGGGGGCTGTATCCAGTGCGGCAGGCCAGCGATGCCAAATACCAGGTGCAATTGCTCGGCTCGGGCGCCATCCTGCGCGAGGCCCTGGCCGCGGCTGAGCTTCTGGAGCAGGACTTCGGCGTTGGGGCGACCGTCTGGAGCGTCACCAGCTTCAACGAGCTGCGCCGCGAGGGCATCGAGATCGAGCGCTGGAATCGGCTCCATCCGGATCAGCCGCCGCGCCGCACCTGGGTCGAATCCCAGCTCGGTGCCACGCATGGCCCCATCGTCGCCGCCACCGATTACATCCGGCTCCAAGCCGACCAGATCCGGCCCTATGTACCGCGTCGCTATGTGACCCTGGGGACCGATGGCTTCGGTCGCAGTGACCTGCGCCGTCAGCTCAGGAGGTTCTTCGAGGTCGATCGCCATCAGATCGCGCTCGCCGCGCTCAAGGCGCTCGCCGACGAGGGGACGGTTCCAATATCAATGGTGACGGACGCCATCGCCCGCTACCATATCGATCCGGACAAGCCCAATCCCGTCAACGTTTGAGTCATCCGGCCAACAGCCTTCAGGAGCAGTGCGCGTGTCACGTCTCGAAGAGATTTTATTGCCCGACATCGGCGACTTTTCTGGTGTCGAGGTCATCGAGATCCTGGTCGCCCCCGGCGATCGGATCGAGGCCGAACAATCCATTCTGACCCTTGAAAGCGACAAGGCGACCATCGAGGTCCCGGCGCCCATCGCTGGGGTCGTCAAGGAGCTCCTGGTCAAGGTCGGCGATCGCGTCAGCCAGGGCGATCGGCTGATGCGGGTCGAGACCTCCGGGTCGAGCCACACCCAAAACCAGACGAGTCCGGCTGAAGCTGGACCTAAGCACCTGGCCGAGGCCCACCTGCAACCCGAGGCGCGCTCCGAAACCGAGGTGAAACCGCCCCGCCGCATCCCCGGCGAGACCGAGCCGCGTCAGGCGCCGATCCTCCCCCGCCCCGAGGACATGACCGCCATCGCCCGGGGCCGTAAGGCCCATGCGAGCCCTGCCGTGCGTCGCTTCGCGCGCGAGCTGGGCGTGGACTTGGCGCGCCTGAAGGGCTCGGGCCCCAAGGGCCGCATCCTCAAGGAGGATGTCCAGGGCTATGTCAAGCAGATCCTGGCCCAGGGCGGCGGCGTGGCGCCCGAGCCAAGCCCCCTGGGGGCCTTTCAGCCGCCGAGCGCGCCCGAGGTCGATCTTGGCCGCTTTGGTCCGACCGAGATCCGGGAGCTGCCGCGCATCCGCAAGCTCAGCGGGCGTCATCTGCATCGCTGCTGGATGGGGATTCCGCACGTCACCCAGTTCGACGAGGCCGATATCACCGAGTTGGAGGCCTTCCGCCAGGCCCAGAAGGACACCTCGGCCAAGGCCGGCGTCAGGCTCACACTCCTGCCCTTCCTGCTCAAGGCTGTGGCGGTTGCATTGGCCCGGATGCCCCTGCTCAAGGCCTCCCTGACCCCGGACGGCGAGGGTCTCGTCTACAAGCACTACACCCATATCGGGGTCGCGGTCGACACCCCAAACGGACTGGTTGTCCCGGTGGTGCGCGATGTCGATCAAAAGGGCCTGCACCAGCTCGCCACCGAACTGGCGGAGCTGAGCGCCAAGGCGCGCGACGGCAAGCTGCTGCCCGGCGAGATGCAGGGGGGCTGCTTCTCGATCTCCAGTCTCGGCGGCATCGGTGGGACCGCCTTTACCCCCATCGTCAACGCGCCTGAGGTCGCCATCCTCGGCATCTCACGCGCCGAGATGAGGCCGGTCTGGAACGGGCGCGAGTTCGTCCCGCGTCTGATGCTGCCGCTGTCGCTGTCCTACGACCATCGCGTGGTCGATGGTGCCGATGGGGCGCGCTTCACCAGCCTGCTGCGCGAGCTGCTCGGCGATATCCGACGCCTGCTGATCTGATAGGATGGCGGGCCTTATCCCATAACGATTGTCAGCGCCCGTGAGAGAAGCCCCACCATGAGCACCATCATCGAGGTCAAGGTTCCGGACATCGGAGAGTTCAAGGAGGTACAGGTCATCGAGATCCTGGTCGCACCCGGTGATCGGGTCGAACCCGAGACGTCACTGATCACGGTCGAGAGCGACAAGGCCAGTATGGAGATCCCCTCGCCCCGGGCCGGGATCGTACAGACCATCCATGTCAAGGTCGATGATCTGATCTCGCAGGGCGACCCGATCCTCAGCCTTGAGGTTGAGGCTGAGTCAGGGTCGGCGGCGATCACCGAGAACAACGCGAGCGCCGCCGATGACGCCGCCACACCCTCAGTCGAGAGCGCCGCCGTCCAGGAGATCCTGACCGAGGTCCTGGTGCTCGGTGCCGGACCCGGCGGCTACACGGCGGCCTTCCGCGCCGCCGACCTGGGCAAGAAGGTCGTCCTGGTCGAGCGTTATCCGAGGCTTGGCGGGGTCTGTCTCAATGTCGGCTGCATCCCCTCGAAGGCGTTGCTGCACACGGCCGCCATCATGGAAGAGGTCAAGACGCTCGGCGTCATGGGCGTGACCTATGGCGCGCCTGAGATCGACCTGGCCAGGATGCGGGCCGGCAAGGACAGGGTGGTCGCCAGGCTCACCAGCGGACTGGCTGCATTGGCCAAGCAGCGCCAGGTCCAGGTCATCCAGGGTACCGGGCGTTTCGAGTCGCCCAACCGGATTGGGGTCGAGACCCCTGAGGGTCGGGTACGGGTCCGTTTCGATCAGGCCATCATCGCCTGCGGCTCCTCGCCGCTGAGGATCCCCGGCTTCCCGCACGAGGACTCGCGGGTCATGGACTCGACCGACGCCCTGGCCCTGACCGATGTCCCGGAGCGGCTGCTGATCATCGGCGGCGGCATCATCGGTCTGGAGATGGCGAGCGTCTACAGCGCCCTCGGGGCTCGGATCGACATCGTCGAGCTCAAGGATCAGCTCATGCCGGGCTGTGACCTGGATCTGGTCAGGGTGCTCGAAAAGGTCGTCAAAAAGCGCTACGAGAACATCTGGCTCAAAACTAGGGTTGCCAGCATGAGCGCCGGTCCCGAGGGCATCAGGGTGGTGTTCGAGGGTCAGCATCCGGGTGAGGAACTCTACGACAAGGTGCTGGTTGCGGTCGGTCGTCTGCCCAACGGCCAGCAGATCAACGCCGAGGCAGCGGGCGTGGCGGTCGATCCGCATGGCTTTATCAAGGTCGATCAGCAGCAGCGCACCAATGTCCCGCACATCTTTGCCATTGGCGATGTGGTCGGCGCTCCGATGCTCGCCCACAAGGCCATGCACGAGGCCAGGGTCGCTGCCGAGGTCATCGCTGGTCTCCCCTCCGCCTTCGATCCCCTGACCATCCCCGCCGTCGCCTATACGGACCCCGAGGTCGCCTGGATGGGCCTGACCGAGACCCAGGCCAGGGCCCAGGGCATCCCCTACGAGAAGGGGGTCTTCCCCTGGGCGGCGAGCGGACGCGCCCTCGGCCTCCACCGCGACGAGGGGTTCACCAAGCTGCTATTCGATCCAGAGACCAAGCGCCTCCTGGGCGCCGGGATCGTCGGACCCAACGCCGGCGAACTGATCGGCGAGGCGGTTTTGGCGCTGGAGATGGGCGCCGACATGGAGGACATCGCACTCAGCATCCACCCGCATCCGACCCTGTGCGAGACCATTGGACTCGCCGCCGAGATGGCGCATGGATCCATCACCGATTTGATGCCGCCGAAGAAGCGCTGAGACGCCTGCAAACAGGGGCAGTGTCGAGCGATCTCCGCTCAACCAAAGCGCAACACCATCCCGGAGGCCGCCAGGCGTTCGGCCTCCTGTTCCAATTCCAACTGGGTCAGCGGATGGCTGACGAGCCAGCCGGTGGGGAAGCTCAGGGTTAGGGTCTCACCCTCGACCTGAATGAGCGGATTCGGCTTGCTGTCGACCGAGCGCCCACGGTGCAGCAGCACTGCCAGACGCAGGATGACACACAGCCGCCGCGCCGCCGACTGCACACCCTGAGGCAGCGCGGCAAACTCTTGAATCGGAAACTTGCGTCGATGTCCGAGTACCAGGGTCGCGAGCAGCGCCTGCTCCTGACGTGTGAATCCAGGCAGATCGGCGTTGCGCACGAGATAGGCCCCATGCTTCTGATACTGGCTGTGGGCGACCATGACGCCGATCTCGTGCAGACGGGCCGCCCAGGCAAGCATCAGCGGATAATCCAGATTGTCGAGCGACCAGGGCTTGACCAACTGATGGTAGAGACTCAGTGCCGTCGCCTCGACCCTGCGTGCATGTTCCTGATCGACGTGGAACTGACGACAGAGTGTGGCAATGGTCCGCTCGCGCACGTCGCCCGGCTGGTGGCGCCCCATCATCTCATAGAGCAGACCCTCACGCAGGGCATAGTCCGAGACCTGCATCTGGGCGATGCCGAGCGAGTTGAACACTGAGCACAGCACGGCCACACCTCCGGCGAAGACCGGACGGCGTTCCTCGCTCAGCGCCTTGAAGGGCAAGGCCGAAACCTTGCCGGCATCGATCAGGGCCGTGCGCAGACGCGCGAGCGACTCGGCCGAGATGCCGTCCTCACACCAGCCCTCGGCCTGGACCACAGACGCGATGGCGCGGATGGTCCCGGAGCTCCCTACGGCCCGTTCCCAGCGGGCGCGACGGAAGAGCTCGCGTACCGGTCGGACCTCGAGGGCACCTGCAAGCTCGGCGCGCTGCATGGCCTTGGCCGTGATCCGCCCATCGGCGAAATAACGCTGGGTCATGCTCACACAGCCCATATGGAGGCTCTCGCGCAGACTGGGTAAGAAGGCGCGCCCGACGATCATCTCGGTACTGCCGCCGCCGATATCGACCACCAGCCGCCGTTCGCCGCCGGCGGCCAACCCATAGGCCACACCCAGATAGATCAGACGTGCCTCCTCCCGTCCAGCGATGACGTCGATCCCATAACCGAGCGCGGCCTCGGCGCGCTGGATGAAGTCGTCGTTCGGAGCAAGCTGGCGCAGTGTGTTGGTGCCGACCGCGCGCACATCCTCAGGCGCAAAGCCACGCAGACGCTGACCAAAGCGTTCGAGACAGGCGAGCGCACGTTCGGCGACCTCGGGTTTGAGCAGGCGCTCCTCGGTCAGACCCTCGCCGAGCCGCACCATTTCTTTGAGACGATCGGTGATCTGAACATGGCCGTCGGTGATACGGGCGACAACCATATGAAAACTGTTGGAACCGAGATCCACAGCCGCCACCGTGCGGGTCGAGGCAGATTCGGTCGACTTGACAAGGGCTTGAACAGTCTCTTTGACTGTTGTTCGTTCCTGCATGTTCATAGACCCTCCGCCATTCCTCCCGCGACTTGAGTCGCGGGAGGAATGGCGGGTGCACGAAGTGCGCCATGTGGTGTATAAGACAGTGTGGTCTCCGGGCGCACGCCGACTGCAACGCCAGTCGAAACCTGGCCCGGATTGGCAGCGGGGCCCCGCTGCCAAGGGCGGCTGTAAACACGCCCAATGTTGGGGATGTGGTCAACCATGTTTGCTGCGTCTCACAATAAAGCCTTCGACTTCAGTCGAGGGTTGTTTACCGGTAATGGCTCTGCCGTCTCGAAGGTGTTTGACCGGCTCGATAGGCGCTGTCAATCCTGTTCCCGATGGGCGAGATGGCTCAAAGGCTACGGCGAGTTCCGCCCGCGGGTGCGCCGCGCGCCGGCGGGCAAGGTCCGAGTGAAACCGGCCTCGCTGAAGCAAGACATCCGCTTGGGGCTGGATCTTGCCACTCAGGCCGATCCAGGCAGGGATGGGGGGCGACCGGCGAAGTAGTCGGCCAAGAAGGTATCGAAATCCACCTGGTCCGCCGACTCGATCTCCCGTTGACGCGCGAGCGACTCTGCGGCCAGGCGTTCAAAGAGGGCGTTTTGCTCGGGGGCGAGCTGCACCTCTCGGAACGCCTGACGATGCGCCTCCGACCAGCGCCAGGCCAGGCTGAAGAAGCTTTCAGCCCGTTCGCGCATCTCGTCCAGCATCCGGGCCGATGGGGTCAGATCCGGATGATCGATCTTCTCGCGCTGCTGTCTTAGATTCGCCAAGTGCGGTCCCTCTGCCCCGCCGTCGAGCAGTTCGGCGACCCCGGCCATGCCGTCGAGAATCTCACGCGCCCAGAGGTGAAGCGCGACCTCCTCGCGATCGCGCGTCAGACGCAACCCGGGTTCGCGCCCACGATGGGCCACCCGCAACTGATTCTCGTCGATGTCGCGCCGTTCGCGCGTCCCGATACGTGGGCTGTCTTGGAGCAGCGCATACAGCATCAGGGTCTCTAAGAACTCCAGCTGTTCCAGACCGACACCCAGAGGCTCATAAAGATTGACGTCGAGCGAGCGCAGCTCGACATACCGGATCCCGCGCCGGCGCAGGGCATGGGTCGGCTTCTCCAGCCACTCAGTGATCTGCTTGGGTCGCACCGTGCTGTAGTACTCGTTTTCGATCTGGAGCACATTGGCGTTGAGTTGCTCATAGCGATCCCCGACCTTGACCCCGATCGCCTCGTATTGTGGACAGGGGGTCTCGATGGCCCAGGTGAGGCTGCGGACATAGGCATCCAGGCTGTCATAACAGGCCTTGATCCCGGTCCCCTCCTCTTGCTTGTTCTGATAGCCGATGTCGCCCAGACGCAGCGAGGTGGCATAGGGGTAATAGAGTGTGTAGGGATCGAACCGCTCCAGATCGGTCTTGCGTCCCTGAACGAAACTGTCGCAGACCGCCGGCGAGGCCCCGAACAGATAGGGCACCAGCCAACCGATCCGCTGGAGGTTCCGGATCATGCCCATCTGGGCCTCGGAGCGGAACGCGATCGGATCCGTATGGTCGGCACGCTCGACCTGATACAGGCTCCAGAAGTCATCGGCGAACGAAAAATTGAAATGGACCCCGGCGATCACCTGCATCACCCGTCCATAGCGATTGCCGAGCCCGCGCCGATAGACGGTCTTCATGGTCGCGGCGTTGGAGGTGCCATAGTAGGCGAGCGGAATGGAGGCGGCGCCCTCGATGACGCAGGGCATGCTGGTCGCCCACAGCCGCTCGTCGCCCAGATGGCGATTGACGAAGACATGGGCATCGCGCAGAAAATCGAGCACGGCACGCGGGTCGGTCAGCGCCGGCGTCACCAGCTCGATCAGGGCCTCGGAGAAGTCGGTCGTGATGTGCGGGTGGGTGAGCGCCGAGCCAAGCGCCGGCGGATGAGGGGTCTTTGCCAAGCGTCCGTCCGGCGCAACCCGCAGACCCTCCTTCTCGAGGCCGATCCGATTGTCGCGCAGCGCCGCGCTCGCGCCGGCCCGTTGGAGCCGGTCGAGCATCGGCCCCAGATCCATCGCGGTCTCGCTCAAGCTCAATCCCTCATCACGGCGCGTGGCCCGGCATTCCCACGCTGCATCAGGAGGCTGTCGGCCAGGATGCGCGCGGCCTCCTCGACCTCGATGCGTGCAATGACCGCGCGCTGCTTTTCTAGGGCCTCCTCGTCGACCTGATCGGCCTCTTCATCGACCGGGGTCAGGCCGCGCGCGCGCAGGAAACGCTCCTGATCGGCCTTGAAGCGCCGGTTGCGTCGTTCATCCTCGGCGCGCCGCTCGGATTCGCGCAGCGACACCTGTTTTTGGTTCTCGACCTCACGCATCAGCTGGCTGCGCTCTATGAGCATCCTGAAGCCCTCATCCTTGGCCACGCGCTCGGCAGAACGCCGCGCCAGGGCGTCAAAGCGCAACTCGCCGACCTTCTTGAAGTTGGCTGGATCGATCTGGGTCCAAGGCAGGGCGTTGTCGAGCGAACGTTCGCCATGTTTACCGATGAACTCGGCGGTCGGGAAACGAATATCCGGCTCCACGCCGCGCAACTGGGTACTACCACCGCTGATGCGGAAAAACTCGGCCATGGTCAGACGTAACCGTCCCAGATTGCCCTTCTCGCCTGGCACATAGCGGTTGAGATCGATCAGGGTTTGTACCGTACCCTTGCCGAAGGTCGGTTCGCCGATGATGATCCCGCGCCCATAGTCCTGGATGGCGGCGGCGAAGATCTCGGAGGCCGAGGCGCTCTCACGGTCGACCAGCACCGCCAGTGGCCCGTTGTAGGCCACGCCTGGATCGCGGTCGGCCTCGACCTCGACCTTGCCGAAGGCATCCCTGACCTGGACCACGGGGCCTAGATCGATAAACAGACCGGTCAGCGCGGTGGCCTCGGCGAGCGAGCCTCCGCCATTGGAACGCAGATCGATCAGCAGCCCATCGATCCCGCGCATCAACAGCTCATTGATGAGGCGCTGAACATCGCGCGTGGTGCTGCGGAAATCAGACGTACCACTGCCCTCGGCCTCGAAGTCGCGATAGAAGGCCGGGATCTCGATCACCCCGATCTTGAGTCCGGGGGCGTTGCTGAGATCCTCAACCACATAGCTCTTGGCCGCCTGATCCTCGAGCTTGATCTCTTTGCGTACCAGGGTGACCTCGCGCACGGGCTTGGACGAACCGCCGGCCTTGGGCTGGATCTGCAGTCGCACCACCGACCCCTTGGGACCGCGGATCCTATCGACCACGTCCTCCAGACGCCAGCCGACCACATCCTCCATGGGACCATCGAGTCCCTGGGCCACACCGAGGATCTGATCGCCGGCCCATATTTGGCCAGACTCGCGCGCCGGCCCCCCCGGAACCGTGCTCTGGACGACCGTGTATTCGTTGTCCGAGCGCAGTACGGCGCCGATGCCTTCCAGCGAGAGCTTCATGCTGATGTCGAAGTTCTCCGAGGTGCTCGGCGACATATAGCTGGTGTGCGGTTCGATGGTCTCGGTATAGGCATTCATGAAGGTCTGGAACACGTCCTCGCCCTTGAACTGATGGATACGCCGTGCCAGCCCCTCGTAGCGCTTGCGCAGCCGGTCGCGGATCTCCGCGTCGGACTTATCGGCCAGCCGCAGCGACAGGTAATCGTACTTGACACGCTTGCGCCAGCGTTCGTCGAGCTCGGTCTTGTCGCGCGCCCAGGGTGTCTCGTCAGACTCGAAGCTGAAGGTCTCGGGGGTGTCGAACTCGAAGCGGCCTTCGAGCAGCTTGAGCGCGTGGGCAACCTGCTCGTCGACCCGCATCCGGTAGACGCGGAAGATGTCGAAGGCGATGTCCAACTCGCCCCGGCGCAGATTCTCATCAAGCTGGCGCGCGCCATTCTGGAACCGCTCCACGTCACGCGCCAGGAAGAAGGTACGGCTCGGATCGAGCGCCTTGAGATAGCGCTCAAGCACCGCGGCGGCGAAGTCGCGGTCGAGCACGACCTTGCGGTAGTGATAGCGTTCCAGCACCTTGTTGATGACGATGGCGGTCTTGGTCTGGGCCGGAGTCGGGAAGAGGTCCGACAAGGGCACCGAAGAGGGCGCCGCCGTGGTCGTCGTCGCGATCAGCAGGGCGATGAGCGGAAGTGGAAGCCGAAAGAGGCGCTGTTTCATTGGCGTTATACCCTGTGAGGAAATCGCCGGTTCGGGCTATTTGTAGACCTTACGCCGATAGAGATCGGTACGGCGGCTCACCACCCGGTCGACGAACAGCAGTCCGTCGAGATGGTCGAGTTCGTGTTGGACCGCGCGCGCCTCAAACCCCTCCAGCTCGTACTGGTGCATGTTGCCCTCAAGATCCTGGGCCTTAAGCCGGATCTGGGTGGCGCGGATCACGTTGCCTGTGTAATCAGGGACCGAGAGACAGCCCTCACGGCCCAGGGCAAAGCCCTCCCAGTGGGTGATCTCTGGGTTGATCAGCACCAGATGACCGTGATTGGGCGTCTTGGGCCGCGCCGAGACGTCGACGATGACGATCCGCCGCAAGCATCCGACCTGGGGCGCGGCGATGCCGACGGCGGCAGGGCCGGCCAGACGGGTCTCTTCCAGATCGGCGATGAAGTCGCGCAAGGACTGATCGAAGGTCTCGACCGGTTCGGAGATCTGCTTGAGCCGCGGATCTGGTAGTTTGAGGATCTCGAGGATCGCCATGACTCAACCGATCAGCACATCGACCGGTGAGACATCCACCGATACGCCGCGCGCGGTCATCGGCGCCAGTGCGTCGGCCAGGGACTCGAGGGTGCGGTCGCTATAGCCCTGGATATTCATGATATAGATCGGATGGTCGCGGTCCCCCGCCACATCTGAGTCCAGTTCTAGGATGTTGACCCCTTGCTCGGCTAGGATCTCGGTCACTTCGGCGACGATCCCAGCGCGATCGGCACCTGTTACCCGCACCTGGACGTTGGGCATCAGGTGCTGGTGCAGTCCGCCGCTCAGCGGATCGAGATGAAGGCGCAGATCCAGCTCCTGGGCCACGGGTGCCAGTGCGTCTCGGATCTCGGCCTCCGGGCGTGCGCCGCTGACCATCAGCATGATGGTGAAGTTGCCGCCGAGCCGGATCATCGAGGCCTCGCCCAGGTTGCAGCCGCATTCATAGAGGACGCGCGTGATGCGCGCGACGATGCCGGGTCGGTCGGCACCGACCAGGGTCAGGAGATTCCAGTCAGACAGGGTATCCGTCACAGTCATCAGCTCCCATGGCTGTCGTTCGGCACGAGCCAGATCAGACTGGCCAGACGGCCGGTCGTGCCGTCGCGCCGGTAGGAAAAGAAACGCCGCGGCTGGGAGAAGGTGCAGTCCCCTCCCCCATACACCCGCCCGATACCGAGTCGCGCGAGTCTGAACCGGGCGAGCTCAAAGAGATCGGTCAGCCAGCGTTCGCCTCGTGCCTGGTTTCGGCTGGGGCGAAAGGCGGCGGCGGTCTCAGGATACTCGGTGACGAAGGTGGAACGCACCTCAGAACCGACCTCGAAGGCGTCGGGGCCGATCGCCGGCCCCATCCAGGCCAACAGCCGTTCAGGCGCGACCACCATGGCCGCCACCGCGCGCTCCAGCACGCCGCCGGCCAGTCCGCGCCAACCGGCATGGACCGCCGCCACGCGCGTGCCCTGCTCGTCACAGAGCAATAACGGCAGACAGTCGGCAGTCATGACGGCGCACACGACGCCGGGCGAGGTCGCGACCGCGGCATCGGCCTCGGGGATGGCCGCAACCGGACATTCGGCCCGCGCGACCTCGCAACCATGGACCTGACGCAGCCACATGGGGGCGGCGGGCAGACCCAAATTTGAGCAGAGGAGGTCGCGATTGCGCGCAACATGACCTGGATCGTCACCGACATGATCGCCGAGATTGAGGCTGGCGAACGGACCCCGGCTGACACCACCCACACGGGTGGTCGAGCAGGCCCGCACCCAGTCCGGTGCCGGCCAGTCAGGAGTGATCAATTCCATCGGTCGCCTTCCAGCGCAACAGATCCAACAGGGCCGCTAGATCGGGGGCCATGGGGATCTCCCAGAGCATCTCGGCGCCAGTGACCGGATGGATGAGTCCGAGACGGATGGCGTGCAAGGCCTGACGCGGAAAACCCTGCAGGGCGGCGGCCAGCTCGGGACGACAGCCGCGCGGGGGACGCGGACGCGCACCATAGGTCGTATCGCCGACCAGCGGATGATGGATATGGGCCATGTGCACCCGGATCTGATGGGTGCGTCCGGTCTCTAGCTCGACCGCCAACAGGGTATGCCCCGGATAGGATTCCAGGACGCGATAATGGGTGATGGCCGCGCGCCCGTTATTGACCACGGCCATCTTGGTACGCTGGGTCGGGTGGCGACCGATGGGTGCCTCGACCCGCCCGCCCGCGACCAGGGTGCCCAGCACCAGCGCCCGATATTCGCGATGCACGATCCGCCGCCGAAGCTGCTCAACCAACGCATGATGGGCTTGGAGTGTACGCGCAACCACCATCAGACCCGTGGTGTCCTTGTCGAGCCGATGCACGATCCCGGCGCGCGGCAGGGCCGAAAGCTCAGGGGCCCGATGCAGCAAGGCGTTTTGAAGTGTGCCGTCCGGATTGCCGGCCGCCGGATGTACGACCAGACCGGCGGGTTTATTGATCACCAGCAGATGCGCGTCCTCGTAGACCAGATCGAGCGCAATCGCCTGTGGCTGATGCGTATCGACTGCCGCCAATTCGGCCTCGATCCGGATCGACTCACCACCCCAGACCTTGTCGCGCACTCGACAGGGCCGATCGTCGACCAGCACCTGGCCGGCCTCGATCCAGCGCTGGAGCCGCCCACGCGAGAACTCCGGCAACAACCTTGCCAGCACACGGTCGAGCCGGTCGCCGGCGAGATCGGGATCGACCCGGAGCGAACGGCGGACGGTTTCGGTGGAAATCGAGCTCATTCAGTCCGTATCCAGTCCATCAGAGACCAGACCCCGCAGACCCAAGGCTTAAGCACACTCGCCAAGACAGGGGTTCGGGTATACTGGAACCGTTTTGAAACAGATACTCATGCAACATGTCACGAACCTTAACACGATTGACCGCACTCCTGCTCGCCGTGACGCTAGCCGGGTGCGGGATCTTCGGCAAGGAAATCGATGAAACTGAGGGCTGGAGTGCCGCTAAGCTCTATGCCGAGGCCGCCGCGGAACTCGACTCAGGCTCCTACAAACGCGCCATCGAGCTCTATGAGAAGCTTGAGGCCCGCTATCCCTTCGGGCGCTACGCCATGCAGGCGCAACTGGATGTCGCCTACGCCTATTATCGTGCCGATGAACCTGAGGACGCATTGGCGGCGGCGGATCGTTTCATCAAGCTCTATCCCCAGAACCCCTATGTCGATTATGCCTATTACCTCAAGGGCATCGTCAACTACAACCGCAGCATTGGCTTCCTCGACCGCTTCATCCCGACCGACGCCTCACAGCGCGATCCAGGCTCGGCCATGGATGCCTTCAAGGACTTTGCGGTGCTGGTCGAACGCTTCCCGAACAGCAAGTACGCCGAGGATGCACGCCAGCGCATGGTCTATCTACGTAACAACCTGGCCATGAACGAGGTCAATGTCGCACGCTATTACATGAAGCGCGGGGCCTATCTGGCGGCGGCCAATCGCGCCAACTACGTCATCCAACATTATCAGCGCACCAGCGCCGTGGACGATGCGCTGGAGGTGCTGATCGACGCCTATCGCGCCCTCGGCAAGGATGATCTCGCGGCCGATGTCAAGCGGGTGCTTGACCTCAACCGTCAGCAGGGGCGTTTTGTCCCCGACGAGATCCGGCCCGAAAAGGTCGATCTAGCGCGCCGAATCTGGGACTCGCTCCAACTCGATCGCAACTAAGTCCGGGGCGAGCCGGCTAGATCGCGACCTCGTTCTCCTCTCCAGTGCGGATGCGCACCACGCGCGTCACCTCTGAGACGAAGATCTTGCCGTCACCGATCTTGCCGGTGCGCGCGGCTGTGGTGATGGCATTGATGCACTCCTCGACCTGATCATCGGCCAGTATCAGCTCGATCTTGATCTTGGGGAGGAAATCGACCACGTACTCCGCCCCGCGATAGAGCTCGGTGTGGCCCTTTTGTCGGCCGAAGCCCTTGACCTCGATCGCCGTCATGCCCGTGATGCCGACCGCCGACAGCGCCTCGCGCACGTCGTCTAGCTTGAAGGGTTTGATGATCGCCTCGACCTTTTTCATGCCGCTCTCCCGTAAGCCGTATCCGCTAAAAATCAATCAGGGATCAGTATAAATTGGCCTCGGGGGGTATGAACAGCGCGCTGGGGAGGCACCGCTCATCAGTGTCTGAGAAGACCTGGTCAATGCCCTGAAATCTCAGTCATGTCCAGGCCGTCACCGCCGGTGTGGTTCTCCCCGTCTGACCCGGCTCGTGTCATGCGTTTAGGGTCGCGCCTGAGCCCCAAGGAAGTGCTGATCATCGACTTGCCGCCGCTGGATGAGGTGGTGCGCGCCAAGCGGACGCAGCGTTCGGAGTGGATCACCAAAGCCAGTCACCACGCCGACCCCGCGCCATTCATAGACCCTCCGCAAGGAAACCCGCGACTTGAGTCGCGGGAGGAATGGCGGGTGCGCGAAGCGCACCATGTGGTGTATAATACAGTGTGGTCTCCGGGCGCACGCCGACTGCAACGCCAGTCGAAACCTGGCCCGGATTGGCAGCGGAGCCCCGCTACCAAGGGCGGCTGTAAACACGCCCAATGTTGGGGATGTGGTCAACCATGTTTGCTGCGTCTCACAATAAAGCCTTCGACTTCAGTCGAGGGTTGTTTACTTGCCACCCATGTCATGGCAAAGTTGGCGCGCGCCCGACCGATGGCGCGAATCATCTGCCGCCCATCGGCACAATCGAGACAAACGCCTGTTCTAAACGGGGGCGCGTCTTGGCAATGCCCTGGTTAAATCGCTGTCGTGCCTCGGACAACGGCTTGTTGCGCTGCCCTTTGCGCTGGTCCGGTCCGGTCGCCGTTCGCTTTAAACCAGGCTTCGTGTTCCTCAGACGGGTTCCTGTCACCGGTAGGATAGTGACCGTCGGCTGTTCCACACAGTGATCGGCCTGGATCACCAGTGCCGGTACGAACGTCGCTGTCATGGGGCTATGACACACAACAGGCCGCAACCGCTTCAATGCGGGCGATGGACCATGAGCGCGAGCCGGCTGCGATAGCTCAGATCCTCGATGTTCAGGCGGATGTGATGGTCGCAATGGGCCTGACGGCAGCGCGCGATCGCGCCATGCACGGCGTCCATGTCGCCGTCGTAACAGCTCGGCGGCTCCCAGAGCTTCCAGGTGGTGTATCTGGGCTGGATCTGCTCGGTATGTTCGATGGAGATGATGCAGCCACGATGCAGACAGGATTCAAGCCGACTGAGCATCCTGCACTCGGCCGGCTGGAGATGCGCCTCATCATGGAACTGAACGGCATGAATGACGACTGTCGATGCGTTCTGGACGATGGCGACGGTTGACATCGGAACACCTCTCTCGATCGGATTTGAATCAGCGGGAAAGCCGGACGGCTTCTGCTGTCGAGTCTCAAGCGTAGTTTCTGAGTGCAAATATCGGAAATTGCGATCGTCCGCAATCCGCATCGAATCTGGTCGATGTCTCCGCCGCCTGCCGCCCTTAGGCCAAGGCCGCCTCCGGCTTGGTCAAGGGATCCAGACGCGGACTCGCTGCCAGCAAGGTCTCGGCCCGCGCCAGCGCGGCCTCGGTGGTCGCGACCACCTGATCGGCCGGCAGCCGCGCCATGATCCCCAGCCGGTCGAGCCGCTGCCGAACCTCGCCATCCTTGACAGCAATCACCACCTGTCGTCCAGCGGCGAGATCCTCCAGGATCATCTTTTCCAGCGCCAAGGAGGACGACACCCCAAGCAAGGGGACCGCGGTGAAGTCCATGACCAGCACCTCGTGGTCCTCCAGGATCGCATGCTGACGCGCGATCGCCTTGGCCAGACCGAAGATGAGCGGACCGCCAAGCGTCAAGAGTAGGATGCGGCCATTGGCGCGCTCCAGCACCGCCTGGGCGTCGAGCGTCAGGTTCTCGTGTTCGCCCGGGTGCTGGATCGCGCGCACCGAACGGCTCTGGAGCCGGCTTAGCCGATCGATGGTCAGGACGTTGGCGACGAAGACCCCGACCGCCACCGCCCAGATCAGATCGACGAACACCGTGAGTGCGATCACGCCATACATGATCAGGGTCGCACGCGGCGAGACGCGATGGGCCCGCTTGAGGAACGACCAGTCGATGATGTCCAGCCCCACCTTGAAGGCGATACCGGCCAGCACCGCGAGCGGGATCTGGGAGGTCAGACCGGCGGCCCAGAGCACCACGACCAGCAGGATCAGGGCGCGCGTGATGCCGGAGAGCGCGCTGCGCGCCCCGGTCTGGATATTGACCACGGTGCCCATGGTCGCACCGGCACCGGCGATGCCACCGCAGAGTCCTGAGGCCAGATTGCCCAGACCCTGCCCGATCAGTTCCTTGTTGGGGTCATACTCCTTGCGCGTGAGGCTCTCGGCGATCACCGAGGTCAGCAGGGCATCGATACAACCAAGCACGGCCAGGACCAGGGCATCGACCAGCATCAATCGCCAGTGCTCGGCGCTGAAGACGGGCATCTGGAGGCTCGGCAGTCCAGTTGGGATCGCGCCGATACGGCGCAGGTCACTGCCGTCGATCACAACGAGCGAGATCAGGGTCCCGAGCACCAGGGCCAACAACTGTGGTGGGAGATAGGTCTTGAGCCGTTTGGGGTACAACAGGATGAGCGCCAAGGTCATGAGCGCCAGTCCGGTCTCGGCCGGCTTGATCTGGGCAAAGAGTTCGGGCAGGGCGCGCAGGGTCCCCACCACCCCTCCCGGCGGGGTGGGCTGGCCGAGGAAGGGACCGAGCTGGAGGATGATCAGAATGACCCCAATGCCGGTCATGAAGCCCGAGACCACCGTATAGGGCATGAGGGTCACGTACTTACCGAACTTGAGCAGGCCCAGGATGATCTGGAAGACGCCCGCCATCATGACCACGGTGAAGGCCATCGCCAGCCCCTGCTCGGGGTTGACCGCGATCAGATTGGCGATGACGGCGGTCATGACCACGGTCATGGGGCCGGTCGGCTCGGAGATGAGCGTGGGGGTACTGCCGAAGAGCGCGGCGAAGAGCCCGACCAGCACCGCGCCATAGAGTCCGGCGGCGGGCCCAGCCCCAGAGGCGACACCGAAGGCCAGGGCCATGGGCAGCGCAACCACGGCGGCCGTCACACCGCCGAAGAGGTCGCCCCTGAGGTTGTCGAAGCGGATCTCATTGAATATTCGCATGGTTTGGCACCAAGAAGGACTGTTGCAGTCAGCCTATCTAAAGCGCCAATGCCCATCGATTCAAAATGATAATTTTGATTAAGATCATCGATCATATTCGATGAATAACCGAGACATCCTAAGCCTGCGCTTGTCTGTGTCGGTGCACGAGGATCAGATCCGCTATAGCCCATTGCGCCAATCCTGATCCTCGCGATCGAACAGCCGGTTGGCCTCGGCCGGCCCCCAGGAGCCGGCCGGGTAGGTATGGATGAAGTCGCGCTCGGTCGCCCACAGCTTGAGCACCGGATCGACCACCCGCCAGGCCCATTCGACCTCGTCGTAGCGCAGGAAATGGGTGTGGTCGCCCTCGATGACGTCGAGGATCAAGGCCTCATAGGCATCGATGTGTTCAGGCGGCAGGACGCAACTGCTGGCGTCCATGCGCTCGGTCTGGGTACGCATCTCCAGACCCGGCTGCTTGACCTGAATCTCAATGCGTATGCACTCGTTGGGCTGGATGTTGAGCAGCAACCAATTGGGTTCGAGCCGTTCGATCGCCGTCGACTGGAACAACCGCTGCGGCGGATGCTTGAAGCGAATCGCAATCAGCGAATTGGTGTGAGCCAGCCGCTTGCCGGTACGCAGATAGAAGGGCACGTTACGCCAGCGCCAGTTGTCGATATAGAGCTTGAGCGCGGCATAGGTCTCGGTGGTGCTGTTGTGTCCGACCCCAGACTCCTCGAGATAGCCGGCGAGCTTGCGCTCGCCTAGACGTCCCGGCCCATACTGGGCGCGAAACGCCTGGGCATGCACGGCCTCGCGCGCAATGGGCCGAATCGAGCGCAACACCTTGACCTTCTCATCACGCAAGGCCTCGGCGTCCAGGCTTGGCGGCGGCTCCATGGCCACCAGCGCCAACATCTGCAACAGATGGCTCTGGATCATGTCGCGCAGGGCTCCGACCCCATCGTAGAACCCGGCCCGTTCCTCGATCCCACGCGACTCGGCATGGGTAATCTGCACATGGTCGATGTAATTACGGTTCCACAAGGGTTCGAGCATCAGATTGGCGAAGCGGAACACCAGGATGTTCTGGACCGTGCTCTTGCCCAAATAATGATCGATCCGATAGAGCTGCTCCTCGTCGAAGTACCGACGCAGCTGGCGATCCAGGATCCTGGCGCTCTCCAGATCGAAGCCGAACGGCTTCTCGACCACCAGTCGCGACCAGCCCTCCTGTTCCAGATGCAGGTCCTGGGCGGCCAGGGACTCGACGATGGTCGCATAATGGTGCGGCGCCACGGCGAGATAGATGAGACGATTGACCGGAAAGCCCTCCTCGCCCCGCAGGCGCGCGGCCAGCGACGCGAAATCTTCGGGACGCTCCAGATCGCCCTTGACGAAGTGCATCCGCCCAAGCAGGCGGCGCAATACCTCGGCCTCGATCCGTCCAGCTAGACGTGCATTCAGGATCTCGGTCACCTGTGCTCGCCAGTCTTCGTCGGACCAATCGCGCCGCCCAAAACCGAGCACGCGACTCTCGGCAGACAGCCGCCCGGCGGCCTCGATATGATAGAGCGCGGGTAGGAGCTTGTAGGCCGCCAGATTGCCTGTGGCCCCAAAGATCAGCAGTGTGCAGGGATCCATCATCAGTCGGTTACCTCGATCCGGATCAAGTGTGCTAACGTGATGTCTTTCATGGGCCTCCTCCCTGTACCTCCGGTCGCCCGCGCCAACGCGCCTAGAACGAAATACACATCGCATGGAGTCGTCACTCAGCCCCCTTGACTTCCCGGCGTTCGAGCCGAAATGTCTGCGCATCCTCGTCGCCAGCAGCGAGGCGCATCCCCTGATCAAGACCGGCGGACTGGCCGATGTCGCCGCCAGTCTGCCGGCGGCGCTACGCCAGCTCGGCCATGACGCGCGGCTCGTCATTCCGGGCTATCCGCTCGCCCTGCGCCAGTTGCGCGAACCCAAGCCCCTGGGTGAGATCCGTCTCCAAGGCTACCGGAGCGCCATCCGGCTCATCGAGGGCCGCCATCCCGATCACGATCTGCCGGTCTATCTGGTCGACGCGCCCGAGTATTTCGCGCGTGAGGGCAATCCCTACTGCGATCCGACCGGGCGCGACTGGGGCGACAATCCAGACCGTTTCATGCTGTTCTGCCGCGTGTTGGCGCTGATGGCCCAGGGTCTGTCGGCGCTCGGCTGGCGCCCAGACGTCTTCCACGGCAACGACTGGCAGACCGGGCCGGCTCCGACCCTGTTGCAGGACGCGCCCTGGTCGCCGGCGCGCGTCTTCACCATCCATAATCTGGCCTATCAGGGACTGTTCGACCGCGCCACCTTCGACCGGCTGGAACTACCGTCGGCATTGTGGAATCTGGCGGGACTCGAATTCCATCAGCGTCTGTCCTTCATCAAGGGCGGCATCGTATTCTCAGAGCGCGTCAATACCGTCAGCCCCACCTATGCCGAGGAGGTACGCACGGTGCGCTTCGGTTGCGGACTCGACGGACTGCTGCGTCAGATCGGCCACCGCTTCAGCGGCATCCTCAATGGCATCGACTATCAGGTCTGGAACCCGGCCGCCGACCCGCTCATCTTCCAAAACTATGACGCCGAACGCTTTGGACTCAAGACCGAGAACAAGCTCGATATCCAGCGCGAACTGGGCCTGCCGCGCAGTGAGGATGCCTTTGTGCTCGGCTATATCGGGCGGCTGGTCGAACAAAAGGGTGTGGATCTGATCCAGGCGATCCTGCCTGAACTGCTGCAAGACCCACGGGTGCAGATCATGATCCTGGCCGCGGGCGAGCGTCGCTCCGAACAGGCGCTCCTGGAGCTGGCCGGCGCCAATCCGCGTCAGATCGGTGTCCATATCGGCTATGACGAGGCCCGCGCCCATCGCATCGAGGCCGGCTGTGACGCCTTCCTGATGCCCTCGCGCTTTGAGCCCTGCGGGCTGAATCAGATCTACAGCTTAAGATACGGAACACCGCCGATCGTACATCGCACGGGTGGGCTGGTGGACACCGTGGTGCCGGCCACGGCGGAGAATCTGGCGAAGGGGACGGCGACCGGTTTCGTCTTTGACGAGCCAACGCCCAGGGCCTTGCTCGGCGCCGTCCGCTGGGCGATGCAGATCTATCGCGACGACCCCGAAGGCTGGCGCCGCCTGGCCATCACCGGTATGGCACAGGACTTCAGTTGGGAGTCGAGCGCGCGTCGTTATATCGATCTCTACCACGAAGCGATCGCCGACCGGATGGCACTGGAGCGCGTCCGCTCGGCCTGAGCGGCACTCAGGCCGCCTGAGCAGGGATAGCGTCGCCGGTACGGATGACGCGGTTGTGCTCATTGAGATAGACGAGTCTCGGCTTGAAGGTGGCGGCCTCGGCTTCACTCATGACGGCATAGGCGCAGATGATGACACAGTCTCCGGGCGCAGCCTTGTGGGCCGCCGCGCCATTGACCGAGATCACCCGCGAGCCGGCCTCAGCCCGGATGGCATAGGTGATGAAGCGCTCGCCGTTGGTGACGTTGTAGATATGGATCTGCTCGTATTCGCGAATCCCGGCCAGATCGAGCAGATCCTCATCGATGGCGCAGGAACCCTCGTAATCCACCTCGGAATGCGTCACACGCGCGCGATGGAGCTTGCATTTCAGCAAAGTCAGATGCATTTGCCTCGATCCTCTCATGGCCGGTCGGTCTCGGTCTTCGAGAACCTCGATGAAGACCATTGTATTTCAGTTCGTCCAAAGTCTACAGCAGACGTTGTTGCAATGCAGCAACCGGGATCAATCGTCCGCCCCACCCGCAAGCCCCAACCCGATTCTCAGATGGCGAGCGCGGCCATGATCTCATCGGAAATATCGGCGTTGTGATAGACATCCTGCACGTCGTCGAGATCCTCCAGCGCGTCGATCAGCTTGAGGAGCTTGTCGGCAGTCTCGGCGTCGAGCTCGACCTGGGTAGAGGCGTTGTAGCTGATCTCGGCGACCTCGGTATCGAAGCCGGCCTTGGTCAGCGCCTCCTTGACGGCGGCGAAGCCCTCGGGTGAGGTGACCACATCGAGCGAACCGTCATCGTTGACCACCACATCCTCGGCACCAGCTTCCAAGGCGACCTCCATCACGGCCTCCTCGTCGGCGCCGGGTTGGAAGCTGATGATACCCTGCTTGGTGAACAGATAGCTCACCGAGCCATCGGTGCCCAGGTTGCCGCCCCGCTTGGTGAAGGCGTGACGCACCTCAGACGCCGTGCGGTTACGGTTGTCGGTCATGCAATCGACCATGATGGCCACGCCGCCCGGGCCATAGCCTTCGTAGCGGATCTCCTCATAGTTCTCGCCGTCCATACCGCCGGCACCGCGTTTGATGGCCCGCTCGACGGTATCACGCGGCATGTTGGCAGCGAATGCCTTGTCTATCGCCAACCGCAGACGCGGATTGGCGGTAGGATCGGCGCCGCCCTCACGCGCAGCCACCGTGACCTCGCGGATCAGCTTGGTCCAGATCTTGCCGCGCTTCTTGTCCTGCGCGGCCTTGCGATGCTTGATATTGGCCCACTTACTATGACCGGCCATGGGTGTGTTCTCCTAATTTTAGAAAAGGCCCGCACCCACCCCGCCGGGCAGGCGCGTCTTAAATGTTTAGAGGCGCATGGTAGCATCCAGCCTCGCCCGAGGGCCAAACCGAGCATGGCCTCGACTGTGGTACCCTGGGTGTCCATCCATGACAAAGGATGCAGTCGACGAGAGAGTCACCATGTATGCGACACCCGAAACCGGCGACGGCTGGATCACGCGCCTCATCGCGCACGACGACGAGGGCTTCGTCGTCAGTGCGCGCTTTGCCATCACGCCAAGCTTCCGCGCCCTGATCCGCGGGCGCGAACGCGATCTGGTATTCGCCGCGCGCAGCCGTCTTGCGCGGATGGGGATCAATATCCTGCCGCTCGGCGAGCTGGAGCTCAACGGCGAGTATGGCGACCTGCAATTGCATATCCTGGCGGCCATCGCCTCCTACGGCATCGGCGAGCACCTGGAACGCATCGTCGTGCCTGGTCTGAGGGTCGGGCGTCTGGTGTTCTGTCCCGAAGACAATCGGCTCGATTCGGCGACGATCTACCAGCTCATCCATGACAATGCGCTCCAGGTGCCGGCCGGATTCTCACTCGATGGTCGGGGGTATCTCATCCTACGCCCTCAGACTTGTGTGTATTGCTTTCCCAAGCCGCTCACGAACGAGCAGGTTACGGCCATCGCCACCCAGGCCGATGGCAAGGATCTGCTCAACAGGTTGCAGAGACGCCTCGCGGTCGAGCATATCGAGCTGCCGCCCAAGGACGGCGTGGTCACCGCCTGTTCGATGTTCCTGCACCGCCATTACGTGGTGCTTCGCAATCTCGATGCCGCCTTGGGTGTCCATCTCCAGGCCACGGTGCTCGATCCGATCTCGACGCGCGGCACCAATGTCTATCTGGAGTTCATCAACCGCACCGACCAGCTCATCATCAACCCGAGCGTGGCCGCCTCGGTACACGAGGCCATCCGTGTCGATCCCAGGCCGCGCTACTGGTATGGCGACCGCCCAGCCACACCGGCAGCCCCGGATGAGGAGGCCACAGGCTTCAGGACACTGCGGGCGATCTTCGATCGTCTTGAGGGTGGCGCGGTGTGCGATCATTATTCCCATCGTCTGGTGGCCGTGGTGCGCGACCCGGCTCAGCTCCTAGCGGGCGGCGAGCCGGACCAGATCTGGATCCAACCACAGCGGCCACGCGATCCACGTGGCGGTCCAGAGCTTGCTGCTGGAGCCGTCACCGCGGATCTGGAATGCGGGACCCAGATCCTCAAAGACTTACCAGACGGGGCAGGCATCACCCTGCTCCTTGGATACTTCCCCAACCTGATCGAACACACCCAGATCTGTGCAGCGGCGCTGCGCGGGTGTATCAAACGGATCATCTTCAGGCGTGCCTCGTTCGAGCACGGCCCCTTCCTCTCTGCGCGCGATCACGGTCGCCTGGCCGACTATGAGGGGCTCGGTCTCGAGGTCTTTTGGTGCAACGAGGCGCGCGGTCATGTGGTCCGTCATGTCTTCCGCGGACTGCGCGGCTACTTCACCACCCCCGACACGGTCGATCGCTTCCGGTCCTGTCTGATCTTCGCCATCTATGGTTCGATCAAGCCGCTCGCCGAATCCGCCCTGGTCCAGGTCGAGCGTCTGCTCCTCAATCTGCGCGCGCTCTTCGGCAACGACATCGGCATCCTCACCGGTGGCGGACCCGGCGCCATGCAGCAGGTCACGGACATCGCACATCGGCTCGGACTCCTGGTCGGCTCGAGTTTCATCGAGACGATCGACCAAAAACCCAATGAGACTGCCGAGTTCTACCAGACCTTCCAGGCGCGTAGCCGTCAGGCACGCCAACGCTGGTTCGAGATCGCGAGCTTCCATCTGTTCCTGGTCGGGGGTGTCGGCACCCTGGAAGAGATCGGCTTGACGCTCACCGACATGAAACTCGGGGTGATCGAGGCCGGACCTGTGATCTTTTTCGACAGTTCGGACGGTGACTTCTACTGGGAGGGATTGCGCCAACAGCTCGAGACCATGAAGCGTCAGGGGCGCGTGCCGTCCTGGCTGACCGATCAGATCCTGATGACGACCGATCCGGATGCCGTGCCGCGTTTCTACAAGCAGGCGCTGCGACTCGGCTGAGGGGTGGATGACATCCGCCCCCGAAATCGAGACAATTTTACAATCCGGCATTACTGCTGGATCCATGCCCCGTTCTGCTGCTCCTCGAGGTCAAACCCAATGCGAGCAGAGATGGAGTCGCCTCAACAGTCACTGGATCGCCGGGCGAGCCGTGTCCGCCGGATACACAACAAGGCCGTGTCAACATTGATTACCTTCGAACATCCGCTCAACGAACGTGTCCGCACCTTCCTAAGACTGGAACACTTGTTCCGTTTATTGAATCACTTCGTCCAGCAGGAAGACCCACGCGCCTCACGCTGCGCCATCTGGGCGCTCCTGGATATCGTTGCCGTCACCACGCGCGCCGATGTCAGAAACGAGATCCTCAAGGAGCTCGATCGACTCACCAGCAATCTCAATCGGCTCTCGACCCAGCGCGGTGTCGACCTGGAGGCGCTCAACGGGGTACTGGCTGACCTGCGCCGAGTGACTGAGGGCGTCCAGCAACTCAATGGCCCCATCGGTCATCGCGCGCGCGAGGACGAATTCCTCAAGGCCATCGCCCAGCGCAGCAGCATCCCAGGCGGCACCTGTAGCTTCGACCTACCGCACTTCCACTATTGGCTGATCCAACCGATCGAGCAGCGCCAGAGCCGCTTCAACGACTGGCTCCAAGACCTCAATCCAGCCATCGAAGCCATTCGGCTCGCGCTCTCGCTGATGCGATCCAGTTCGTCCTCGCGTCAGGTCACGGCCGAGGGCGGGTTCTATCAGGAGGCGCTCGATGCCCTGGCACCGGCGCAGATGCTGCGTGTGACGCTCGAGGCCGATAAGGCGATCTTCCCTGAGATCAGTGGCCACAAGAACCGCTTCAGCATCCGCTTCATGAAGCCCGAACCCCAGGGACGGGCCACGCCGCACGCCGAGGACATCGAATTCCGGCTCACCTGCTGTATCTTCTGAAGTCATGGTCAAGACAGTCTCATGCCCACACTGCGGCAAATCCGTCCCCTGGACGCCAGACTCGCGCTGGCGCCCGTTTTGCAGCGAGCGCTGCCGGCTGATCGATCTGGGGGATTGGTTGGAGGAGCGGCATCGCCTCGGCGAGACGCTCGACACCGCCCCAGATCCCGCCCCCCGCGAGGACGAGGTGGCCCAGGTTCGGCACTGAGCCGATCCGGTCTCGGTGGGCGCTGACAGCCCCTCGCCTTTTACTCATCCGGCCCCAACGCACTCCCTGGGGAAGCGCTGATTTATTCCCCCTCTCCCCTCTGGGCATAGGTATCTACACAATTTCATCCATCCCCTCCGTTAGCAAGAAGAATCGAGTTGGCGAAGGCCCGGAGTTCTGGGATGGAAGAGTGATCAAGGGAATCGAGGATGGCGAACAGTATGAAAGCGCCAGCCAACAAGGCGGAGGGGGTAACAAGGCGAGATGCCTTCATCTGCCTGCCGGACAAGCGCACGAGAAACTGCCGGGCGGCTTGTGCCTCCTCGGTCTGCTGCGCAGCCAGGCGCCACACCAGGATACAGGCCTGGGTGGCGATCAGCAGACGCTTGAATAGGGCTCCCCCGCTCTCCTGTTCCCACTGCTCCAGTTGATGGCCTGCCTGTTTGAGCAGTTTGAAGAACGATTCGATCTGCCAGCGGAAGTCGTACCACAGTGCCACACGCGCGGCACTGACGGTTTCAGGCACCGACGTGAGCAAGAACCATTCGGCCACCGGCTTTCCGGCTTCGTCGTACAGGCGACTGACCACCAGCCGGGCCTTCAGCGGTTCGCCCGGAACCGGTCGCTGCCGCCGCCCGTCAGCGCCGATTTTCTTCGGTTTCGCCGGCCGGGTCAGAACTACCGGCGCACTGGCAATCCAGTGCTGGATCGGTCGGCCTTGGCAGAGAACCTGGCGTTCTCGGGTATAGCCAAGTTGCTTGGCCACCGCGTCGATGCGCATCGAGCCGTTGCCGTAACGTACCGTCGAGTTCCCTTTGGCGCGCACCAGCCACAACTGGCCGTCGCGCGTCCAGCGGCGCAGATGGCCGACCGAATCCGCTTCGCGATCAATCACATGTACCAACCGGGGGCCGAATTTCTGCTGCTCCAGCCAACTCATCCGCTCGCTCAATTCGTCCAGAGGCGAAGACACCTTGGGGCTGATCGTGTCGGCACACGAGCTCCAGACGCCTTGGGCCGTCACCAGATCCTGCACCGGCACCCCCAAGGGCGCGCCATCCTCGGCACTGACCAGGAGGCTGCTTTGCAGTTCGTCGCCCACATCCGTGGCATGGGTCATTTGCAGGCGATCCCGTTTCGAGGCGTGCCCTCCATCGTTCACTCTCGACCAGTCCGCCACCGCCAACACATACTCACCGCCATCCGCCGTCACGGCCTCCCGTGTCGCCGCCAACAGCGGAACCGACAGCCCCTCAGGCGTCACCCGTGGATTCGCCAGAAATCGCCCCATCGCCTGGGCGTGCGACGCGGCTTTCTTCCCGTCCGGCAAGGCTTTGACTCCCGCTGCCAAGGGGCCAGTACAGTTCATATGCCCCTTCAACAGCTTCCCATAGCGTTCGTCAAGACGCTTGTCACCAAAATTCGTCGCATACCGCTTATTTGTACCTCATCTTCCCCGCGAGAAATCCCCCGAACAGAGCCGGGTTTGTGTAGATACCCATGCGCTCGCGGGGGAGAGGGATTGAATCAGCGTTTCCCTGGGTCTTTTGGGGCAACGGCAAGGCCGGTCCAGGGCCCGGCCCTTGGCTTTAAGCGGCTTAATAAATGGCCGCGCCAGGGTCTCCCCCGGATCAACCTGATCTTCCGTTTAAGGGCCTTGGATCAATCCTGGGCCTTGAGGAGCTCGGCGAATACCCCAGACCCGCCGCGCTCGCCCTCGGCATCGATCCAAAGATGGGGGACATCGAGCGACCTTAGCCAGGCGATCCCGTCCCGTCCCTTGAGCATGGCGATGGTGCTGAGACTGCCGGCGACCACACAGCTTGCCGCGATGACGCTGACCGAGACCAGGCCCTGAACCGGCCAGCCGGTCCTGGGGTCAAGGAGATGGCCGTAGCGTCGACCATGGATGCACACAAAGCGCTCATAGTCACCACTGGTCGCCAGCGCCCCACCCGTCATGAGCACGCCCCCGAGCAGGGTCTCGGGGCGTTCCGGGTCCCGGATCCCGATACGCCAGGGGCTGCCATCGGGGAGTGGTCCAATCACCCGGACGTCTCCGCCCAGATTGATCAGGCCGCTCCGGATCCCGGCGTCCCAGCAGAGCGCAGCCGCGCGATCGGCGGCATATTCCTTACCGATGCCACCGAAATCGATCTCCATCCCCGGACGACTAAAGCCCAAGCACGGGCGTTCCCAGACCAGTTTGTCCCAACCGACCCGATCGAGCAGGGCCGTGATCGCCTCGGGTTCAGGGACACCGGGCGGCTCGAACCTCCAGGCATGTCGCAACACCCCCGAGGTGATGTCGAACAGCCCATCGCTCTCGCGGTAACAGGTATTTGCATAGTCGAGCAGCGCGGCCGTCTCTGCATCGACCTCGCACCGTCCGCCGACCGCGGCGACGCGATTGATGGCGCTGGTGAGACTGTCATCGCGGTAGCGCGAATAGCGCCGCTCCAGGCGCTGGATATCCGCGATGACGGAGGCAGCGACCCGCTGCACCTCGGGTGCGTCCGGCCCCTGGAGGTGCAGCTCGCAGGGCGAGCCCATGGCCTTAAATGCCAGATGATAGGCCGGCATTCAGAACTCGAGGTGCAGACTCAGGCTATAGAGGGTGAAGCCATAGTCGGCGAAGGTGCTCTCGGTATGCCCCTGAAGCCCATAGTCCGACTGACGATCGTAGAACTCGACCCCCAGATCCAGACGTGCCTGGGCGCTAAGCTGCCGAGTCAGCTTGAGTCCGCCACTGAGGGCGCCGAACCCGGCCAAACGATAATCGCTGCTGTAGTCCCCAGAGGACGGAAGGGTCTCAAAATAGCTCCGGTAGAAGTCCGCCTCGCCCTGGGTGTAATAGCGCAGCCGCGGGACCAGCTGCCAGCCCTGACCCAGGGGCTGGATCCAGGCCGCCTCCAGCGTCTGCGCCTCGATGCCCCAATCGCTCCAGGAGTAGCGATAGTCCAGGTGCAAGGCCGCCTTGAGCTCGGCGAAGTAATGGTTATAGCGCGCAAGCAGATTCCACTGCCGACGGCGGTCCGGGCGCGACTCCTCGATCGCCGTGTTGGTCGCCAGCAGATACACGTTCTTGTAGGGATCGCTCAGATAGCCCCGGTCATCGCCCAGGGTCAGGTTGATTTGTAGCAGATCGTTGCGGCTGAGCACCTGGGTCAGTCCTAGGAGGAACTGATGCGCGTCCTTGTCCCCCGAGAAACCAGGTCGGTTGAGCGGAGAAAAGGTATCCGCGGCCAGGCTGTAGCCCAGTGCCAAGGTGGTCAGCTTGTCGTTGAACGCGCGGCGCAGGTCCAGTGCCAGGAAACGCGAATCATAGTCCCGCTCCTGTGAGACCCCGGCACCCAATCCCAGGATGGTATCGCCCCGGGTGTAGTCGAGCTTGAAATCGCCGGCGGTACGCACGTCTTGGAAGGTGTCCTCCAGCAGGACCTGCTGGGCCGAGCTGAGACGGCATTCGCCCGTGTTCAACGGCGGTCGCTCTGGGGGCGGGCCACCGGATTGGGGGTTACCGGACGCGCCGCTGACGCTGATGACCGGCGCGGTGAAGACCCGGCCATCGCGACAGCGGATCACGGGGACATTGTAGATGGGGGAGGCGCCGGAGATGGTGTCGCGCACCCCGTTTACCCTGAGTTCCAGGGCCTCCCCAAGCGGCAGCACCAGGCCCTGCTTGAGACCCTCGACGCGCATCCGCGCCCCGCCCTCCACATAGTTGAAATAGCCGAGGTCCCATTGGCGTTCCATCGCAGCGGTGGCCTGGACACTGGAGGCCAGCCCCGGCAGGGCGAGTGCCGCGCTACTCAGCGCCCTGAGCGTCTTGTGGGTCCTGGGTACCTCGCCACAGACCCTGGGTTCCGTCCCCGCGACCCTCTGGACCGGAGGCGGGGTGTTGCAGTCTTCCGCAGCGTCCGTGACCGAATGCTGAGGGTCAGTTACAGCCACACCCGCCTCCTCCCACACCATAGCCGCCGCTGACGGACTCTTTGGAGAAAAAGACGTGCTGACGGAGGCTGGCCTCCAGCGGATAGGGTTCTAGCGCCATCTCGGGGCGCGCGAGCCGTCCGCGCTCCCAGGGCGCGACCTGGGTCGCGCAGCCGCACAGCCAGGTGGTCAGGAGCATCAGGGGTCCGAACCGGTATTGGGTGGTCATGGTGTCGCGCGGGGCTCTGAGAGCAGTGATTCGATCTGGGCCCGCCGCTTCGCGGTGTCGCTGGTCTTAAAACCCTCGTGGACCTCCCGGATGCGCCCCGCGCGATCGATCAGATACGAGGTCGGCATGCCCTTGACGCCGTAGAGGCGCGGACAGCGCCCCTCGGGGTCGGCACCGATGGTGAAGTGGACCGGATGTCGTTGCAGAAACCCGAGTGCCTCCTGAGGCTCCTCGTCTAGATTGATGGCGATGACCTCGAATCCCTGTCCCCCCAGCTCCGACTGGAGTTGGTCGAGCACAGGGAAGGACTGGGCACAGGGGCCACACCAGGAGGCCCAGAAATCGAGATAGACCACCTTGGCGCGGGAGGCGGACGGATCGACGCTGGAGTGGCCCGAGAGTGTAGGCACGCGACAGCTGGGGGCTGGGGTGCCCGGCTCGGCGGCCTGGATCGCCATGGATCCACACGTCAGCACACCTAGGGTAAGTGCAATGATCTTCATGGAATCCTCCACCAAGGGGCCTGTTGGTCCAGGATGTAGCCTGGAAAGGCTAAATCAAGGGCCGATGCCCTTGATTCAGGGCTCGACCAGTTTCGTTAATAGTTGAACTTTTTTGTGCGAATGTTATAATATCTGCATGTCACGCAAGATGGTCATGCATCCAAGAGGCCGCCGAGTTCTTAGGGGTGTGTCCTCTGTGGAGGCTGCACAGTGCTGATTGCCCACCGCATCGCACTCGATCCCAACAACACACAGGCGACCTACTTGGCCCGCGCGTGTGGCGTCGCCCGCTTTGCCTACAACTGGGCACTGGCCGAGTGGAAGCGCCAGTACGAGGCGGCAAAGGCCGATCCTTCATTGCCAAAGCCCTCGCAAATGGCGCTGTGCCGTCAGTTGAACGCCATCAAGCGCGAGCAGTTCCCTTGGATGCTCGAAGTCACGAAGAATGCGCCGCAGATGGCGATCATCCAGTTAGGTCAGGCGTTCCAGAACTTCTTCGCCGGTCGTGCCCGCTATCCGCAGTTTCGCAAGAAGGGCGTGCACGACCGCTTCACGCTCACCAACGACCAGTTCGACATCGACGGCTGCCGCATTCGCATCCCCCATCTCGGCTGGGTGCGGATGCGTGAGTCGTTGCGTTTTGCTGGCAAGCTCATGTCGGCCACCGTCTCCCGTGTGGCCGACCGCTGGTTCGTCAGCATCACCGTGGACACGCCCGACACCTCGCACCTGCCCAAGGCCGAAAACCAAGGCGCGGCAGGCGTCGATCTGGGCGTGTCGGCACTCGCAACGCTCTCGACGGGAGAGACCATCCCGGGTCCGAAGCCCCACAAGTCGCTGCTGGACCGATTGCGCAGGCTCTCGCGCAGCCTAAGTCGCAAGCAAAAAGGTTCGGCCAACCGCAAGAAGGCCAGGGCCAGACTGGCAAAGCTGCACGCCAGGATCGCCAACATCCGCGCGGACGCACTGCACAAGCTCACCACCAACCTCACGCGCCGGTTCCACACCATCGGCATCGAGGATCTGAATGTGCGTGGCATGGTGAAGAACCGCCATCTGGCGCGCTCCATCGCCGACATGAGCTTCTTCGAGTTCCGTCGGCAACTGGAATACAAGGCGGCGATGCGCGGCGGCGTCGTGGTGGTGGCAGATCGTTTCTTTGCGAGCAGCAAGACGTGCTCGGCGTGTGGGCACAAGCTCGACGATTTGCCGCTGTCGGTGCGTGAGTGGACGTGTCCGGATTGCGGAAGTATCCACGACCGCGATGCGAACGCGGCGATCAATCTGAAAAAGGTGGCCGAGAGTTCGGCTGGCGGCTGCCAGCCCTTTCAGCGACACGCTGATTGCTCGGTGACAGCCTGTGGAGAGGCGGACTCTGGTCTTGGGCGCACGCTCAAGACGAAACCGGCCTCTGGGAAGCAGGAAGTCAGCTTTGTTCCTGTGTGAGCAGGAATGAGTAAGTCTGATGGAACGGGAGACGGCCAGCCTAGTACCCTGGCCACAGCCCGCGGATGGCGGCGATGCCTTGAGCGCCGTGCCGGAAGGCGGCGTCCAGGTCGTCCATCGTCAGGCCACCGAGTGCATAGACCGGCAAGGGCACGGGATCGACCCAGGCGGCGAAGGTCTCCCAGCCGAGTGGACGGGCCCCGGGATGGCTGGCCGTGGGCCTGACCGGCGAAAGCAGGGCATAATCCAGACCCAGGGTGACCGCGCGCGCCAGTTGTTCTGGATCGTGACAAGAGGCACCGACCCATTCATCCGATCGGCCTGGACGCCCCTTGAGCCCCATCAATACCCGGCTGTTTAGGTGCAGACCATGACGCGGGACGCCGCTGACCTCGGCAGGGTCGCGATTGAGCAGCAGTTTGGCGCCCCTGTGATTGCAGAGATCGTAGGCTGCCTGCGCCAGGCGCGCATAGTCGCGTGCGCCAAGCGGATGCGCACGCAGCTGCACCAGCCGCACACCGGCCTCCAGAGCACGCCCCAGGCGCGCCAGGAACGCATCCGCCCGCCCAGGATCCTCACCCGTGATCAGCATCAATGGCGGCAGGCGCAGTGCGGTGATGATGGGACGATCGGCGGCGGGAAAGAGGGCCGGGTCCAGCGCCTCAGGCACCAGCCAGGTGAGCGGTTGGCCCTCGCGTCCGTGCGGAACGCCACCATACCTGTCTACCCGATGTACATCGAGCAGCACGCGACGATCGCCATAGTCATGCTGGACGCGGATCAGCGGGCGGCTGGCATGGACCTGGATGCCGAGTTCCTCATCGAGCTCGCGCGCAAGCCCAGACTCGGGTGACTCACCGGACTCCAGTTTGCCACCTGGAAACTCCCAGAGGCCGCCCTGAGGCACCTGGTCCGGGCGTCTAGTGATCAGGATGCGCCCGGCTGAGTCGGCGATGACGCCGACCATGACGTGGATGGCCTCGGCCATAGGTCGCTCAGTGAGCCGACCCACTCCAGGGCCCATCAGCTCCGATACTCGGCATTGATGCGCACATAGTCACAAGAGAGGTCACAGGTGAGCACCTCGGCCGCGACCTCGCCGCGCCCGAGCGCGACCCGGATCAGGATCTCGGACTCGGCCATGACCGCGGCCCCGGCCTGCTCGGTGTAATTCGCCGCGCGCCCGCCCGCCGCCACGATCTGCACCTCACCCAACCAGATGTTTACCTCTTCGATGACCAGCTGTTCGACACCGGCTCGCCCTACGGCGGCCAGGATCCGACCCCAGTTGGGATCCGAGGCAAAGAGCGCGGTCTTGACCAGGGGCGAGTGGGCGATGGTATAGGCGACCCGCCGCGCCTCGTCGCGATCGCGCGCCCGCTCGACCCGCACCCGCACCAGCTTGGTCGCGCCCTCGCCATCGCGCACGATGGCCGTCGCCAGTTCGATACAGACCGACTCGACCGCCGCCTGCAGGGCCCTATAGTCGGCACCGCCCGTCGCGACGATGGGCGGGTTGCCGAGCGCCCCGGTCGCCATGAGCACGCAGGCATCGTTGGTCGAGGTATCGCCATCGATGGTGATGGCGTTGAACGAGCGGTCGGCCGCCGCTCTAAGACAGTCCTGTAACGCCTCGGGCGCCACGGCGGCATCTGTCGCGATGAAGGCGAGCATGGTCGCCATGTCGGGACAGATCATGCCCGCGCCCTTGGCGATGCCGGTGATGCTCGCCCGCTGTCCGGCGACTTCGAAGGTGTGCGAGTAGAGCTTGGGGACAGTGTCTGTGGTCATGATGGCGTGCGCCGCCGCCGGCCAGGCGTCGGGCGCCAGTCGTTCGAGCAAGGCCGGCAGGACCCGCGTCAGCCGCTCGACCGGCAGCGGCTCACCGATCACCCCGGTCGAGAAGGGCAAGACCTCCTCGGGCCGACAGCCGGCGGCCTCGGCGAGCGCGATACAGCAGGCCCGGGCATCGGCAAGACCACGCGCCCCGGTCCCGGCATTGGCGTTGCCCGCGTTGACGAGCAGATAACGCGGTGCGGCCTGGTGCAGATGATGACGCGCCAGGGTCACAGGCGCAGCACAGAAGGCATTGCGGGTGAAGACGGCGGCGGCCGTCGCACCTGGCGCGAGCTCGATCAGGAGCAGATCGTCGCGCCCCTGATAGCGGATACCCGCCCCGATGGTCGAAAGACGCACGCCGGGGATCGGCAGAAGGGACAGATCGATCTTGCGCTCGCTCATGACGTCATCCCGCCCCATCAGTCGACCTTGCCACAGCAATGCTTGTATTTCTTGCCCGAACCGCAGGGACAGGGTTCATTGCGCCCGATCTTCCGCCCCTCGCGCACATAGGGTTGATGGTCTTCCTTGTCCAGCTCACCCGCCGGATCGGATGATCCATGGTCGCCCTCTCTTCCATCGCCAAAGCCAGTGAAGACCTCGTGTTTGAATTCAAAGCCCTTGGGCTCCGGGGCGCGCCGAGCCGCAAACTCTGCGTCCATGTCGGCGTGGATCTCGAGTTTGGCAAGCGTCGTGACCACGTCCTGCTTGATGGCCTCGAGCATCGCCGAGAACATCAAAAACGCCTCGCGCTTGTATTCCTGCTTGGGGTTCTTCTGGGCATAACCGCGCAGATGGATACCCTGACGCAGATAGTCCATGGCGGCCAGATGGTCCTTCCAGTGGCTATCGAGCGTTTGCAGCATGACCGCGCGCTCGATCTGACGCAGATTGGACGCACCGATCAAGGCCTCACGCTCCTGATAATTCTTGAGCACAGTGTCGTGAATCCGCTTGCGCAAGGTCTCCTCATGTAGATTCTGATCCTCGTCAAGCCAGGTCTGGATCGGCCAAGTGCCGCCGAAGTGCTGGGCAAGCGCCTCGGAGAGTCCGGCAATGTTCCATTGCTCCTCCAGGCTGTCGGGCGGGATATAGGTGTCGATCAATCCCTTGAGGACATCGGCGCGCATCGCCGCGACGGTCTCGGAGACGTCGACCGCGTCCATCAGATCGCGCCGCTGACGGTAGATGACCTTGCGCTGGTCGTTGGCGACGTCGTCGTATTCGAGTAGCTGCTTGCGGATGTCGAAGTTGCGACCCTCGACCTTGCGCTGGGCATTCTCGATCGCCTTGGTCACCCAGGGATGCTCGATGGCCTCGCCGCGCTGCATCCCGAGTCGCTGCATCATCTTGGCGACACGGTCGGAGGCGAAGATGCGCATCAGGTTGTCTTCGAGCGAGAGATAAAAACGCGAGGATCCCGGATCGCCCTGACGACCCGAGCGCCCGCGCAGCTGGTTGTCGATGCGCCGCGACTCATGACGTTCGGTCCCGATCACATGCAGGCCGCCCGCGGCGATGACCTGCTCGTGACGGGCCTTCCAGGCGGCCCGGATCGCCGCGCGATCGGCATCGGGTCCGGCCTGCTCCAGCTCGGCCTCCAGATTGCCGCCGAGCACGATGTCGGTCCCGCGACCGGCCATGTTGGTGGCGATGGTGACGGCCCCCGGGCGCCCGGCCTGGGCGATGATGCCGGCCTCGCGCTCGTGGTGCTTGGCGTTGAGTACCTCATGGGGGATGCCGGCCTTTTTGAGTAGGCCAGAGACGAGCTCGGATGTCTCGATCGAGGTGGTCCCGACCAGCACCGGCTGACCGCGTCTCACACAATCCTGAACATCGGCGATGATGGCCTCGTATTTCTCCTCCTGGGTGAGGTACACCAGGTCGCCGCGATCCTCGCGGATCATCGGCAGATTGGTCGGGATGACCACCACCTCTAGGCCATAGATCTGCTGGAACTCATAGGCCTCGGTATCGGCCGTGCCGGTCATGCCGGCGAGCTTGGGATAGAGCCGAAACAGGTTCTGAAAGGTGATCGAGGCCAGGGTCTGGTTCTCGGGTTGGATCGGCACACCTTCCTTGGCCTCGATCGCCTGGTGCAGCCCCTCTGACCAGCGCCGGCCCGGCATGGTGCGCCCGGTAAACTCATCGACGATGATGACCTGACCGTCGCGCACGATGTAGTCGACATTCCTCTGGTATAGCGTGTGCGCGCGCAGGGCGGCATAGACATGGTGCATGAGCACGATGTTGCTCGGGTCATAGAGCCCGGCCCCCTCTTCGAGCAGCCCGATCTCGACCAGCATCTGCTCGACCTTCTCGTGCCCCTCCTCGCTCAGATAGACCTGCCGGGTCTTTTCATCGACCGAGAAATCGCCCGGTCCAAAGTCCGGCTGTCCCTCTTCGTTGAGGATAGGTGGTTGGCGCTTCAGCTTGGGGATGAGGGTGTCGATCTGCTTGTAGAGCTCGGTCCCGCCCTCGGATGGCCCCGAGATGATGAGGGGGGTGCGCGCCTCGTCGATCAGGATCGAGTCGACCTCATCGACGATGGCGTAATAGAAATCGCGCTGGACCCGCTGCTCGGGCGCAAAGGCCATGTTATCGCGCAGATAATCAAAGCCGTATTCGTTGTTGGTGCCATAGGTGATGTCGGCGGCATAGGTCTCGCGCCGGGTGCAGGGGCGCAGATGACGATGGCCCTCACCGGGCCCCGGCTCGAACCCGGGATCGAACAGGTAGGACGCCAGGTCCGGGCCTAGCCCGCCCGAGGAGTTGATGACACCGACCGATAGCCCCAGGAAGTGATAGAGCGGCCCCATCCAGGCCGCATCGCGACGCGCCAGATAGTCGTTGACGGTGACGACGTGGACACCCTTGCCCGGCAGGGCATTGAGATAAACGGCCAGCGTGGCGACCAGGGTCTTGCCCTCGCCGGTGCGCATCTCGGCGATCTTGCCGCTATGCAAGACCAGGCCGCCGACGAGCTGCACATCGAAGTGCCGCATCCCGAGCACGCGCTTGCTGGCCTCGCGCACCACGCCGAAGGCCTCGGGCAGCAGGTCGTCGAGGGTTGCCCCCCCGGCCAGACGTGCGCGGAATTCGGCGGTCTTGGCCGCGAGTGCCTGATCCGAGAGCGCCGCCAGCTCAGGTTCGAGCGCGTTGATCCGCGCCACCGTCTTCATCAATGACTTGACCAGCCGCTCGTTGCGGCTGCCAAAGAGCTTCTTGAATGGATTGAACATCGCGGGATTCTTTGGATAAAAGGAGGCCTTTCGCAGAAGGCGACGGATGATAACGGATTTGGCCGCAACCCGACGCCCGGCGGATACGCCCGAGGCGACCCGGGCGTTTGGATCTCGATGGAGCAGTCAGCGTAACAGCTCGGCGCTGGCCAGACGCTGGGCCGGCTGGCTGCGCAGATAGGGCATGGGATCGATGGGATACCCGTTGCGGCGCAACTCGAAATGCACATGGGGACCGGTCGCCGTCCCGGTTGAACCGACGGTCGCGATCTGCTGGCCCTGTCTGACCAGGTCACCTTCGCGCACCAAATTGGTGCTGTTGTGGGCATAGCGCGTCACCAGGCCATCGCGATGCTGAATGTCAACCAGATTCCCATAGCCGGTGCGCCAACCGCTGAGGACCACGATCCCATCGGCGACGGCCAGGACGGGACTGCCGCGCTTGGCGACGAAATCAACGCCCTCGTGGAATTGACGCACGTTACGGACCGGATGCACCCGAAATCCATAGGGAGAGCTGATATAGCCTGAACGCACCGGCCACGGCGAGCTGCTCAATTGCGCGCTGGCCGTCCGTGGCCGCTGCTCCAGGATTTGATCGGCCAGACGCTCGAGCTTGCGCTCGCGATCCTGAACCAGCACCGCGAGTGTCGAGAGCTCATCGGCCAATTCCTTGATCGTGTAATCGCGCGTCCTCGCCGTCTCCGGACCTCCACGTGGCGGACGATTCACGAAATCGAACTCCTGGGGATCGAGACCCGAAATCTGGACCAGACGCTCACCGAGCGCATTGATCCTCTGGACTTCGGCCTCCATCTCACCCAAGCGGGCGATCATGGTGCCGATTTCATCGGAATCGGTCACCGCAGGCTTGACGGGCGCAAACTCCGTGGTGATATGAGTCCTGCTGGGCACGCCGGTCTGATCACCGATCAAGAACCCAAATCCAACCCCGGCCAGGGCGAAGCTAGAGACGGCCGAGAACATGACCAGGGTCTGACCGCGTTGAGTCTTCTTGCGAGCGATGTGGGACATGGTTGATCTCTTCTACTGGTCAGGTCCGACGCCGGGCGCAGCCGACATCGGGCATGGCCCCGAGTCCTGCCCAGATCCATAGGGGTGGGCGATACGGCGGATTGGTCTCGGGAAGTGTGGGAGAGGCTTGTGTGAAAAGCAGGATGTTGCGATGAGACGAGGTTTTCGACACATCCGTGATCATCTGAACCATCACGGATTGGCGCGCGTTCGGCTTGAACAGGACCGACACGAACCGACGCTCGTCGCCGAGATTCGGGCGCTTTTGCCTGGACGGCTGGGCGCGCACTGCCTGGACCTGAGGCTTGCCGATGGTCGCCTGACGCTGTTCTTGGATTCCACAGCATGGCTGATGCGCGCACGTTTTTTAGCAGGTGAGATTTTGGCATCGCTGAAATCTTACCACGTCGAAGCGGTCGGATTTCAGATCAGATTGCCTGAACACGAATCGTCCGGACGCGCCGCGGTGAGCCGGCGCGTCCGACTCTCGGAGACGGCAGCGAGACATTTGCTGGAGGCAGCGGAGCATCAGCGTGACCCGCGCCTGAGCGAGGCACTCAGGCGACTCGCACGGCATGGCGCTCGCACGACGCCCGAGGGGAGGACGGACTGATCAAAGGGCGGGTACCGGCTGGGCATAACAGATCGGCGCGGCGGTGGAGTCCTCGAACACGACCTCTTCCCAGGCCGATCGATCGGCAAGGAGGGCGCGCAGCAGCAGATTGTTGAGCGCGTGCCCAGACTTGTGGCCCTCGAAGGCGCCGATCAGGGTATGGCCCAATAGATAGAGATCGCCGATGGCATCCAGGATCTTGTGCCGGACGAACTCGTCTTCGTAGCGCAGTCCGTCCTCGTTCAGGATGCGGTATTCGTCGATCACCACGGCATTATCGAGACTGCCGCCAAGGGCCAGGTTCTGGCGGTGCAGCGCCTCGATGTCGCGCAAAAACCCAAAGGTGCGCGCCCGGCTCAGTTCTCGCACGAAGGAGGCGGTCGAGAAATCGAACTCGGCCTGGTTCGCGCGCAACTGAAAGGCTGGATGGTCGAACTCGATCGAAAAACGCACCCTGAATCCATCATAGGGGGTAAGACGCGCGAATTTGTCGCCGTCGCTCACCTCGACCGGGCGTTTGATCTGGATGAAACGCTTGGCCTTGGACTGCTCCTCGATCCCTGCCGATTGCAACAGAAAGACAAAGGGCGCGGCGCTGCCGTCCATGATCGGCACCTCGGCGGCGGCCAGATCGACATAGGCGTTGTCGATCCCTAGACCGGCGAAGGCCGCCAGCAGATGCTCGACGGTTGAGATCCGTACATCGCCGTTGAACAGGGTGGTCGACAACCGCGTATCGCCAACGTTGAAGGGTGTGGCCGCGATGGTGACCGGGCGATCCAGATCGATGCGGCGGAAGACGATCCCCGTGTCGGGTGCCGCCGGGCGCAGGGTCAGTTCGACCTTTTCGCCCGTATGCAATCCGACCCCGGTCGCCCGGATCGTGTTTTTCAGTGTACGCTGCTTGAGCATCGATTGAGGATCTCCCATGATAACCCACGGCAAACATTGGGTATTCGGCCGTTCGAGACGGACACGAGGCCTCAGCGCCTCGGACCCTTATATTGAGATCGCCCACGCCCCCAGACACAGAGACGTGGCGAGGACCATACTAGGGTTTTCCCGAAATTTTTTCAAGCTCGATGCTCAAAAAAGCAGTACAGCTTTGTTTTATATCATTTTTTTAATACAGGGAACATCCTGATCAATCCGCCTGACGGCGCAGGAAGGCCGGAATATCCAGGTAATCCAGATCGTTTTCGTCGCCCTTGTCGGACGCAGACGAACCTGCCCCGATCAAACCCTTGCGATAGACGGCCGGACGGCGGTCCAGCTCGCGATAATCGGGCGCCGAGTCGGCTGCCTCTCCAGTGATCAGGCGGATGGATGGCTCACCCGTTGGGCGCTTGACCTTGACGCGCCGGTCGCCAAGCCCGGTGGCCACCACGGTCACGCGCAGCTCGTCCTCCAGTTCCGGATCGACCACGGTCCCCACGACTACTGTGGCATCGTCGTCGGCGAAGTCGCGCACCGTGTTACCGACCTCGTCGAACTCGCCGATGGTCAGGCTCAGACCGGCAGTGATGTTGACCAGGATCCCCTTGGCGCCGGCCAGATCGATGTCTTCCAGCAGCGGGCTCCTGATCGCGGCCTCGGCGGCCTCGCGCGCGCGGTTCGCGCCACGTGCCGCGCCCGTACCCATCATGGCCACACCCATGTTGGACATCACGGTCTTGACGTCGGCGAAGTCGACATTGATCAGACCGCGACAGGTGATGAGCTCGGCGATGCCCTGGGTGGCGTTGAGCAGGACGTCGTTGGCGGCCTTGAAGGCGTCGAGCAGACTCGTGTCCTTGCCCAGCACCATCAGCAGTTTTTCATTGGGGATGGTGATGAGCGAGTCGACATACTGGGCCAGCTCCATGATGCCTTCCTCGGCGATACGTCGCCGCTTGGTGCCCTCGAAGGGGAAGGGCTTGGTGACCACGGCCACCGTCAGGATGCCGAGTTCCTTAGCGACCTGGGCGACGATGGGCGCCGCGCCCGTGCCCGTGCCACCACCCATGCCGGCGGTGATGAAGACCATGTCGGCGCCTGCGAGTGCCTCCTGGATGCGGTCGCGATCCTCGAGCGCCGCATGACGGCCGACATCTGGGTCGGCACCCGCACCCAGTCCCTTGGTGATGCCGGCGCCCAGCTGCAAGATGGTCTTGACGTTGCAGTGACGCAGGGCCTGGGCATCCGTGTTGGCACAGATGAAATCCACGCCCTCGATGGTTGAAGCGACCATGTGATTGACGGCATTGCCGCCGCCACCACCGACACCGATGACCTTGATGACGGCATTCTGACTGTGGGTATCCATCAATTCGAACATTTGATCTGCTCCCCGGCGCCACTCAGGCACCGCCATAAACTTTGAAACTTTGAATGATAGCCGTGGGCATAAGGTCCCACACCCCCGACGCGGTCGACACGCTCGGCACGCGCCAACCGATCAACCAAATCAAACCCGCCCTACTGATGCGCCCTCGTCTGGTCGCCTGGATCGAATCAGAAATTCCCTTGAAACCAATGGCGCAGACGCCCCAGGAGCCCCCTCAACCCCGAGCCTTCCGATGGATCCGAACGACGCGCAAAACGATGCTGACGCGCATACATCAGCAGTCCGACCCCAGTCGAATGGATAGGATTGTCGACGACCTCCGACGGGCCAAGCACACGATTGGGCACCCCCAGACGCACCGGCATGTGTAACACCTCCTCGGCCAGCTCGATCAGACCGCGCATCTTGGCGCTGCCCCCGGTCAGCACCACACCTCCGGCGATCACATCCTCGAAGCCGCTACGTCGCAACTCGTTGTGCAACAGGGTCAACAACTCTTCGTAGCGCGGCTCGACGACCTCGGCCAGGGTCTGGCGCGAGAGCCGCCGTGGCGGGCGGTTACCGATGCTGGGGACTTCGATGCTATCCCCATTGGTTTCGAGCTGGGTCAGTGCATAAGCATGCTGGATCTTGATCTGCTCGGCATGCTGGGTCGGGGTGCGCAGGGCCACGGCGATGTCGTTGGTGACCTGATTGCCGGCGATCGGAATAACGGCCGTGTGTCGGATGGCGCCATCGGTGAAGACCGCCAGATCCGTGGTTCCACCGCCGATGTCGACCACACAGACGCCCAGCTCTTTCTCGTCCTCGCTAAGCACCGCGTAGCTCGCACTGAGCTGGGCCAAGACCAGATCATCGACCTCCAGCCCGCAGCGACGGACGCACTTGACGATATTCTGGGCCGCACTGGCCGCACCCGTGACCATGTGCACTCGGGCCTCTAGACGCACGCCGCACATCCCGATCGGCTCGCGGATACCCTCCTGGTCGTCGATGATGAACTCCTGTGGCAGGATGTGCAGGATCTTCTGATCGGTCGGGATGGCCACGGCGCGCGCGGCCTCGATGACGCGATCAACATCGGCCTGATTGACCTCGTGTTCCTTGATCGCGGTGATGCCGTGCGAATTGAGACTGCGAATATGGCTGCCGGCGATTCCAACATGGACCGAGTGGATCTCGCAATCGGCCATCAGCTCGGCCAGCTCGACCGCGCGCTGGATCGCCTGCACGGTAGACTCGATGTCCACCACCACACCCTTCTTGAGTCCGCGCGAGGGGTGGGTACCAAGACCAATGATCTCGATCTGGTCGTCGTCCTTGAGCTCGCCGACCAGACAGGCGATCTTCGAGGTTCCAATATCCAGACCCACCAGCAGACTCTTGTCGTTACGTCGCGCCATCCAGATTTACCCTCGATTGCCTGCGCGCGCTGCTACGCGCTCGGGAGACGCTCGAACCCCGGTGTCCGCGTTCGGTGCCCATGTCACCGCAAAACCATTGCTGTAACGCAGATCGACCTTGAGAGGCCGACCTGCCGCTTCCAGCTGGGCGGCGCTCGCCAGATAGCGCGCAAGCCGTTCCTCTACCTGTGCGGTCCCCAGACGCAACTCGGTCCCAGTGGAGAGCCTCAGGCGCCAGTCGCCACGCGGGTCAACCGACAGGTACTCGATCTTCTGATGGATGCGATCGAACGCGGCCTGCCACCGCTGATAGCGAGCGGTGACCTCGGGCGCGCGCTTGTCGTCGCCTTCAAGCAGGGGCAGATTGGACGGAAGGGTGTCGTCATGGGGGCGGAAGACGATGCCGTCGGCCGTCACCAGGCCATCGAGACTCCAGCGCGCGATGGGCCGGTATTCCTGGACCTGTACCCTCAGGGTATCCGGCCAGACCCGGCGCAAGGTCGCCTGTCCGACCCAGGGCAGCTCCTCGGCGGCCTGCTTGAGCTCGACCAGATCGGCGGTCAGGATACCACCCCGCAGTCGTTCGGTCAGTCGTTCTTGGAGCTGCTGGGATGAATGATGATGCACCTCGCCCTCGATCTGAATCAGCCGAATCGGCAGCAGTGTCGGTTCCCACAGCAAAAACAGCCAGCCGACCGCGCCGCACGCAAGCAGGATCAGCCCCCCGAGCAGGGCACGCACGCGCGTCCCCATCCATGTCGGATGGGCCGTCTGGCGGGTTTCAGCCTTATCGGATACTGTGTTCACGTTTTAGAGACTCGTCTCGAGAATGCGCCAAACCAGATCATCGAAGTCAATTCCGGCCGCACGCGCCGCCATGGGGACCAGACTGTGGTCGGTCATGCCTGGAACCGTGTTGATCTCCAGCAGGAAGGGCTGACCCGATGCGTCGAGCATCAGATCGACCCGGCCCCAGCCGCTGGCCCCCACCACCTCGAACGCCCGCAGCGCTAGTGCGCGCAGCCGCCCCTCGACCTCGGCATCCAGTCCGCTCGGGCAGTGATAGCGGGTGGTGTCGGCGCTGTACTTGGCCTCATAGTCGTAAAAGACGTGCGGCGTCTCCAGCCGGATCAGCGGGAGTGCCTCGCGCCCGAGGATGGCACAGGTGAACTCCGGGCCCTGGATCCAGCGCTCGGCGAGCACCAGGGGATCGAACGCCGCGGCAGCGCGCCAGGCGCGCTCCAGGTCCGCGACCGAGTCGACGCGCGCCATGCCGAGGCTTGAACCCTCGTGCACCGGCTTGATCATGAGCGGAAAGCCGAGTGCGACCGCGGACGACAGGTCGCCCTCGTCACGCAGCAGCACGAAGTCGGCCGTGGGCAGACCACAGCCGAGCCAGACCAGCTTGCAGCGGTATTTGTCCATGCCCAGCGCCGAACCGAGCACGCCCGAGCCGGTATAGGGCAGACCCAGGGTCGAAAGCGTCCCCTGGATCTGGCCGTCCTCGCCGCCGCGACCGTGCAGGATGATGAAGGCGCGATCGTATCCACCGCTGCGCAGCCGCTCCAGGAGGGTCGCGTCTGGGTCGATCGCTTCGACCGCAACGCCAAGACGCCGCAGGGACTCATGCACCATGCGCCCGCTCCTGAGCGAGATCTCGCGCTCGGCGGACTGCCCACCCATCAGGAGTGCCACCTTGCCAAAGCGTTCGGGTGCCCGTTTCATGTCAGTCGTCATGTCTGTTCTCCGGCGATACGCCGCACCTCTGGTATCAGACGGATGCCGGTGTGACGTTCGACCGTGTGTTGTATCTGTTCGATCAGGCGGGCAATGTCGGTCGCCGTCGCCCCGCCCCGATTGATGATGAAATTGGCGTGGATCGAAGAGACCTCGGCCCCGCCGATGCGCAGACCCTTGAGCCCGAGCGAGTCGATCAAACGCGCGGCATGATCTCCCGGTGGATTGCGGAACACCGAGCCGCAGCTCGGCTGGCCGACCGGCTGGGTCGCGGCACGGCGCTCGAGCAGCTCGCGGATACGCGCCAGGCTCACCGCGCCGTCACCCGGCGTCAGTTCCAGCTCGGCGGCCAAGAACCACTCGCCCACAGGTCCCCGGACCTCGCGATAGCCCGGTTCGTACTCAGAGGCCTCGCGTTGATGGATCCGTCCCTGTCGATCCAGGGTCCAGACCCGGCGCACGAAGCTCCAGGTCTCACCCCCCCAGGCGCCGGCATTCATGGCGAGCGCGCCGCCCAGGGTGCCGGGGATCCCGGCCAGGAACTCGATCCCGGTCAGATCCTGACGGGCCGCGAACCTGGCCAGCTTGGCACCGGTGACACCGGCCTGCGCATAGAGGCGATCGGGACCGCGCCGCTCCAGACGCTCCAGTGTGCCCTTGATCAGGACGACCGTACCTGGAAAACCAGCATCGTCGATGAGCAGGTTGCTGCCCAATCCGATCCACAGCAGCGGCTCGTCCGGGTCGATCTGGCGCATGAATTCGACCAGATCCTCGAGATCCGCGGGGCGATAGAGCCGACGCGCCGGACCGCCGACCCGCCAGCTCGTATGGCGCGACAGGGGTTCGTCGAACTGCCATTGACCGCGCAACGGCGTCGTCATCGCTGGGCGCTCCGCTGCCTTCGGCCTCCGGCTTCCATCTGGACCCGTCCGTCCATAACCGACAGGGCGCGCAACGATTCGCCACAGTCCATCGCCAGCCGGTTCATGAGTGATCCTCGATCCATCCGCTCAAGTCCCCATCGCCGTTCAAAGTCCCTGCTCGATCAGCCCCGGCAGACGCGCCGCCAGGCCACCGATGTCGCCCGCGCCCGAGACGAGCAGGATGTCTCCGTCGCGGATGAGATTGGCGAGCAGGCCCGGAATCGCGTTGAGTCCCTGGACAAAGATCGGATCCAGCGCGCCGCGTACCCGGATGGCGCGGCTCAGGGCGCGTCCATCGGCACCGGCGATCGGCATCTCGCCCGCCGGATAGACCTCACACAACACCAGGGCGTCGGCGGTCGAGAGTACCTCGACAAAGTCCTCGAACTGTTCCTGGGTACGGCTGTAGCGATGGGGTTGGAATACCAGCACCACACGCCGCCCGGGCCAGCCCGCACGCGCGGCGGCCAGGGTCGCTATGAGCTCACGCGGGTGATGGCCATAGTCGTCGATCACCAGCACCTGCCGGCCTTGGGGGTCTCTCACCTCGCGTGCCACGAAGCGCCGACCCACGCCCTGGAAACCGGCCAGGGCACGCACGATGGCCGCATGCTCGACACCCAGCTCTAGGGCGACGCTGATCGCCGCCAGGGCATTGAGTACATTGTGGCGCCCCGGCAGGTTGAGCGTCACCGCCAGCGGGCGCTCGAACTCGGCGCCATGCACCAAGAAAGAGGTGCGCATCCCCTCTTGCCGGATGTCGCTCGCACGCAGATCGGCCTCGGGACAGGTGCCATAGGTACGCACCGGACGCGAAATCTGCGGAACGAGCGTGCGCACCTCGGGATCGTCGATGCAGAGGATCGCCAGGCCATAGAAGGGTAGATGGTGCAGGAACTCTCGGAAGGTGTGGCGCAGCCGATCGAAGTCGTTGCCGTAGGTGCGCATGTGATCGGCGTCGATGTTGGTGACGATCGCCATCATCGGCTGGAGATAAAGGAAGGAGGCATCGCTCTCATCGGCCTCGGCCACCAGATACTTGCTGGTCCCCAGCCGGGCGTTGGAGCCGGCGCTATTGAGCCGCCCGCCGATGACGAAGGTCGGATCCAGCCCGCCCTCGGCCAGGAGGCTGGCCACCAGGCTGGTCGTGGTCGTCTTGCCGTGGGTGCCGGCGACCGCCACGCCATAATAGAACCGCATCAGCTCGGCGAGCATCTCGGCGCGGCGTACGATCGGGATCCGGAGCGCGCGTGCCTGTTGGATCTCGGGGTTTTCGTCATCGATCGCGCTCGAGACCACCACGGCATCGGCCGCCTTCACCTGCTCGGCGCGATGTCCGATAAAGACCCTGATCCCAAGATCGCGCAGACGGTGCGTCACCTCGCCGTCGCGCAGGTCGGAGCCTGCGACCTCATAGCCCAGATTGGCCATGAGTTCGGCGATCCCGCTCATCCCGGCCCCACCGATACCGATGAAGTGCAGGCGCCGTACCCGCCCCATGTTGGCCGCCGTGTGCTGGAGGTGGGGATTCATGAGGGCGTTCCTCGGGTTGAGAGTTCCAGACAGGTGCGGGCGATGCGCTCGGTCGCCTCAGGTTGGGCGCGCCGCCGTGCCGATTCGGCCATGGCCAGCAAGCGGGTGCGGTCGACGCAGAGCTCATTTAGGGTGTCGGCCAGATGGGCCGGCGTCAGCTCGCGCTGGAGGATCAGACGTGCCGCCCCAACCTCGGACAGAGAGCGTGCGTTGCCGACCTGATGATCGTCGACCGCAAAGGGATAGGGTACCAGGATCGAGCCAATCCCAGCGGCAGCCAGTTCCGCAACCGTCAGGGCGCCAGCGCGACAGACCACCAGATCGGCCCAGGCATAGGCCTCGGCCATGTCGCGCATGAAGGCGACGACCTCGGCCGCGACCCCGGCGTTGCGATAGGCGGCGCGGGCTAGTTCGAGGGTACGCTCGCCGGCCTGATGGCGCACCAACGGCCGTCGTTCGGCAGGGAGTCGGGCGAGCGCCTGGGGCACGGTCTCGTTGAGCGCCTGCGCGCCCAGCGAGCCGCCGACCACCAACAGCCGGATCGGACCCGAGCGACCGGCCAGCCGCTCGGCAGGTGGCGGCAGATCCAGGATCGCCCGGCGCACCGGATTTCCGGTCAGGATCGCCCGGCGCGCCGCTGGAAAGCTACCCGGAAAGGACTCAAACACCTGGGTGGCAATCCAGGCCAACCACCGATTGGTCAGACCGGGCACGCAGTTTTGCTCATGGATGACCAGTGGGATCCCGAGCGCGCGTGCGGCGAGCCCCCCAGGACCTGAGACGAAGCCACCCAGGCCGAGCACCACCTGCGGTCGCCGGCGACGCAGGATGGCGCGCGCCTGACCGAAGGCGCTCGCCAGCCGAAAGGGGGCCTTGAGCCATTGCAACCCACCCTTGCCGCGCACACCCTCGATCGCGATCTCTTCCATCTCGAACCCATGCTCGGGCACCAGACACGACTCCATGCCGGATCGGGTCCCGATCCAGAACACCTCGGCCCCCTGCCCGCGCAGATACTCGGCGACGGCGAGCGCCGGAAAGACATGACCGCCGGTCCCCCCGGCCATGACGGCTAGGCGTGCGACCATGACGGACCTCGCTTGAACCTGGACTCGGACTCGGCGCGCCTCAGCATGACATCGATCCGTAGCAGGATGGCGATGGCCATGCAGCCGACCATCAGACTATTGCTGCCGTAGCTCATGAACGGCAGGGTCAGCCCCTTGGTGGGCAGGATGCCGACATTGACCCCGAGATTGACAAACGCCTGGAGTCCGATCCAGAGACCGATGCCCTGAGCCACATAGGCCTCGAACGGACGCCTGAGCGCCTCGGCCCGCACGCCGATCGAGATGGCACGCCAGGTGATGAAGACAAAGGCCGCGATCAGCACCAGCATCCCGGCCAGTCCCAGCTCCTCGCCAATCACCGAGGCCAGAAAGTCGGTGTGCGCCTCGGGCAGGAAATACTGCTTCTGGATCCCATTGCCGAGTCCGACCCCCAGCCATTCACCACGCCCGAAGGCGATGAGCGCCTGACTGAGCTGATAGCCCGAGTTGAATGGATCCTCGAATGGATCGAGGAAGGAGACAACCCGTTCGAGCCGATACGGCGACACGAGGACCAGGGCGATGAATCCAGCCCCGACGATCCCGAGCAGGACGATGAAGGGCATGAGGCTCGCTCCACCCAAAAACAGCATCCCCATCACGGTCGCCAGCATCACCGCCGTGGTCCCAAAATCGGGCTGCATCAGGATCAAAAGGGCCGCAGCGCCGATCAGGATCAGCGGGCGGATGAAACCCGAGATCTGATTGACCACCTTGTCGGCATGACGCACCAGATAGCCGGCGACATAGAGCACCGCAAACAGCTTGACGAACTCGGAGGGTTGGAGGTTGAGCGGCCCGAGCGGGATCCAGCGGGTGGCGCCATTGACGGTGTGACCGATGCCAGGGATGAGCACCAGAACCAGCACCAGGGTGCCGGCGAGAAAGAGCCAGACGCCATGACGCTCCCACCACTGGGGCGGCACGCTGTAGGCGATGAATCCCAGTACCAACGCCAGACCGAGCGCCATGGCGTGCCGGATCGAATAATGGAAGGGATTCTGACAGCAGGCCTCGGCGATCGACAGCGAGGCCGATGTCACCATCACCCAGCCGAAGGCCAGGAGCCCGATCGCACACAGAAGCAATGGATAGTCCAGCGGATAGGACCGGCGCAGGCGCGGCGTCCGGGACAGGGGGTTCGAGGGTGCAGCGGCGCTCATCCGGGCAATCTCCGCACGGCCTCGGCAAAGACCCGGCCGCGATGCTCGTAGTTCTCGAACATGTCGAAGCTGGCACAGGCCGGCGAGAGCAAGACGCAGTCGCCCGGCACGACGCACTCAGCGGCCCGTGCGACGGCCTCGTCCATGTCGGTGGCCTGGATCAGGGGCACGCTGCCCTCGATCGCCGCCGCGATCAACGGGGCATCGCGTCCGATCAGCACCACGGCGCGGGCGGCGCGTTCGACAGCCGCCCGGAGCGGCGTGAAATCGGTGCCCTTGCCCTCACCGCCAGCGATCAGGACCACGCGCCCCGTGCCATCCTCTGGGATCAATCCCTCCAGGGCCGCGATGGTCGCGCCCGGATTGGTGCCCTTGGAGTCGTCATACCAGCAGGCGCCGGCGCGCTCGGCGACGAAGGCGCTGCGGTGCGGCAGACCGGGAAAGGTCCGCAGTACCTCACAGGCGCTGTCCAGGGGGATGTCACTCGCCTGGGCGAGCGCCAGGGCCGCGAGCGCATTGACCAGGTTGTGCCGCCCTGGAATGCAGACCTCGGCGGTCGGCAGGATCCGTTCCTCGCCCTGGCAGATCCAGGGCCGACCATCGAACAGACGCACCCCGAAATCCGCGCCCTCGGGCAGGCCGAGCCTGAAGCCGATCTCACGCTCGGGCGCGCGCGGCATGGCGGCCACGATCGGATCGTCGCGATTGACCACGGCGACCCGCGCCCCCTGATAGATCCGCGCCTTGGCTCGGGCATAGTCCTCAAAACTCGCATAGCGATCGAGGTGATCGGGCGAGACATTGAGTACCACGGCGACCTCGGCGTGCAGGCTGGGGACGGTCTCCAACTGGAAGCTGGAGAGCTCGATCACATAACGCTCGACCCTCGGCGCCAACAGATCGAGCACCGGCTCGCCGAGATTACCCCCGACGGCGACCTGCAACCCGGCCCGACGCGCCATGAGCCCGACCAGGGTGGTCACGGTGCTCTTGCCGTTGGAGCCCGTGATGGCACACACAGGGGCCGAGCTCTCGCGCACGAAGAGCTCGATGTCGCCGATCACAGGGACCCCGCGCGCGATCGCCTGCTGGATCAGCGGCTCGGTGAGCGGCACCCCGGGGCTGACCACGAGCTCGGTGGCCGCGGCGAACACCTCTGGATCGAAGCCGCCGAGGTGGACCTCGACCTCGGGTAGCTCGGAGCGCAGTGCCTCCAAGGCCGGCGGCTGGGCACGGCTATCGATCACGGACACCGCCCGACCGCGTGCACTCAGATACCGCGCACAAGACAGCCCCGTCTTGCCCAACCCTACGACCAGGGTCCTGGGCGCGACTGCAGAAGAGCGATCACCGTCAGGATGAGGCAACGCGTTCATCGGATCTTGAGACTCGCCAGACCGATCAACACCAACACCACGGTCAGGATCCAAAAGCGGACGATGACGCGCGGCTCGGGCCAACCCTGAAGCTCGAAATGATGGTGCAGCGGCGCCATGCGGAAGATGCGCCTGCCGGTGAGCTTGAACGACAACACCTGCAACATCACCGAGAGGGTCTCGGCGACGAAGACCCCGCCCATGATGAAGAGCACCAGTTCCTGACGCGCCGCGACCGCGACCACCCCGAGCGCAGCGCCGAGCGCAAGCGCCCCGACATCGCCCATGAACACCTGGGCCGGATAGGCGTTGAACCACAGAAACCCGAGCCCGGCCCCGACCAGGGCGGCGCAGAAGATCACCAGCTCACCGACCTCGGGCACATAGGGGATGAGCAGATAGTTGGCGATCTGGGCGTGGCCGGCGGCATAGACGAAGACCCCGAGGGCCCCGGCGACCAGCACGGTCGGCATGATCGCCAGGCCATCGAGCCCATCGGTGAGATTGACCGCATTGCTGGAACCGACGATGACGAAATAGGTCAGCAGGATGAACCAGGGACCGAGCTGGATGGAGAGATTCTTGGCATAGGGGATGAGCAATGCCGTCTCAGCCGGGGAGTTTGCGGTCACATAGAGCGCCACGGCGGCGGCGAAACCAAAGATCGTCTGCCAAAAATACTTCCAGCGCGCGATCAGGCCGCGTGGGTCGCGCTTGATGAGCTTCTTGTAGTCGTCGACCAGACCGATGAGCCCAAAGGCAAGCGTGGTCAGCAGCACGATCCAGATATAGCGATTGTCTAGATCTGACCACAGCAGGGTCGCGATGCCCACGGCCACCAAGATCAGGGCGCCGCCCATGGTCGGGGTGCCCGACTTGGACAGATGGCTCTGTGGGCCATCGTCGCGCACGGTCTGGCCGATCTTGTAGGCGCGCAGACGGCGGATCATGGGCCGTCCGACCAGGAGCGCGATGGCCAGGGCCGTCAGCACACCGAGGATGGCGCGCAACGTCAAATAACGAAACACCGAAAACCCGCTGTAGTAGTCGGTGAGCCAGTTGGTCAGATACAGCAACATCTGATTGAGCCCTAGGCGCACAGCGCCTCAACGAGGCGCTCCATCCGGGCCAGACGCGAGCCCTTCACCAGGATGTAATCGCCGGGCCTCAACTCGGACTGGAGGCGGGTCAGGAGGGCATCCTGAGTCGCGAAGTGCTCGGCGCCCGCACCGAAGGCGCGGCTGGCCGCGGCGCTCAGGGTGCCGACCGTAAGCAGACGCTCGAGTCCGGCCGCACGCGCCCGTTCCCCGACCTCGGCGTGTAGATGCGCCGCCGCCTCTCCCAGCTCGCCCAGGTCGCCGAGGATCAGCCAGCGCCGCCCCGCAAGTCTGGCCAGCACGGCGATGGCGGCGGCGATCGAATCGGGGTTCGCGTTGTAGCTGTCGTCGATGACCCCCACTCCACGACAGGGCCTGGGATAGAGCCGACCCTTGACCGGTGTCAGGGTCGCCAGACCAGCGGCGATGGCCGTGCGGTCGAGACCCAGCGCCAGGGCGACCGCCGTCGCCGCCAGGGCATTGCGGACATTGTGCGCGCCGGCCAGGGCCAAGGTAAGCGGCCAGTCTTCGCCGGCCACGCGCGCCACGAAGGAGGTCCGAAAGCCCTCAGCGCCCCAGGCGACCCGGATCGATTCGGTGGGCGCGCTCAGATCGGCTGGGCCATCCAGGGCGAAGGTCAGCATCCGCCGCCCATTGGCGAGTTCGCGCCACAGCCCGAGATAGGGCGAGTCGCCACTGACGATGAAGACGCCCTGCTCTGGCAAACCGCGTGCGATCTCGCCCTTGGCGCGCGCCACGCCCTCGACGCTGCCGAAGCCCTCCAGATGCGCGCGCCCGGCATTGGTGATCAGTGCCACCTCGGGACGCGCGATCTCGGTCATATAGCCGATCTCGCCATGGTGATTGGCCCCCATCTCCAGCACCAGAAAATCCTCGTCGCGCGCGCCAAGCAGCGTCAAAGGCATCCCGATGTCATTGTTGAGGTTGCCCTGGGTGGCCCGTACCCGTCCGACCTGAGCCAGGATCGCCGCAACCATCTCCTTGACCGTGGTCTTGCCGTTGCTGCCGGTGATAGCGACCACCCGCCCCGGGAACCGGTCACGCCAGGCAGAGGCCAGCCGCCTCAGACCGAGCCGGGTGTCATCGACCACCCACTGCGGCAGATCGAGCGCCAACGGGCGGTCGACCATAGCGGCCACGGCCCCGGCGGCCTGGGCTGCGGCAACATAGTCGTGCCCATCGAAGCGTTCACCGCGCAGGGCGACGAAGAGTTGTCCGTTGCAATCGGCACGCGAGTCGGTCCCGACCCCCGAGAAGGCGACATCGGTGCCATGCAGCACGCCGCCTACACAGTCGACGGCTCTAGCCAGTGTCCACATCAGCCCCGACCCTCCATCCCGTTGGATTCCAAGCCCATAGCGAGCGTCAGTCCTCTCCTCATGGCACTTCCTCATGGCACTGCTCCCTGGATGTGTTGCGCGAGCATCATCGACGGCTCGGGATCGTCGGGTGGGACATTGAACAGCCGCAGCGCCCCCTCCATCACCCGTTGGAAGATGGGTGCAGCGACCACGCCGCCATAATAGGCACCGGCACTCGGCTCATCGATCATGACCACCATGACGAAACGTGGCTGACGCGCGGGGACGATCCCGGCGAAGACAGATTGATAACGATTGTCCGCATAGCCGGCCCTGCCCGCCGACTTCTTGGCCGTCCCGGTCTTGCCGGCGGCACGATAGCCGGCGATCATCGCCTGCTTGGCCGTGCCCTGCTCGGAGACCACGGTCTCCATCATGGCGCGCAAGCGGCGGGTTGTATCCTGGCTCAACAGACGCACACCCTCGGGTGTCGAGGCGGTTTGGATGAGCGGATTGCGCTTGAAGAGGGTCACCGGGCGCTTCACCCCATCGGCGGCCAAGACGAGATAGGCCTGCGCCAGTTGCATTGGCGTGACCGAGAGACCATAGCCAAAGGCGTGCGTGGCATGCTCGAAGGGCCGCCAGGTCGAGTAGTGCCTGAGCAGTCCGCGACTTTCGCCCGGAAAGCCGACCCCCGTCGGATGGCCGAATCCGAGCCGATCGTAGAGGCGCCACAGATCCTCATAGCTCATCTTCTGTGCAATCTTCACCGCGCCGACGTTGCTCGACTTGGTGATGATGCCGGTGACATCGAGCGTGCCATAATTGTGCACGTCGCGCACGACATTGCTCCCGATGCTATAGGGCGCGGTCGAAAAACGGCTCGCTGGCGTGATGACCCCGCGTTCGAGCGCGGCGGCGACCACGAACGGCTTGAGCGTCGAACCCGGCTCCATGACGTCCGTGAGCGCGCGATTGCGCCGGCGCTCGCTGCTCCCGGTGCGATCGCTGTTGGGGTTGAAGCTGGGCTGATTGACCATCGCCAGCACCTCGCCCGTGGCCACGTCCAGCACCACTAGGCTTCCGCCCTTGGCCTTGTGCTCGGACACGGCTGCCTTGAGTTCACGATAAGCCAAATACTGGAGGCGCCGATCCAGGCTCAGGACCAGATCCTGCCCTGGACGCGGTGGGCGGATCTGCTCGACCTGCTGCACGGTACGGCGACGCCCATCACGGATGACGCGCTGCAGACCCGGTTCGGCCTTGAGCACCCGGTCATAGGCCAACTCGAGCCCCTCCTGTCCGCGATCCTCGATGTCGGTGAAGCCGATGACATGGGCGAAGACCTCGGCGCCCGGGTAGAAGCGACGATATTCGGTTTCGAAGTCGAGTCCCTCGATCTTGTGTTCGGCGATCGCCGCACGCACCGCCCGCGCCTCATCAAGGGTCATACGACGCTTGATATAGAGGAAACCCTTGTCGCAGTTAGACTCGATGCGATCGCGCAAAAAGGCCGCGTCCATATCGAGGGCCCGGGCGATCACGGCAAGCTTGTCGAGCTGGTCGACCAGCTTGCGCGGCTCGCCCCACAGTGTCTCTACCGGCGTGCTCACGGCCAGCGGCTCACCGTTGCGGTCCTTGATCATGCCGCGGCGGGCCGGAATGACGGCGTCGCGCAGATAGCGCGCCTCGCCTTCACGTTGCAGAAACTCAGTTTGGATCACCTGGCGATAGAAGACCCCGGACGTCAGCATGATGAAGGCCAGCGCCAGCGCCGACAGCAGCAGTCGGCGGCGCAGCGCCGTATTGGGCGCACGGCGCGGTTTCAGCGGCGGCAGGGGCTTGCGAACGCGACGACTAGGGTTGGGCATGGACGCGCTCCTCGATCAAGAGTACATCGCCGGCCCGGGGCGCAAACATGCCGAGCTCATGACGGGCCTTGCGCTCGACGAGCCCATGGGTCGAGAGTGCGGCCTCCTCGAGACGCAGACGGTTCCATTCGACATCGATCGCATCGCGCTGGGCGCGCAGATCCTGCAATTGGACGAAATGGAGGCGTGTCAGATATTTGGTGTAAACGACGGCGATCGCCGTCAGGATGACGGCGAGCATGAGCCCAGCCGCAGTGAAGAGACGGGCGCGCGTCATGGCAGACGCTCCGCCACACGTAGGATGGCACTGCGCGCCCTCGGGTTCTGCGTCTCTTCGGCAGCGGAGGGTCGCATCGCCTTGCCGATGGGACGCAGACGACCCCGAACCTCGAGGGCCCGTGCCGGGACACCCTTGGGCAACCCCGGCCCCTTGGATTCGCGCCGGATGAAGTGTTTAACCAGGCGGTCCTCGAGCGAATGGAAGCTGATGACCGCCAACCGGCCCCCGACCGCCAGTCGATCGCAGACCTGATCGAGACAGCGACGCAGTGCCTCCAGCTCGCCATTGACCTGGATGCGCAAGGCCTGGAAGGTGCGGGTTGCCGGGTGCTTGCCCGGTTCGCGCTTGGGCACGACACGTGCCACCAGTTCGGCCAGCTGGGCCGTGGTACGCAGCGGGGTTTTGGCCCGGGTCGCGACGATGGCGCGCGCGATGCGATTGGCGAAACGCTCTTCGCCGAACTCGCGCAATACGGTTGCGATCTTGTCCTGCTCGGCGCGCGCGAGCCACTCGGCAGCGGATTCGCCGCTATCGGGGTCCATGCGCATGTCCAGCGGGCCGTCGGCCATGAAACTGAATCCACGCCCCGGGGTGTCTAGTTGCGGTGAGGAGACGCCGAGATCGAGCAGTAGGCCATTCAGAGGCGCATCGACACCGGCTTCATGGAGCAGCCGGTCGATATCGGCAAAGGAACCGTGATGGATCGAGAAGCGCGCGTCCTCGGCGGCCAGCGCCTGGCCAGCGGTGACCGCCTCGGGATCGCGATCGAGGCCAAGCAGACGCCCGTTCGTGCCCAAACGCGCGAGGATGGCGCGACTGTGTCCACCTCGTCCAAAGGTACCATCGACATAGATTCCGTCCGATTGCACCAGCAAGGCGGACACTGTCTCCTCCAGTAACACGGCTTTGTGCGACAAAACGACTTCTCTCACAACGTCAGGGTACCGAGTCCCGAATCCGTGGCCAGCGCATTGAGGTCCAAATCGTTCAGCGCGGCCTCGGTGCGTGCACGCCAGGCCGACTCGTCCCAGAGCTCGAACTTGACGCCCAGCCCCACGAAGGCGACCCGCTTGTCTAACGCGGCAAATTCGCGCAAATAGGCGGGAAGCAGGATTCGCCCCTGCATATCGATATCGACTTCCTGGGCATTGCCGACATAGAGGCGCTGTAGCGCGCGCGCCTTGGGATCAAGTGCGGGGAGTGTGGCGAATTTGCGTTCGATAATCTCCCACTCAGACTCCGGATAGAGGAGCAGGCACCGATCTCGGTCCACAGTGACGACCAGGCGTGTTCCGGACATCGCCTCTAGCTGCTCGCGATGCCTAGAGGGAATCGCCAGACGGCCCTTGGCATCCAGATTGACGATGGTTACGCCGCGAAACACTGGCGCCTCACTTGAGGATGACTCGCCCTGGCACCTCGCTACCCAATGCCCCACTTTCTCCCACTTTGGTGGCCATGTTAGAGAGGGAGTGGGGCGACGTCAAGAAATGCTTTGGCCGTTACCCTTGCAGAGTCAGCAACTTACAGGCTTGAGCTAAGACGGATATAGAAGAATAAAAACGGATTTTGATTCAAAAATCTGAGCCAATCGGCTCATAAAATGAGCGAGCTTTATGTTTCAAATCTTTAAGAAAAAAGAAATTTATGTCGCACTCGGTTGAGCGTGGTCATCCCGAGCGGTTGGTGGGGAGTAGAGTTAAGGAGTTGGCCGATAAGCCGGGTTCTGTCGAGGACAGTCATTCATCTAGGACGCGCGTCACCGCGCGCCTCAAGCGACCTACCCAGGAACACGCAAGGGCCGCGCGTCGCCGCTCAAGGCGGCTCGTTCCTCTATTTGGTCTTGCTCCGGGTGGGGTTTACCCTGCCGCTGATGTTGCCACCAGCGCGGTGCGCTCTTACCGCACCTTTTCACCCTTACCGGCGGAGCCGGCGGTATCTTTTCTGTGGCACTTTCCGTGGACTCACATCCCCCAGGCATTACCTGGCACCCTGCCCGATGGAGCCCGGACTTTCCTCCCCTGCCGCGCGGAAGGGGCGACTGTCTGGCCAACTCCTTAAGGTGTGACATTTTAACAAAGCACAGCGAGCGCTGGCGTGTCTTACGCACGATCGGGCCGATCCATCAGGGGGACTTGACCCCGAGCCCCAGTTCCAGCCCCAAACGGTAGAGGGCATTCTTCTTGGATCCGGTCAGCCGGGCGGTCAGGGCCGCGGCCTGACGCAGTGGCATGGACTCGCTGAGGATACGCAGCACCCGAATGGACTCATTGTGCGCGGTCTGGGTCTCAGAGTCCGGACAACCCTCAACTAGGATCACCATCTCGCCGAGCTGTTGCTCGGGGTCGGATTCCAGGCGCGTGATCAGCGTGGTAGCCGAACCGAGCAGAAAGGTCTCAAACTGCTTGGTCAGCTCGCGCGCGATGACCAGGCGTCGCTGATCACCGAGGACGGCCCGCAGGTCGCGCAGGGTCTCTAGTGCCCGCTTGGCGCTCTCGTAGAGGACCAGTGTCCCCGGCTCACGGGCAACCGACTCGATCCAGGCACGACGTCGCGCCTGGGCGCGGGGTGGAAAACCGAGAAAGAGGAAACGGTCGCTCGGCAGCCCGGAGGCCGAGAGCGCGCAGATGACCGCGCTTGCGCCCGGAATGGGCACGATGGTCAGCCCGCGCGCGCGCGCTGCCGCGACCAGGGTATAGCCAGGGTCGCTGATCAGGGGCGTACCCGCGTCCGAGACCAGAGCCAGACTCCGCCCGGAGTCCAGCATGTCCAGCAGACGCGGCGTGAGTTCGGACTCGTTGTGATCGTGATAGGCGATCAGCTTGGCCGAGATCCCAAAGTGCGCAAGCAGACGCCGGGTTGCGCGCGTATCCTCGGCGGCGATGGCATCGACCTCGCCGAGCACAAGGCGCGCGCGCTCGCCAAGGTCGCCAAGATTGCCGATCGGAGTGGCCACTACGTATAGTATCCCAGCCTGTTGTCGCATCTTCCGCCCTCCAGCAGACTTTACACAAGAAACACGGAATCATGCCCAAAAACCGCATCGACCGTACCGCTTTTTTCCAGCGTCGACTGGTCGGCTGCCTCCTCACCGCCATGCTCTTGTCGGGTTGTGCCGTCCAGCCGTTCCAGGATCCATCCAGTCTGCTGGCGAGCGTCCCCACCGCCGAACTGCGCCGGGCCACCACCTTGGAGACTCAGGGACAGGTCGACCAGGCCGCCCGGCTCTACCTGGAGTCAGCGAATCTTGCCCAACCTCCAGCCAGGGCTGAGCTCAGACTCAAGGCCGCCCAGGCCTATCTGGCCGGCGGTCGGACACGCCAGGCGCGCGAGACGCTCGCCGGACTCGCGTCGGGCGAGCTCGTCGGCGGCCAGTTAGAACGATCGCAACTACTCGAATCCGAGCTCGATCTAGTGGCGGGACAACCCAAATCGGCCATCGCGACGCTGAAGCGACTCCCCCTCCTGGCCAAGCCGCTCGAGATTCGACGCCTTGGCCTGCTGGCGGCGGCACAGCGTATCGACAATGACCCGATCGCCTCGGCCAAGTCGCTCGCCAAACTCGATGGTCTGCTCGATGGGGCGGCGCGATTGAACAATCAGGTGTCGTTGGTCGCGACACTGGCCCTGATCGGCGAGGACGAGCTGATGAGGCTCAGCAGGGCCGACCTCGGTGCCATGAGTGGCTGGGCCGAGATCGCCCAGCTGACACGAAGCCATGGTGCCGATCCCCAGCGACTGGACGTGGCCTATCGTCAATGGCGCCAGCGTCGGACCGCACATCCGGCGCTCCCCGAGCTGGCGCGCGCCTATGCCGGCAACGAGGCCGGCGGAGACATGCAGGGTCGGCACCTGACCGTGATGCTCCCCAACGGCGGGCGTTTCGCTGCGGCCGCCAAGGCCGTACGCGATGGGATCCAGGCCGCCAGCCGCCTGGATCCAGTCGATCGGCGGCTGTCACTGGATTTCGCCGACAGCACCCATGCCGAACGGGTGCGCGCGCTGCATGCTGCCGCCATCGCGCGCGGCGCCGACGCCGTGATCGGTCCGCTCGAAAAACCCGCTGTCGATGCCCTGATCGAGGCCAAGACACTCCAGGTCCCCACGCTAGCGCTGAACGAATCCACCCGGACCGAGCGACGCGCCCTCAACCTGTTCCAATTTGCGCTCTCGCCCGAAAACGAGGCGTCCGAGGCCGCAAACAAGGGAATCGCCCTGGGTGCCAGACGCGCACTCGTTTTGCATCCGAACGATGCCTGGGGTCGGCGCCTGGCGCAGGCCTTCAGTGCCCGGTGGCGCGCTCAGGGCGGAACCCTGGCCGGTCAGGCCAGTTATGATCCGGCCGGATCGAGTTACGACCAGACCCTGGGCCGGCTCATGGGTGGCCAGCCGGCCGACCTGCTGTTCCTGGTTGCCACTGCCGAGATGGCGCGTAAACTCCATCCCCGGATCCAGGCGCTCCAGACTCGCCCCTTAATCGTCATTTCGACCTCCCATGTCTATTCAGGTCGCTTCGACGCCACCGCCGACAAGACGCTGGTTGGGCTCTATTTCGTCGATATCCCCTGGATGCTCGGCCTCGGCGGCGAAGGGCCGCTGGCACGCGGCACGGCCATGAGCCAGACGGCCAGCGCCTCGGGTCCACTCGCCCGACTCTATGCCATGGGCCTGGATGCCTATCACCTGATACCGCGTCTGTCCGAGCTGGCCGCCAATCCAGGCGCCTACTTTCCTGGTCAGACCGGCGGCCTGGCGATCGACCCCCTGGGCCGGATCACCCGTCAGCTAGTGCTCGGACGCTTTACCGAGCGCGGCCCACGCCTGGCCGATGGAGCGGAACGGCCAGATGGGGCGCGCGCCAGGAACGATTCGGCGATCGGTTCCGAATGAACACGCGCACTCGAAGCCGATCGCACCCAAACTCGCACGCGATCGGCGAGGCCAAGGAGCGTCTGGCCGAGTCGTTCCTGATCGAGCGGGGGTTACGGCTGGTCGCTCGCAATCAGCGCTCCCGCTTCGGCGAGATCGACCTGGTGATGCGCGACAAGGCCGCCCTGGTGTTCGTCGAGGTGCGCTACAGGCGCTCGATGCGTTTCGGCACACCAGAGGCGACTGTGGATGCGCGCAAACAACGGCGTCTGATCCTGGCGGCCCAACACTATCTCTCTCTCTATCCGACCCAGCTGGCCTGTCGGTTCGATGTCGTGGCCATCGGCGCCCAGGATGACATCCACTGGATCCGACAGGCGTTCTCGCTCTAGACTGAACCAGTCTTCACCCGATCCAGGTCAGAACGGTTGCCATTGGTCCTCAAGACCAGCGATCCCAATGAATAGAACACACTTGAAGCCGATCACTCTGGCAGGCGTCATACTCGTGTCTGCGCTCTCGGCAGCAGGGTGCGCGCCCCTGGTCGTGGGTGGCGCGGCGGTCGTCGGTGCCTCGGCCATCCATGATCGTCGCCCGACTCAAGCCATCCTCGATGATCGATACATCGAGCTTGCCGCCGCCCAGGCGATCTTCCAAGATCGCGAACTCCGCGACGGCGCGCGTCTCGTCGTCACTAGCTACAACCGCAGCGTCCTGCTCACCGGTCAGGCCGAATCAGCAGCGCTCGCGCGGCGTGCCGCCGAGCGGATCAGCCGGTTGCCCAGGGTCGCGCGCGTGATCGACGAGGTGCGTGTCGGGCCGCGCATCGGGATGAGCCGCCAGTCCGAGGATGCCTATATCGCCTCGCGCGCCAAACTGGAGCTGGCCGGTATCGAGCTGCCCGATTTCGATCCGACCCGCGTCAAGATCGTGGTCGAGGATGGCGTACTCTATCTGCTCGGACTGGTCACGCCGCGCGAGGCCGATCTCGTCGCCGAGCGCGTGCGCTATGTGCCGGGCGTGCGCACCGTGGTCAAACTCTTCGAATACTGGACGCCTAATGCGTGAACTCACCGCTGGACTGCGCGCCGAACTGGCGCGGATCGCCGGCACCGGCGCCCTGCTGACCGATCCGGCCGACTGCTGGCCCTACGGTTATGACAACAGCCGCCGTCAGGCGCTGCCCCAGGCGGTCGTCTTTGCGCGTGACGAGGACCAGATCGCCGCCCTGGTCCGGCTCTGCGCCGCGTCCGGGCTGCCGCTGATCGCGCGGGGGCTGGGCACGGGCACCACGGGGGCCACGGTGCCCGATCGTGGCGGGGTCGTGCTCTCGTTCGAACGCATGGATCGGATTCTGTGCATCGAGCCCGGCGACCGGCTGGCGGTGGTCGAGCCCGGGGTGACCAACGCCCGGTTGCAACAGACCCTCGCCGCGGCGGGGTTCTTCTGGCCCCCGGACCCGACCAGCGCCGAGGTCTGCACCCTGGGCGGCAACTTGGCCTACAACTCGGCCGGTCCGCGTGCGGTCAAATACGGTACCCCGCGTGAGAATACCCTGGGTCTGCGCGCGGTGAGTGGCACGGGCGAGGTCTTCCAGACCGGCGTACTGACCACCAAGGGCGTGGTCGGCTATGACCTGACGCGACTCATCATCGGCTCTGAGGGCACGCTCGCGCTCATCACCGAGGCCAGGCTCAAGCTCACCCCGCTCCCGGAGGCCAAGCGCACCCTGCGCGCGACCTATGCCGACATCCACAGCGCCGCACGCGCAGTCTCGGCCATCATGGCCCAGCCAGTCACGCCCTGCGCGCTGGAGATCATGGATGGTTCGGCAATCGAGATGGTCAGCCGCTATTCCGAACTCGACCTGCCGGACGGGGCCGGGGCCCTGTTGATGATCGAGGTCGATGGCCCAGCGGCCTGTATCCAAGAGGCCCAGCGCGCCGTCGGCGAGGCGGCGCGCGTAACCGGCCTGTTGGAACTGCGGCTCGCGGAGACGGCAGATGAAGTGACGATGCTCTGGAAGGCGCGCAAGGCGCTCTCCCCGGCCCTGCGTCACATCGCGCCGAAGAAGATCAACGAGGACGTGGTGGTGCCGGTCTCGCACATGGGCGAGTTCATCGCCAGGCTGGAGCAGTTAGCGCACGAGACCGGCATCCGCATCGTCAACTTCGGCCATGCCGGCAATGGCAACATCCATGTCAATCTGCTGATCGACCCGGACGACGCCGCCGAGGTCGCGCGTGCCTCGGATTGTCTGGAGGCGGTCTTTGCCCTGGTGTTGCAACTCGGTGGGACGCTCTCTGGTGAACACGGCGTTGGACTGGAAAAACGCGACTTCATCGATCGAGAGCTCGATCCAGTCTCAGTGCAGTTGATGCATGCCATCAAGGCCCAGTTCGACCCGGCCGGCATCCTCAATCCCGGCAAGTCGCTGCCCGTCTAGCGGCCTGGTCGCACCAGACTCCCGAGACCGACGCCCTCCAGCGCGTTGAGCAATAGTCGACGCACCGAGTTGGCATCTTCACATTGCAGGGCCACTCTGAGGACCTCGCGCGCTCGCGCCCGGCTGATGCTGCGGATGACCTTTTTGATTCGAGGCAGACTGCCGGCCCCCATGCTGAGACTGTGTACCCCCATACCCAACAGCAGAAAGGTTGCCAGGGGATCGCCGGCCATCTCACCGCAGACGCTGACCTCCTTGCCGTGGAGCCGGGCCCCGGTCAGGGTCTGCAACAGCGCGCGCAGCACCGCCGGGTGGTATTCATTGTAGAGCTTGGCGACATGCGGATTGTTGCGATCGACGGCCAGCAGATATTGCGTCAGATCGTTCGTCCCCACCGACAGAAAATCGACCCGGCGTGCCAGGGCCTCGGCCTGATAGACCGCGGCTGGCACCTCGATCATGACCCCGACCGGCGGCATCCGCACCTGATAACCCTCCTCCAACAGCTCGTCATGGACGCGTCGGATCAGCATCAGGGCCTCATCGACCTCGCCGACGGTGCTGACCATGGGCAGCAGGAGCTGCAAATTGTCGAGCCCGATGGCTGCACGCAGCAACGCACGCACCTGAGTTAAAAAGATCTCGGGATGATCGAGTGTGATCCGAATGCCGCGCCAACCGAGGAAGGGATTGTCCTCCTGCATCGGAAAATATGGCAGCGGCTTATCGCCACCGATGTCGAGGGTCCGGATGGTCACGGGGCGTGGCGCAAACAGTTCCAGCACATGCCGATAGTTGGCCATCTGCGCCGCCTCGCTCGGAAAGCTGTCGCGCACGATAAAAGGCAGCTCGGTGCGGTAGAGACCGACGCCGGCCGACTCCTCGATACCGAGCGGGCGATTCTCGGATACCAGACCGGTATTGAGATAGAGCGGGATCAGGTAGCCGTCGGTGGTCTCGGCCGGCAGATGACTCAGGGCTTGTAGCTCGCTGGTCAGGGCCGCGTCATCGTCGGCCAGACGCTGGTACTCCAACCGCACGGCCGGCCCAGGCGAGACATAGACGCGCCCGCGATAGCCGTCGACCACCATCTCGCGCCCCTCGACCCGCCCCACCGGCAGATCCGAGACCCCCATGGCCGCCGGCACGCCCATACCGCGTGCCAGGATGCCGACATGGGACGACCCAGAGCCGGCGGTAGACACGATCCCGACGAGCCTCTCGCGCGGCACCTCGGCAATCTGCATGGCGCTGATCTCCTCCCCCACCAGGATGGTGCGCGGCGGATACTGGATCGGCGCGCCGGCGCGGTTCTGGAGATGCATCAGGATACAGCGCCCCAGATCGCGCACGTCTGTGGCCCGTTCGCGTAGATAGGGATCATCCATGGCGTCGAACACCCGTGCGTGTTCGGCGATGGTCTCACGGAGTGCACCGGGCGCCCAGTTGCCAGCGCGAATCCGCGACAGGGTACCCTCGATCAGGGTGTCGCTCTCCAGCATCAGGCGCCAGGCGTCGAACAGCGCCATGTCCTCGATGCGCAGATGGACCTGGGTGCGCCCGGCAAAGCGGTCGAGATCCGCAGCGACCTCGCGCACGGCGCGCAGGAAGGTCTCCGCCTCGGCCTCCGGATCCTCGGGACGTCGATCAGGCACCGCGTCCAGGTCGGCGGGCGGATAGACCACCACCGCCTGCCCGAGACCGATGCCCGGAGAGGCAGGCAATCCCGGCAGAAAGCGTTGCGGGATGCCACCGTCCTGCAGACGCGCCAGCTCGCCGCTGGTGCGGGCGAAGGTGATGGCCCCGGCCAGCTGCGAGGCCAGGGTCATTACGAAGGTGACCTCGTCCTCGCCGAAATGACGCCGTTGGCGCTGGCGTAGCACCAAGACGCCGAGCACCTTGCGATTTTGGATGATAGGCGCCCCGAGAAAACCGTGATAACGCTCCTCGCCGATATCGATGATGCACTCGTAGCGCGGATGATTGGCCGCGTCGTCGAGGTTGATCGGCTCGGCGCGCTCACTGACCAGTCCGATCAGTCCACGTCCGAGTTCAAGCTGTACCCGTCCCACGGCATCCTGGCGCAGCCCATCGGTGGCGTGCAGGACATGGCGATGATTGTCGTAATCGTTGAGATAGACCGAGCAGACATCGGCGCCAATGGCCTGCTTGACACGCCTTACGATGATTGAAAGCGCTTGCTCCAGGTCAGGTGCGTTGTTGACTTCCTGAACGATGCGCCGGAGTGATTCGAGCATGCTGGGCGAAGGAGACGGGCCTGGAGCGGATGGAATCGCCGATGAGTAAGGGCCTGAGCCTGGCCGGATCCTAGACCCTAGCACGGCGCTCAGGGATATCCCTGGCGCAGCAGTCTGGAGGGGCCAACATAGACATGACGGCGATCCGGGACCCCTTCCGGATAAAGGATCGGCGCCAGTTCTTCGAGTGCCTGCTGATAAACACGACGCTTAAAATACACGACCTCGTAGAGCGGCTGCCAATATCGGACCCAGCGCCAGGCATCGAATTCGGGCTTGTCGGTGCGATCGAGACAGAAGGCGTCCTCACCGCAATCGACCCGCAGCATGAACCAGATCTGTTTTTGGCCGATGCAGATCGGACCCGCTCCGCGGCAATGGCGCCGGATATAGCGCTTTGGCAGGTGATAACGCAGCCAGCCGCGCGTGCATCCCAGGATGGTGACCTGCTGTGCGCAGAGCCCGACCTCCTCTTCTAGTTCGCGGAACATGGCCTGCTCGGGGGTCTCGTCGGGGTTGATGCCACCCTGTGGAAATTGCCAGGCATTCTGACCGACGCGGCGCCCCCAAAATAGACGACGATCCTGATTGCTCAGGATGATACCGACATTGGGTCTGAAGCCGTCGTGGTCGATCAAGGATAGGTCTCTCACTGGCTGGTGATCAGGCCATTCTTCCATAGAGCAATCGTTTCCGGCAAGCCGGCGTCTGTATATAAGCGATTTTTAATCAAGAGCTTGTCCTGGGTACTTGAGACCCAGGACCATCCCATACGCAGATCGCATCGATCGTTCTATCAGACTAACTCCCTCCCATTCAAGCAGGAAAAACGCTGGCGTCCTGTTTGTTACGTCCCCTGTGATCCTGTACCGCGCCGGAGTGATCCGATCAGACCAATGGGATGATCGAGCGCTTCAACGGGCGGATTTCAGAGGTCTTGACCATCCGCTTTGATTCCGCCAGACGCCTGGCTCAGACCATTTTTCATTCACTCAAAGCCCAGCCTGTACAGGGATACCTCAAACCCCACCATAATGCTCACGCTCCCCGAGCCAACGATCGATCAATGGCATGACGAGTTCAGGATAGTCAACCAGCAATACATCCGCCGCCCGCTGCGCTTCAGCAAGCAACGGCTGATCCCGCAGCGGATCGGCAATGCGGAATTGAATACTCCCGGTCTGGCGCGTCCCCAACACCTCACCCGCCCCCCGTAGTGCCAGATCGCGCTCGGCGATTTCAAATCCACTGGTCGAATCGCGAATGATCCCCAGGCGCTCACGCGCCGTCTCGGACAGAGGGGCGTGATAGAGCAGCAGACAATGGCTCTCGACCGATCCCCGCCCGACCCGGCCACGCAATTGATGGAGCTGAGCCAGCCCCAAGCGCTCTGGATTCTCGATGATCATCAGACTGGCATTGGGGACATCGACCCCGACCTCGATCACCGTGGTCGCCACCATGAGATCCAGCGCCCCGGATGCAAATGCGGCCATCACCGCATCGCGTTCCTGGCTCTTGAGTCGACCATGCACCAGCCCCACCCGCACCCCTTCCAGACGCGCGCTCAACTGACGCGCCGTCTCCTCGGCCGCCTGACACTCCAGGACCTCCGACTCCTCGATCAGGGTACAGACCCAATAGGCCTGACGTCCCGCCAGACAGGCCTGGCGCACCCGCTCGATGACCTCGTCGCGCCGCGTATCCGGGACCGCCCGGGTGACGATCGGCGTGCGTCCGGGCGGCAGCCCGTCGATTATCGATAGATCCAGATCGGCATAGAACGCCATCGCCAGCGAGCGCGGGATTGGGGTCGCGGTCATGATGAGCTGATGCGGCGCCCCATCCTCGCCTCCGCCCTTCTCGCGCAGTTTCAACCGCTGATGGACGCCGAAGCGGTGCTGCTCGTCGATGATCACCAGCCCCAGATCCTGAAAGGTCACATCATCCTGTAACAAGGCATGGGTGCCGACCACGATTGGCGCCGCCCCCGAGGCGATCGCGGCCAGACGTTCCTCGCGCTCGCGCCCCTTGTGCCGCCCGGCCAGCCACAACGGCTCGATCCCGAGTGGGCCAAGCCAGGCGCTCAGACTGCGATGATGCTGTTCGGCCAACAGCTCGGTCGGCGCCATGAGCGCCACCTGACGCCCCGACTCCAGCGCCTGGAGCGCGGCCAGCGCCGCCACCACCGTCTTGCCCGCACCGACATCGCCCTGGAGCAGGCGCTGCATCGGGCGTGACTGCGCCAGATCGGCCGCGATCTCGGCCACCACCCGCTCCTGGGACCCGGTGAGCCGGAATGGCAGGCTGGCCCGCAGGCGCTGACACAGGCTGCCGTCGCCGGCCAGCACCGGCGCCTGCCTACGGCGCTGTGTTAGCCGCATCCGGCGCAGACTCACCTGGTGTGCGACCAGTTCCTCGAAGGCCAATCGGGCGAAGGCCGGATGCCTGCCCTCGATCAGATCCTGGAGCGGTGTGCCCACCGGCGGACGGTGCAGAAAGGCCAGTGCCTCGGTCAGGGGCGGCAGGCCCAGGGGTTCGAGGATCTTGAGCGGTAACAGCTCAGCCGGCGCGCTGCGCTCCATAAGCGCTAGCGCCTGATCGGTCAGACCCTGCCAGACCCTTTGCTGAAGCCCCTCAGTCGAGGGATAGATGGGGGTCAAACAGGGTGCGATCGGCTCATCGGCCTCAGGACGCAGGAGACGGTATTCGGGATGCACCATCTCCAGCGACTGCGGCCCCTGACGCACCTCGCCATAACAGCGCACCCGCTTGCCGGGTTTGAGCGCCGCGGCCTGTTGGGGTGAAAAATGGAAGAAACGCAACAGCAATCCGGCGCCGAGCGCATCGCCGATCCAGACCTTGAGCGAGCGTCGCCGCCCCTGGCTGATGCTGGATTCTCGGATCTCGCCCTCGACCCAGGTCTCGAGCCCAGGCGCGATCTCGGCGAGCGGCGTTACCCGGGTACGGTCCTGATAGCGCAGCGGGAGGTGGAACAGCAGGTCCTGGACCGTGAGGATCCCGAGCCGTTCGAGCCGCTCGGCGATCTTGGGTCCGACCCGAGCGAGGGCACGGATCGGGAGGCGCTCTAGACTCAGCCCCGATGACCGCCCGCCCCCTGGCGCCCAGGCCGCCGGATCGGGCCCGGCGTCGCTGACACCGGTTTCAAGCCGCGGGCCGTCTGTCCGCCGGTGCCGGAACATCTTCGTAGATCACCTCCAGCGGCACCTCGATGCCGAGGCAGTCGAGCCGCACCGCCCCTTCGGTGCAGACCTCCAGCGCCCAGCCCTGCGCGCGACGATAGACCTCGATGCGGCGCAGATACTGATCAACGAGTAGATATTCGATCAAACTGGGCAGCGTTTGATAGGCGAGCAGCTTCTCGCGCCGATCGATGCGTGCGCTGGACTCCGACATCACCTCGACCAGCAGACAGGGCCGAGTGCAGTAATAGGTCTCGCGGTCGTCTGGGTCGCAGGTCAGGATCAGATCGGGGTAATAGAAGATGTCCTGCTCAGCGATCTTGAGCCGGACCTTCATGTCGTTGGCGAAGAGCTGGCAAGGTGTTCCGCGCAGCAGGGGACGCAGATGCGCCACCATGTTGAGGGTAATGAGTACATGCTGACGGCTGGCGCCAGTCATGGCGTACAGATCGCCGTCGATGTACTCATGCCGGATGTCGGCGCCATCCTCGTTGGCCAGATAGTCCTCGACGCTCAGACGCGATGCATGGGCATGCTGTTGAGACATGGCAGAGGCCCTCCGAGGCGAGACAGATTTGGCGCATCCCATAACCCAGGGCCGCGATCACCAGGTCGAACTCACCCGCCCCCCATCGAGTCCGCCCTTGCGCGAACGGATCGCCTGGGCGAGCTGGTGCACCGCCATGGCGTAATAGGTACTTTGATTGTAGCGTGTAATGACGTCGAAGTTCTTGAGTCCCAGCCAGTATTCATAGCCACCCTGGGCGTCGAGTTCGAGCAGGCTGACGGCTTCGGCCCGCCCGAGCGGGCGCATGGGCGTGATACCGTGACTGGCAAGCTCGTTCAATCCATAGCGGGTCTTGAAACCTGTCTTCATCGCATGCGCGCTCGCTACCGAACGGACCTGGGCGGGCACCGCCACCGGCTCGCCCGGCTGCCAGCCGTGGTGACGGAAATAATTGGCCACACTGCCGATGGCATCGGACGGATTCCAGAGGTCGCGCTGGCCATCGCCATCGTGGTCGACCGCATGCTCGCGGAAGCTCGAGGGCATGAACTGCCCGAGCCCCATGGCACCGGCAAAGGATCCACGCAGTGCGAAGGGATCCAGGTTCTCTTCTTTCGCCATGACCAGGAACTGTTCTAGCTCGCCGGCGAAGTATTCGGCGCGACGCGGATAGGCGAAGGCGAGTGTGGCCAGGGCATCGAGGATGCGCGTCTTGCCCGTGAAGCCACCGTAGCGCGTTTCGACCCCAATGATGGCGACGATGTATTCGGGGGGGACCCCATAGCGTGCGGCGGCGCGTTCAAGTGCAACCTCGTTGCGTCGCCAGAAGGCAACCCCGTTGTTGATGGAGTCCTCGCTCAGGAACTTGGCCCGGTAGCGCGTCCAGGCCCCGCTCGGTCCAGTCGCTTGGCGGGGCGACTGCTGGTCCATGAGATCAATGATGGACGGCTGAAGCCGCGCGCCCGAGAGGATGGCCGCCGTGCGTTCGGGCGGATAGCCGTGCCGGCGCATGCGCTCGATGAAGGCGTAGACCCCGGGCGCCCCGGCAAAGTCGCCGCTGACCGAGACTGGTCGGACGTGATAGGACATATCCTCGCGCGTCGGTGAAGTGCCGCAACCGACCAGCGCCAGGATCAATAACCAGGGCAGGAGTCGCACGCGAGGCATGATGGACTGAGCTCACTCCAAAACCAGGATGGCGTCCATCTCGACCCTGGCGCCCTTAGGCAGGGCCGCCACGCCGATGACTGCGCGCGCTGGATAGGGTTCTTGAAAATACTCGGCCATGATCTGATTGACCAAGGTGAAGTCATCGAGGTCGATGAGAAAGACATTGAGCTTGACAATCTCGGTGAGATCGCCGCCAGCGGCCTGAGCGACCGCGCGCAGGTTGTCGAAGACGCGCCGGATCTGGGCGCCCATGTCGCCCGCGATCAGTTCCATGGTCTCGGGCACCAGCGGAATCTGGCCGGAGAGATAGACGGTCCGATCGCTGCGGACGGCCTGCGAATAGGTACCGATGGCGCGCGGTGCCTGATCGGTGCGGATGATCTGTTTGGTCATGGTGTTCTGGTTCTCTTAAAGGCTCAGGGTCGGGATGCGAATCGCCGTCGCCACCAGCGTCGGCGATTGTTGGGGGCGGCCCGGCTCGCAGGCAGGTCGCAGGGCGGAATCCGGCTCATCACCCAGCCCGGTAGCGGCGGATTGGTGCTAAACCCGCAGGACACGCCCAGATTATGCGGATCATAGATCTTGATCAGGGTCGGCTCGTCCAGGTCATCGGCGTAGACGATGCCGCAATAATCATGAGGGTGCTCGGCACGCAGCAGGGTATCGAGTTCGGCGACAAAAGCCAGCACCTGGGCGGCCTCGGACGGCGCGACCGGGGGCGGCTCGCCAACGGCATAGAGATACCAGCCAGCGTCGGCGTGCTCACGCACCCGTTCCCAGAGCGCGTCGAGCTGAGGCCAGCGCAGGGCCGAGGTGAAGCTCCCGCCGAAGGCGACGAGAAAGGGGTCGATCCGCTCTGAATTCGCGCTCAAGGCCGGACTCCTCTTCATTCAAGCGTCATCGAGATCTATAATCGCAGCCTTATCGATTTCAGATCAACCGCCATGCCCGCCCTCTATCATTCCAATCTCCCCCCTCTCAAGCGGATCGCGCGCGGCAAGGTCCGCGATCTCTATCGGATCGACGACGACCATCTGCTCATCGTGGCCACAGATCGGCTCTCCGCCTTCGACGTGGTGCTGCCCGATCCCATCCCCGGCAAGGGCGAGGTGCTGGCGCGGTTATCGTGCTTCTGGTTCGCGCGCACGGCTGACCTCATCCCCAATCATCTCACCGAGATCCCGGTGTCTTCGGTGGTGACGGACCCTCAAATGCGCGCCGAACTCGGCGACCGCGCCCTGGTGGTGCGCCGCCTCCAGCCGCTCCCGGTCGAGGCCATCGTGCGCGGCTATCTGATCGGCTCGGGCTGGAAGGACTATCAGGCCAGGGGCGCGGTCTGTGGTATCGCCCTGCCGCCAGGTCTGCGTCAGGCCGACCGCCTACCCGAGCCCATCTTCACCCCCTCGACCAAGGCCGGGCCGGGCGCGCATGATGAGAACGTCGATTTCGCGCGCACCGTCGATCTGATCGGTCGCGAGCTGGCCGAGCAGGTGCGCGACACCAGTCTGGCCATCTATCGGCGCTGCGTCGCCTATGCGCTGGAGCGCGGGATCATCATCGCCGACACCAAGTTCGAGTTCGGGCTCGATCACGACGGGCGGTTGTATCTGATCGACGAACTCCTGACCCCGGATTCATCGCGCTTCTGGCCCGCCGACGCCTACCAGCCGGGCATGAGTCCACCGAGCTTCGACAAGCAGTTCGTGCGCGATTATCTAGAAACGCTCGACTGGGATAAGACCCCACCCGGTCCCAGCCTGCCACCCGAGATCATCGCACGCACGGCGGCCAAATATCGCGAGGCCGAGGAACGGCTGATGGCCTGATCTCCCTCTCACCACCCCTCTCCCGCCAGGGATGGTTGCTCGATGCCCTGATCGTCCGGCGCCCGCTTCCATTCGCCCAAGTTCGTACCTCGACAATCGACCATGAACCAACTCCAGTTGCTCTTCCAGAGGCTGCGGACACAACATCCGCTGACGACCGGCAAACAGCTCCTCGGCGCGCTCGATTGGTCCTGGGCCACGCCGTACAAGGCCTGGCTGCCGCAGCTAACCATGCGCGATGTGCGCGCCGATCTGATCGCCGCACTCACCGGCGCCATCGTGGTGCTACCCCAGGGCGTGGCCTTCGCCACCATCGCCGGGATGCCGCCCGAATACGGCCTCTATGCCGGCATGGTCCCGGCGATCGTCGCCGCCTGGTTCGGTTCATCGCGCCATCTGGTCTCGGGGCCGACCACGGCCGCCTCGGTGGTGCTATTCTCGGCGCTCTCGCCCCTGGCGACCCCTGGGACGCCGGACTATGTCGCACTCGCCCTCACCCTGACCTTCATGGTCGGTGTGATCGAGCTGATGCTGGGCTTTGCGCGCATTGGGGCGCTGGTCAATTTCATCTCGCACTCGGTGATCGTGGGGTTCACGGCCGGTGCGGCGATCCTGATTGCGGCCAAGCAGCTCAAGCACTTCTTCGGCATCCAGATGGACAGCGGCGGCCATCTGCACGACATCCTGTTCGAGTTCCTCCGACACCTCCTGGACTTCAACCCCAGCGCCACCCTGGTGGCCCTAGTGACCCTGGGCCTGGGGATCGCCTGCAAACGCTGGCTGCCGCGCATCCCCTACATGATCCTCGCCCTGCTCGGCGGTAGTCTGCTGGCGCTTGGACTCAGGCAGTGGCTCGGCGAGGAGACGACCCATATCGCCACCGTCGGCGCCCTACCCGCGACCCTGCCGCCGCTCTCGGCCCCCGCGCTGACCCTAGATCACATCCGTGAGCTTGCACCGGCGGCCCTGGCCGTGACCCTGTTCGCCCTGACCGAGGCGATCTCGATCGCCCGGGCACTCGCTGCGCGCGGCGGCTATCGCATCGATGGCAATCAAGAGTTCATCGGCCAGGGGTTGTCCAACATCGCCGGGTCTTTTTTCTCGGGCTATGTGGCCACCGGATCGTTCAACCGCAGCGGCGTCAACTATGAGGCCGGCGCGCGCACCCCCCTGGCCGCGATCTTCGCCGCCTTCATGCTGATGGCGATCGTGCTGCTCGTGGCACCCTATGCGAGCTATCTGCCTAAGGCGGCCATGGCCGGGGTGCTGTTTCTGGTCGCCTGGGGGCTGATCGACCTCAAGGAGATCCGCCACATCCTGCATTCATCCAAGCGCGAGACGGCAGTGTTGGCCGTGACCTTCTTCTCGGCGCTGTTTTTGGACCTGGAGTTTGCGATCTTTGCCGGGGTACTGCTGTCCCTGGTGCTCTATCTGGAACGCACCTCCAAGCCGCGCATCGTCACCCTGGCCCCGGATCCCAGGCTGCCCAAACACGCCTTCTCCAGCGATCCCGAGGTGGTCCAGTGTCCACAGTTGCGTTTCGTGCGCATCGATGGCTCGCTGTTCTTTGGCTCCGTGGCCCATGTCGAGCAATATTTCGACCGGCTGCGCGCCGAGTATCCTGAGCAGAAACATCTGGCCCTGATCGCTAACGGGATCAACTTTGTTGACCTCCAGGGCGGTCATACGCTGGTGGCGGAGGCCGAGCGGCGTCGCTGCGAGGGTGGCGGGATGTATCTGATCAACGTCAAGCAGGGGCTGTGGGAGTCGCTAGAGCAATGCGGCTGTCTGGAGGCCACGGGTGGGCGCAACGTCTTCCAGTCCAAGACCGCCGCGGTGCGGGCCATCTATCAGAAGCTCGACAAGGCGGTGTGTGCCACCTGCGACAGGCGCATCTTCCAGGAGTGCCAGGAGGCAAAGGCCGCATGAGGGCGATGATCCTGGCCGCGGGTCGCGGTGCGCGGATGCGTCCGCTCACCGACCACAGCCCCAAGCCGCTGCTGGTCGCCGGCGGCAAGCCCCTGATCCAGTATCACCTCGAACGCCTGGCGGCGGCCGGGATCCGCGAGCTGGTGATCAATCATGCCCATCTGGGCGCACAGATCGAGGCGGCGCTCGGAGACGGCGCGCGATTTGGGGTCAGGATCCAGTATTCGCCCGAAAACCCGGCCCTGGAGACCGGCGGTGGGATCCTCAAGGCCCTGCCGCTGCTCGGCCCCGAACCCTTCTTGGTCATCAACGGCGATGTCTGGTGCGATGTCGATTTCGCCGGACTGGCGATCGAGGCCGGGGATCTCGCGCATCTAGTGTTGGTCGCCAATCCGCCCCATCACCCGGACGGCGACTTTGCGCTCAGCGACGGGCGCGTCCTGGATCGAGGCGCCCCACGCCTGACCTTCAGTGGCATCGGGGTCTATCGGCCCGAGCTGTTCGATGGGCAGCGTCCGGGCGTCTTTCCGCTCGCCCCGCTGCTCCGTCGGGCGATGGCCACCGGTCAGGTCGGCGGCCGGCGCCATGACGGGCATTGGTTCGACATCGGGACACCCGAACGCCTGGCCGCCCTGGACGCCTGGTTGAATCGGTAGCCAGGCGGCTCCAAGGGTTCATGGCCAACCTCAAAGATCGAACGCCTCGGGTGCCGGCCAGTCGATCCATCCTCCAGGCAGGGCAGCGACCTCAGTGCGACCGATCAATTCCAACAGCTCGGGAGCGCCGTAGCGGCCATCATCGCCAAGGCGGTACGCGGATTGTGGCATTTCACACCCCTCAAGTCTTTCGGAATCGTGTGACCTAAGGCTCAGCGCACCAGATTGCCGGCCTGCTGGTCGGCGTGATAGGACGAGCGCACCAGGGCGCCGCTGGCAACATTGGAAAAGCCCATCTCCTCACCGACGCGCCGCAGGGCATCGAACTCATCCGGCGTCCAGTAGCGGCGCACTGGCAGATGATCGCGCGAGGGCTGGAGATATTGCCCGAGGGTGAGCATGTCGCAGCCCTGGGTGCGTAGATCGCGCATGACTGCGAGCACCTCGTCCTGGGTCTCGCCAAGCCCAAGCATGAGGCCGGATTTGGTTGGTACTGCGGGGTGGCGTGCCTTAAACGCCTGGAGTAGGGCTAGGGAACCGCGGTAATCGGCGCCCGGACGCACCTCGCGATAGAGACGCGGGACGGTCTCCAGGTTGTGATTGAAGACGTCCGGGATGGCCTCGCCTGTGAACTGATCGAGCGCCACCGACTCGCGACCGCGAAAATCTGGCACCAGACATTCGAGCCGGGTGTTGGGATTGCGCGCGCGGATAGCACGCAGACAGGTGGCAAAGTGCCCGGCCCCACCATCGCGCAGATCGTCGCGATCGACCGAGGTGATGACTGCATAGCGCAACCCCAGGCGCGCGATCGACTCGGCCAGATGGACCGGCTCATCCGGGTCGGGTGGCTGGGGGCGACCGTGGGCAACATCACAGAAGGGACAGCGGCGGGTACAGACATCACCGAGGATCATGAAGGTCGCCGTGCCATGCGCAAAGCACTCGCCCAGATTCGGGCACTGGGCCTCTTCGCAGACCGTCGCCAGTCTGTACTCGCGGAGTAGCTTCTTGATTCGCGCCACACCCGGACCGACAGGGGCGCGCGCGCGAATCCAGTCCGGCTTGCGCAGCCCAGGGGCTTGGGTCTCGACCCTGACCGGGATACGCGCGAGCTTGTCCTGGCCGCGCTGGTGGGTATCGGGTGTGGCGCGCGAGGGCGCATGTAGAGAATCCGGCGTTGACATGGCGTCCTGGTCGAGCGGCTGGGAGTTGCAGAAGCTGGGCGAATCAGTCGCTCAGCATACGAGCGACGAGCAGCCCGAACCAGGGGGTAAACCACTCGGGGTGCAGACGCAGGGCACGCTTGATCGCCGGCACCGACATCCAGCGCCAGGCGCCGATCTCAGTCGGATCTGGACGCGGGGCCTCAGTGTGGGTGCCGTAGAAGACATGCAGATATTCATGCTCGATCAGGCCGGTCGCCTGGTCCTCGGCCCGGTACACGAACTCGGCCCGCTCGTTCAGCGGCACACGGATCCCGAACTCTTCCTTCAGACGCCGAACGGCCGCCATCGGCGTAGTCTCGCCCGGACGCGGATGGCCACAACAGGTATTCGACCAGCGTGAGGCAAAGTGATATTTGCTGGCCGCACGGCGCTGCAACAGCAGCTCACCCTGGGGGTTGAAGACCAGGATCGAGAAGGCACGATGCAGCTGGCCGAGCCGATGCGGTTTGAGCTTGTCGGCAACCCCGATGGGTCGATCCTGCTCGTCGACGAGGATCAGCTGCTCGGCTGCATCGCGCTGGGCGGCCCGTTCCAGATCGGACGCCGCCGGACGGGGCAGGATGTGAGCCTTCAACGGCCACCTCCAGCGCGCTTCGATTCAGAAGCTGGATCAGACGGCTGAGACGAGGCGGCTTGCGCGTGCGCCGGCTTGCCGAAGGCAGTGATCGCTGCACCGAGTTCGGGATGACGCCTGGCCCGTTCATCCAGCGTCTCGCCGGCGACGATCGCCCCCCAGGCCTGACGGAGGCTGGCTGCCCCAGCGCGCGGACCCAGCGGATGACCGAAGACACCGCGTCCCGGTACGAACCCGAAATCGACCGTACCCAGCCGTTCATACAAGGGGCGCAGGGTGCCGGCCCAGTCGCTGCCGCCCGGCACCGGCAGACTCGGCTTGATCGGACCCATGGGCTCGAGACAGGCCTGGACACAGGCCAGGACCTCGTCATCGTTCATGTGCATGCGGGCCCCGAATCCAGGCATGATGATGACATCATAGCCCGCGAGCCGCTGTAGCTTGGTGATGACCCGGGTATGGACACCGAAACGCTCCAGGCGAGAGCAGGCGGCGATAAAGGGAAAATGTGCCACCAGTGGCACCTGGGCGTGCCGGCGCAACATCCGCACCGCGCTTAAGCCTGTGGGGAGGGCATTGATCAGCAGGGCATTGGCCCCCCGCGCCACGGCGCAATCGTGCAGCTCGACCAGACGATCGACCTCGTCGGTGATGTTGGCCAGATAGATCTTGGGCACGCCGGTCGCGGCCTCGGCCTGTCGCCGCGCTGCACCCAGGAGCTCGGCGCGCCGCTCCAGCGGACACCAGTCGGTGTCGGTCAACATCTCGTCATCCTTGGCGATATCCAACCCGCCGATCCAGCCCTCATATCCCAACTCGCTGAGCGCCTCAGGTGGCAGTCCGATATTGGGCTTGATGACGCCGAAGAAGATCGGGCGATCCTGGACCTGCAACAGCGCCCGCAAACCGGCGACACCGAACTGCGGGCCTTGGAAAGACGCGAGATAAGATTCGGGAAAGGTGATGTCCAGTAGCTTGACGACTGGGATGCCAGGCGCGAAAAACGTCCCCTCACCGCAGACGGTGCTCAGCAGGTTTGGCAACTTTGGTCCAAAGTTGCCGTGCGGATGGGCGATGCGCAGCCGGCAAGCCGTTATGGGGCCCTCTGAATTCGAACCCAGGCCGTAACTGAACTCAGACCGCCGCCCGAGGATCTCGAGAGCGACCACGCGCGCACCGAATCTTGGGCGTAGATCCTCATCCGATCCGACCCGACGCCACTGTGCCGTTGACTGCTCGGAGCAGAAGTGCGCAGCGGCCAGCTTGGGATCGCCGGCACATTCCAGATAGTAATCCAGGAAGAGATAGGCCTCCCGATCCAGGGACGCCTCATCGGCAAAAAAACCGGCCCAGTCGTTTGCTACCATGGAATAAACTGCATTTCAAAAATGAAATCGATAGGGGGCGGGATCAGCCCTGATATTTCAGATGAGACCAGCGATTTGCACGCGTATCTGGCGTTGCGGACGTGGCCCATCGAGCTCGATGAAAAAGATCGACTGCCAATCGCCGAGCAGAAGCCGCCCGTCCTCGATCAGGATGGTCTCAGAGGCATTCATGAACAGCCCGATGAGATGCGCATGGGTGTTGGGACGACCGTCGATCGGATCGATGTCGTGCCGATAGGATGTCTGACCGGGCGGCGCAAGTCGCGTCAGGAAATCGAGCATATCCTGCTGGAGCTTCGGCTCACGCTCGTTCAGGGCCACAAAGGCCGTGGTATGCGCCGAGGTCACCGTCAGCCAACCCTGGCGGACGGGGTGGCGCGCGAACACCTGTCGCACCTGCTCGGAGAGATCGATGAGCTCGATAGGCGCGTGCGTGTGCAAGGAGAGTTGTTCGCAAACAACATGCATCGGGATGGATTCTGGCTTCAGTGGTGCGGCAGACCTAGAATCGAGTAGGGGACGGGGTTACCCCCGTCGCCCTCTCACACCACCGGACGTGCGGTTCCGCATCCGGCGGTTCATTGAACACACTGGAGTCGTCGCATCGTATCGAGCAGCGACACCAGACCTCATCGATCAAAGAAGGACTTCGGGAAGGCCTGGTTCATGTGGCTTGCGCCACTGTTCCACCACGGCCCGCGTTGGTTGAATGCGGAGCGAAACGCCCGCTCCTCCATCAGCCCTGCCTTCATCAAGTTCTTGGCCCGCGTATAAGGGCGCTTCCACTGGCGCCACAGGCTGCAGCGCAGTTTGTGCCTGATCCAGCCATCCAGCTCTTCCACTGCCTTCTTGGTCTCGGTCAGCTTGAAATACGCCATCCAGCCACGCAGGAGCAGGTTGAGTTCGGCGATGACTGTCGTCAGGCGGCGTCCTCGCGCGCCCTTGAGTGCTTCGCGGATTTTGTCTTCCAGCCGTATCAGGCTGGGCGGCGCTATCCTCAGTTTCGGGGCCTCGTATCCGCTTCCTGTTCGTCAGACCAGCGCTTTGCTTCCGGCTTCCTTCAGATTCGCAGTCACCCGCAACACCCTTGCCTTCCGCTAACCCTTCCCCTTGTCGGGCGAATAGAGGACTTTCACCTCCAAGTAAGTGCGCCCTGCCGGGCGCACCAAATAAAGACGCCGGACCGCGGCCCGGCGTCTTAAGTCCCGTCACGGGATCATCCTTGACAACCCCATCACAGCCTTTGCGCTGCAGGCGCAGGGGCGACCTCTTCAACTGGAGCTGGCTCGACTGAGCCTGCCGCCTCCGCAGCACCTGGCTCCGCAGCGGCTGGCACGGCCTCCGCCGCAGGTACCTCCTGAGCTGGGGCCTCAGGTGCTGCCTCGGTCGCCGCGGCAGGGGCGGCCTCGGACGCCGGCGCCGACCCAGCGAGGGCCTCCTGGGTCACAGCAGTTTTATAGAGCCCAGGATAATCCTTGGCCATCTGGGCGCCATAGAGCGGCTTATTGACGGCCTGATGGCAGGTCATGCAGCTGACCCGGAGCGGATCACCATAAGGACCCTTACGCGACGCCGGCAGCACGTCGTTGAGCGGCCAGATATAGTTCTGGTTGATATCGCGGACGTGACGGATCGCATACCAGGCCGTGGTGCGCTTGGGCGTGCTCTGGGTCCAGTCGTTGAAGGCACGGGTATTATGGCAGAAGGTGCAGCCCACACCCAGCGAGTCGGAGATGTTCATCATCAGACCGAAGGTCCACTCCGCCTGCTTGAGTGAGGCTGGGTTGCTGCCAGCCAATGCCGCATTCCCCGTGATCCGGATCTCATTGGCCTGATCCAAGAAGGGTGTGAGTGGATCAAAGGGCAGCGAGGCATAGGCCACGGTCTTCGAGCCATAGTTCTGGCCCGTCGGCTTCAGACCCGAGGGATATTTCGGACCTGGATCCGTGACCCAGGCATACTTCGGCACCGGATTGCCGCGGTGACAGGTGTAACAGGTCACACCGGTCTCGGCCACATGCGCCTTCCAATCGCTGTTGGCCGCCCGGACCAGCTCGAACATCCGGCGCGACACCACCTTGGTGTAGATGTCGTCGGAGGCCCAGTTGCCAGGGACGTGGCAATAATTGCAGCCTTCCTTCGGCGATACCCAGGTGGTCACTGCGACCATGGTCCGGGTGAACTCTCCCACGCTCAGGTCCTTCAGGACCTGGACGTTTTGATACACCTCTGAGGCCTTGGGTCCAGTCGAGTCGGCCGCCGGCAAGGATTCGACGGGCTGATTGGCCTGGATGCTCAAGGCGCGCTGGCGCTTGTTGTAGTAGTTCTCCATACCCACCCCACGATAACCGATCTGTTCGGTTCCTGGGGGGGGACCTTCGCAGCCAAGCAGCATCACTGAGGCGACCACGATCACTGCCGGCAGAGTCAGTTGCTGTGCAGGACTCATTGCATCACCTCCGCCGCTGTTTCATATGGATTTACGGCAGTCACGACCTCTGGATAGGCTGGGGCCATCCCGTGCTTCACGGCCCACAGATACCAGTTATCGACGACCGTCCCGCTCAGAAGGATCCCGATCCCCGCCGTGATCACGGTCAGGACCGCGCACCACCAGGCCCAGCGATGGATGGATTCCATGGTGGCATTGAAGCCCATGGTCCAGCGCCAGAAGAGCGCGGCACGCTCAGCGGCCGTACCACGATGGGTGATCTGATCGATCTCGCGATCACCCCCGAAGCGGCTCACCGACAGAATGGTCGCACCATGCATAGCGAACAGCAGGGCCGAGCCATACAGGAAGGCGATCGAGAGCATGTGGAACGGATTGTAGTAGAGATTGCCGTACCGGATTGAGAAGGCGGCCGTCCAGTCGAGGTGCGGGAAGATGCCGAAGGGCACGGCCTTGGCCCAGCTCCCCATCATGACCGGGCGGATGAAGCCCAGGACCAGATAGAAGAAGATCGCCGCCGCAAAGGCCCAGGACAGATGCTGACTCATCCCAAGCGCCTCGGCGCGCTTATAGGTACGCACCCACCACAACAGGATCGACAGGGTCAGAAACAGCCCCGCCATCAACCACCAACCCCCTTCGGACAGAGGCGGAATCCGCAGCCCATACTGGGGTGGGGGCGGCTCCAGACCCAGCCAGAAGAAGTGCTTGAGGAACTGGAAGACATCCCAATGCACCGACGCCAGCATGTTGAAGCCGATGATCGAGATGGCCACCAGACCGAAAAAGATCGAGAGCGTCCCCGTCAGACCGAGATAGATCGGCCCAATTTGGGCATCACCGATTTTACCGAGCCAATACGAGAAGATTGGTCGACCAATGCGCGGCAGGTTGCCCTTCGGCAAGGGCACCCCCGGATAGGCCGGGGCACGCACCTGCACAGCCGTAAAGATATTTTGATATTCTGGCATTGTCGTCTCCTAATCCTTTACCACAGCGGGAGCTCAAGCCACCAGTTCCACCATTCTGGCCAACCACGAGTCCAGAAGGGGCCGCTGATCAGGATACAGACCGCGCTCCAGAATGCCGCACTCAGGGCCAGGAACAGACCCAGGCGATGGATGGCAAGCGCGCCGATGGAGTAACCCACGATGTCGCGGAAGAAGGTGTTTTCATGCTCGCTGGTCTTGACCGGTTCGCCCTTCTGCGGATTGGTCACCGACAAGATCAACGAACCGTGCATGGACAGCGCTAGACAGTTAGTGAAGAAGAAACTGATGGCGAGCATGTGCGCCGGATTGTAGTGGAAATGCAGGAACTGATAGCCCACATTTGACACCCAATCGAGGTGACTCAAGATCCCGTAGGGGAAGCCGTGCCCCCAGGCGCCCATCAGGAGCGGGCGCACGAAGACCAGCACCAGATAGGCGCCGATCGCAAAGGAGAAGGCGAAGGGGACATGGAAACCGATGCCGAGCTTGCGACAGATCTCAACCTCGCGCAACGCCCAGGAGATGAAAGCGCCCGCGGCACAGATCGTGATGATCTGCCACAGACCGCCCTCGGTGAGAGGAGCCATCCTCAACCCATAACTCAGATCCGGAGGCGCGATGCTGATCCGCCACAGGTTATAGGTTTGGAGATCGGACGTAGGACCGGTCGGTCCAATGGTTGCGCCCCATACGATCAGGAGCACGCCTAGCAAGGTGAAGCAGAAACCTACGACCCCAAAGAAGCCGACGTAAAACGGCCCCACCCAGAAATCAAATAGGTCTCCCCCAATCAGCGTCCCGCCACGGACGCGGTATTTTTTCTCAAAACTGAGCATGGCCATCGTAATACCCTCTGCTGGGGAGGTGCTCTATGATGCTCTATGAGACCAAAATCACCTCCACTGGCACTCTGGCACTATAGACGGCGAGAGGGATTCACCTGGCGGACAAATCCCATCCCACCGCCCCTCAAGATCGTCTATACCCACACCCGGGTATAGCCGAGCGTTATTTCTTGCCCAGCGCCTGATAGCTCACAGGGATATTGTCATCCAGCCAGTTCAGATCGGTGCTGAGCACGATCATATGGATGAGCAGACCCAGAACGATCTGGAACGCAACGATCGACACCAGCACCCGCCGCGGATCGAGGATCAACCAAATCTTATAAAGATTTGCATTCATCGTGAACATATTCGTTTCTCCCGACAAAATTAATGGGCCTTAAACCGTCGCCGCCGCTTTTGCGGCAGCGGCCGAAACCAGACCTGCGACCTATCTGGCCATTACAGCCAAGGACGATACAGCCAGGCCAACAGGTGGGCGATCACGACCAAGCCAAACCACGCATACATGCTCTGCATGAAGATCGCGTGGAACTCCTTCGCCTCGTCGTCGGTCAAGCCGGTCAAACTCTTCTGTTCAGCCATTGTGTAGTTCCTCCAAAACTAAGGAGTTGAGCCTCAGGTTACGCCGCACTCAGGGGTACGACAGGGAGTGCCATGTACGAACCAACCACAGCAGAGAGGCACACCCGTACCAGCTGTGCCCCCATTCACTCGGTAGCCTCAAGGGCTACACGTTTGAAGCCTTTGTCTTGAGCGCCCCAGGATGGCGATTGCCTTCGTGATCACAGCATGACTGCATGTTGCATGCGATACCTGCCATCGCCAATGGATGGCTCAAGATGGGTGTTAGTCTAGCTTGACTCAAGCGGATGTCAACTAAAATTTACATGTCCCTGTCAAGGTAGGATTCATCGCTGACGCGGTCCCAACGCTAGACCAACGCCTCGCTGGAGGGACTCCCCCCTAGGGAAGTGCTGATTGAATCAGCGCTTCCCGTCCGGGCCTGACGCGAGCAAGGACTTAAAACTATTTTTTTAGGAAACACTGTCCCTCTCCCCGCTCGCGGGGGAGAGGGATTGAATCAGCGTGTTCTTAGACTGATCCGGGCTCGGTCTGGATCGCCATCAGCCGTTTGAGCGTCACCCGCTCCTCGCCGGCGGCGCGCGCGGCCCGCTCGGCGGCATCGCGCAGACGCTTGGCGGCAGAGATGCGCACCAGCACCGGCTGAGACTCGACGATGGCCTCGAGACACGCGCGTGCGTCCTCGTCCCAGGGTAGCTCGCGGTGCAGACGGGCGGGTGTGGGCTCGACCCTATCCAGCTCGGTGCCGAGCGGGAGGATGTGGAATAGGGCGTCGAACATAGCGTTGCAGACCTCCTGGACCAGATAGGTCGCACCGGCGTAGCCCATGAAGGGCGTGCCAGTGTGGCGGCGGATCACGGTGCCGGGGAAGGAGGCCGGGATATAGGCTGCGCGCGCACCCTTTTCCGTGAGATACATGCGCTCGTTGTAGCTGCCAAAGAGGATCAGCGGTGGTTTCTCATGGACGGCGGCACGGATGGCGTCGTTGTCGATCTTGACGCCGGGGCGGCGGGCGAAGGCGAAGTGACAGGGTAGGCCCAGTTCGTCTTCGAGGAAATGACGCAGACCGCGACTGTAGGTCTCGCTGGCGCAGACGCCAAAGCTCGCGGTGCCGAAGAAGTCCTGGGTCACTGAGCGCCACAGGTCCCAGATCGGTTTGAGTGTGGTGTGCTTTTCGCGCTCGATAAAGGGTTCGGGGTCGAGTCCGAGGAGCTCGCCGAGGGCGCGCAGGAACTTGGTGGTGCTGTGCAGTCCGATCGGAGCCTGGAGATAGGGTTTGCCCAGGGCCTCGCACAGGGTGCGGCCGAACTCGCGATAGAGACAGATGTTGACATCGGCGTCGGCGAGCCTGGGGACGTCGTCGAGATGGCTGCCGAGCGGGAAGCTCAGGTTGACCTCGGCGCCGATACCCTCGACCAGGCGGCGGATCTCGGCCAGGTCCGAGGGCATGTTGAAGGTGCCGTACATGGGGCCGATGATGTTGACACGCGGCCTGTCGCCGGCGGTGCGCGGCTTGGGTTTGCTTTTGGCGGCCCCTTTCTTTGGGCCGTACTGGGTCCAGAGCCAGTACATGGCGCGGTTGGCGCTCTGCCACTGGTCCTCGTCGATGGTACGCGGCAGGAAGCGCAGGATGCCGGTGCCTTCGGGGGTGACGCCGCCGCCGATCATCTCGGCGATCGAGCCGGTGACGACCACGGCCGGCTGGGTCGGGTCAAGGGTCTCGAAGGCGCGGCGCAGTGCCTGCTCGGTGCCATGCTGGCCGAGTTCTTCCTCGCCCAGCCCGGTCACGACGACCGGCAGTTCGTGTGGCGGCAGTCCGTCGGTGTAGTGCAGCACGGCCGTCACGGGCAGGTTTTCGCAGCCCACCGGCCCGTCGATGATCACCTGCAAGCCCTTAATGGCGGTGAAGACATAGACGGAGCCCCAGTAACCGCCCGCGCGGTCGAGGTCTTTGATCAGCATTCGGGGAGTTCCTCCTCCAGGGAGTTGAGAGTTGCGCAGGCCTTATGGAAAAAATTTGTAGAGATCAAGCTTTCAGTAGATCCTTCGACAGGTCGGGTCCGGTCGATACAAACTGCTGCCTGACGACCCGCCCCCAATACTCGTCCTGATAGACGTCTTCCTGAAAATTGTTTCCGACAAACTCGCCAACCGCCTTCCGCCAGAATTCAGTGGCGTACTTGGCACCGCTGATTTGCTTGATCTCCCAACAGCCTTGGTGCATCTTGAATATCTCAATGGCAAACCGCTTCCCTAGCGCCTGTTTCCTGAAACTCGGAACAATATAAAACTCACACCTCGAAGTACTGCTCGCCTGATTTTGCTTTCACAGCAGCAAGGCCAATCGGCGATTTTTTCTCATAAAGCAAGTAGCCAAGCACATTTCCGCCAATCTGACTATCCAGCTCGAACAGACCGTTTTCATTCGGCTTTTTTCGGTAATGGCAGAAAACTCTCCTCCGTAGCTCTGACATAAACAAATAAACAGAGAAATTACAGCTATCGACCTGGATGATATCCATTTTCCTCCACCCAACACAGGCTGAAGCTCTTTTGCCTTCCAGCATCCTTGGGATTCCCCAATAAATTTAGCGGCGAGCAAATCGAGTTCGCTGCAACACAGTCTTAGGCACAGGAATTTCGGATGGCGGAGAAACAAATGGGTGTCCGGCAGCAACCCGCTCAGTTTCCGATTTTTTCAGGTCGGCATAAATTGCACGCAAATCATAATTAAACTTAGCGGCATGTGCATCCCGAATAGACCGTACTTCATCAATGATTTCGTCATTCAACATTTTCTTCTCCAAGAATCTCTTCCGGCGTGCAAATGAACGGCAAATAAGCCAATTTGTTCGAGTTGTTCGGCAATGCCTCTTTGTATCTCAGGGTTTGCAATGCGTCGACAATTCCATGTCAGCAAATAATCCACACCATTGACTGTGGCAATTGCTATGTGTAACGCATCTTCTGCGGCCTTGGGCGGAATAATACCCCGCTCCACCAACAATTCCGCGATCTGGACCGCTTGCTCGGTGATCAAGAGAAGAGGGATATCGCTCAACACAGCCAGCCGTTTTCTGGCTGCATCCGGATCACCGGCACCACATTCACGAAATACCAATTCAGAAACAAATAATTCGTACTGATTCCGGGTTTCCCACCAAGCAAGAGTAATTTGCTGATGAGCCGCTCCGAGAATGGTCTTGCTTGGGCGAGCCGTCAGATAGCTGATTACAGAAGTTTCAACGTAGACTTTGCGCTTCATGAACCTAGGCTATATTTTCTATGCGGCTTGTTCAGGCAGCGGCAGCTGACAATGACCAGCTACGATACCTTTGACCGTGATCTCCTCATCAAGCTCTTCCCAGTGCAGCGCATAGCCGTTAAGTTCCAGCATGACTTTATTTGAGTTCTTCGTTTGATGCGGCCCGCAAAATTCTGAACCTGTCTGCGGGAAAGCCGATGATTCTTCCGTCGGTCAATTTAATGAAGATTACGCGACCCTCTGCCCAAGCCCGAAGTCATCCCATTCCACACATTTTCATAAGTTATGAGTCTCCCTGGCGTATTTGATCCCGGCCGCGAAGTCCATGACACGCTGCAAACCGAGCCAAATGGTCTTGACGCCGGGTTCGCTATCGCCCTTTCGTCCAAGGAATCCGCCCTGGCGCGCAATCAGACGCAGCACTTCGTTGAGCCGTGGCGGTTGTGTGGGCACGGGCTTCTTGGCCAGGATGTACGCCGCCTCCCATTCCTCGGGCTTAAGCAGCAGACTGGCGTCGAGATCAGGCACGGTGCGCCCCAGCCGCATGGGTCGCGCGATGCGCCAACTGACCACCAGAAACAGGGCCAAGGCGCGTTCCAAGCGTTCCACGGTGCTCAGTTGCAAGGCCTCAACGCGGCAGCCGATACTTTTATGCTCACGCTTACTCACAAGCGCCAACGCTTGCACGCTCAAAAAAGAGCGCGGGGTTATCTCCCAAAGCTCGCAGGAAAATCCCGCGAGCGCCGTTGATGTCACGATCCACGGTAATTCCACCGCTGGTGATGGTCTTGGATCCGCCGATCTGTTTGATCGCGCCGGTCCAACTGGCAGTCTTGCTGGTACAGGCTTCACTGACCCGCCGCACGACCTTGCCAACCCGCTTCGCCGCCGCTTCCAGGCGTTGACCGAAGCGGAAGAAGGCGTAACCGAGCATCGCCCTGACCGACTTTGCCTGGATCTTACGTCTCGATCTCGCCGTCATCTCTCTAATCTCGAAGGTCGGCAGGAGGATCAGGTCGAAGCGGTCCAGCAGGAAGCGAATCGACTGGAAGTGCAACTCGTCCACCAAATTACGGATCTTCCAGCGCAATCGATTTGCCGCCTTCTTGAGCCGGGCCTTCTGACGACACTTGGCCCCGGCGATCCGCGGGTAGATACCCGCGTCCTTGAGGGCGGACGACGGGATGAAACAGACTGTTTCGGGTTTTTACGTGAGCGAAAGCGCAGCTTAAAGGGTTCGCCAGTTTGTCTCCACCGCTGAATCCCGTTGGAGAACGCTTTGTAGGCGTCCTCAACGGCAATCTTCTTGATCTGGTAGGGGACAGGTTTGGCCCAGTCCGGCAGACTGGCCAGGATCCGTTTGGACGCCCCCATCCAGTGACCCGCCCGTTCCTCTTTGGGCAGACCGAGATGCTTGACGGTCTCGTTGTAAACGTATCTTGAGGTTCCGAGCCACTGCCGAAACAGGTTTCTCTGCGCCGCCGTCGGGTAGATCCGGATGCTTTTGGTCTTGATGACTTCGCCGGCCGTGGTTTCGGTACAAGGTGGCGAGTAGATTGGAGGTGAGTTCGGCTTCTCGGGGTTGATCCACTGGTTGATCGAGAACCACGACCTCACCGCCGTTGTGCTCGACGAGGAAGGCGATGAGGTCGAAGCCGAACCTTGCAAGTCGGTCACGGTGGGCAACCACAACCCGGAGCTTATCGCCGCGCAGGAGTCGTTCCAGTAAGGCGCGCAGACCTTTGCGCTTGAAGTTGAGCCCGCTGCCGATGTCCTGGATGACTTCCGCGTCCGGGTAGGCGCGTCGTAGGTAGGCGTCCACATCGAAGAGTCGTTGCCCGGCGGGGTTGCGAATGCTTGGGATGATTCCAAGATCTGCATATTTACGGAGTGTATTGGGATGCATCCCAAGTTCGGCGACCGCCTTCCGTAAGGGGAGGTAGGCCATGAAAACGAAAGGGGCGCATGGGTTATAAAGTGAGCGTGTGTTGGCTTAATTTGTAACTGTTTATCAGCCTTCTTTGAGCACCAAGAACAACAGCTCAATTTCCCAGCGCGCCCGGTACCAATCGATCAGTTCCGCGGCGACCTCCAGGGTGTCGGCTTCGCGATCGCCCACATAAAACCAAACGGGTGTCGGGCAACTCAGCCGCCAGTTCCGCGACGTGTTCATATCCTTCTTTCCAGCGCAGGCTCTCCGGCGCACCCCCACGATGGCCGTCGGCATCCTTGAATTCCCGCGCCCACATCCAAGCATCCAGGACGCCCAGGGGCTCGCGGGCCGGGGTCACCGCGTAGGTCGGATGCAGATACATCCCGCGTTGGGCCTCGTAACTCAACGGCCCCAAGCCGCTGATCCCCTGGCCGTTGAAGTCCAGTTCCGTGGTGTCCTGCAGGCACAGCACCACCGGATGGATCGCCATCCGCGCCTGCGTGCACTGCCGATGCGGCTCCAGGATGTCCTACCAGTCGTAGTCGCCACACCCCAGGAACCGATACGCCGCTTGTGTCTCCGCCCAGCCGTTGCAAGCACCGGGAATGCTGACCCTCGGCTGGTCGGCCAGGCGCTCAATCAAGTGGGATGCGACTTACCCACTGCGGTCTGTGTTCCAAGCCTAACCGGCATCACCGGCCACACCCCGCTGGTCTCACCCTCCCCCACGCCCTCGAAGAAGGCCCGCATGGTGGCAAACCGCTCCTTATTCGCCAGCGCCGCATTGATGACCTGGGCCAACGACCCCGCCCCCGCCGGCCCCATCAAGGGCCGCGCCGAGATCAGATTGGTGAAATACAACGCCGGGATCTGCCGCTCCTTGGCCGCCTGAACCACAGGCGTGGTCCCGATCGCCAGATCCGGTTCCAGTGACTCGACCGCCGCCAGATCCTGCTCCAGCGACGCCCGGAACTGCACCGGCACCCCATGCCCCTCTAACCACGCGAGATCCGCCTCGTTCCAGGGTGTGCGCGGACAGGCCGTCCCGACATAGGGCACCGTCGCCCCCGACTCGATCAGCAACCGCGCCACCAGCAGCTCCGAGCCCTCATAGCCCGAGACGATCACCCGACCTCGGATCGGATGGGCGGCGAGTGCCGCACCGATCGCCGGCAAGAACTTGTTCTTCGCCGCATCGACCTTATCCTGCGCGATCCCGCATGCCTCCCCGATTGCCTCCAACCAGGCCGCTGTCCCCTCGCGCCCGACCGGAGCCGAACCGACCACCGGACGCCCCGCCGCCGCAAACTCACGCGCGCTGGCCTGATACTGCGGATGGATCGCCGCCACCGCCGCACAATCGAGCGCGGCATACAGCTCGCGCCATTCGCGTGTCGGTACTACAGGCCCGACCGCCAACCCCAGCGGATCGAGCATCATCCCGATCCCGACCGGATCGGCCGGAAACATCTCACCCAACAAGGTCAAGGTCGGACGCGCACTGCGCCCACCGCGCGGGGCCTGCACCGGCCCCTGCTCCGCCTCCAGACGCGCGTACTGGAGCATCGCCCCAGCCAGCACGTCCTTGGCCTCGGCATGGGTCGGGGTGCCAAACCCAGGCACATCGATGCCCAGGATCCGCACCCCGTTCAGCTCCTTGGGCAACAAACGCAAGGGTACGCCTGAGGCCGTGGGCACGCAGAGATTGATCGCCACGATGGTATCGAGCTTGTCGGGATCGGCGAGCTTGAGCACCGCCTCGCGCGCGTCCTCGAACAGCCGTCCCGAGACCAGCGACTCGGAGTCGAACGGCACATAGCCGATCGAGCGCCGCGCGCCATAAAAATGGGCGGTGAAACTCAGTCCATAGACACAGCAGCCCGAGCCGACCAGCACCATCGCCGTGCGGCGCATCCGCAACCCCACGCGCAGCGCCCCAAAGGCTGGACACATGGTCTGCGGCTGATCGTGCGGCCCGCGTGGACGCTCTGTAGCCGTGGCACACCCGGAAGAGGATTCTTGAACCATCGTCTCTCTCCGATCAAGCTCTCCGATCAGGCGTCGTCGTAGATGACTTCAAGCGACGGCTTGACGCTGGCCGAGAGGTCGCCCATGTCCTCGGGACGGGCTGGCTCCAACACCACGTGCCGCCCGACCTGGTCGCCCTTGAACAGATCCAGCAGGGCCTCGTGCGTCAGCGGTCTGGGATGCACCGGCGGGGCCGCGGCGACATGGGTCGCCAGCTCCGCGAACAACGGCCCCCAGGGGCCATCGGGGCGTCCGATGATCTCGTAGTTGGCACTCTTGCGCCGGATCTCTTCATTGGCTGGGATGGTCGCCAGGACCGGGATCCCGACCGCCGCCGCGAACGCCTGGGCCTCCCCGGTTCCGTCGTCCTTGTTGATCACCATGCCGGCCACGCCGACATTGCCGCCCAGTCCGCGGAAGTATTCGACCGCCGAACAGACGTTGTTGGCGACATAGAGCGACTGGAGATCGTTGGAGCCGACGATGATGACCTTCTGGCACAGATCGCGCGCAATCGGCAGCCCGAAACCGCCGCATACCACGTCGCCCAGGAAGTCGAGCAGCACATAGTCGAAGTCCCAGTCATGGAAGCCCAGTCCCTCCAGCAGCTCGAAGCCGTGGATGATGCCGCGTCCGCCACAACCGCGCCCGACCTCGGGTCCGCCGAGCTCCATCGCAAACACCCCATCGCGCTTGAAACAGATGTCGCTGATGGTGACCTGCTCACCGGCCTTTTTCTTCTCGCTGGAGACACCGAGGATGGTCGGGCAGCTCCGACCGCCGAACAGCAAGGTGGCGGTGTCGCTCTTGGGATCGCAGCCGATCAGGAGCACCTTCTTGCCCTGTTGCGCCATCATGTAGGACAGGTTGGCGAGCGTGAAGCTCTTGCCGATACCGCCCTTGCCGTAGATAGCGATGATCTGGGTCTGCTTGAGTGCAGACGCACTCGACTTGGGGGTATTTACGGATATCGTCATGGCAGGGTTCTCCAATCGAGGATCATCTTCAGGCAGCTCGGGTCACCAAAGGCGGTGCGATAGGCGGAATCGGCCTCGGTCGCGGGGACGCAATGGGTGATGAGCCCGTCGAGCGAGAGTCGGCCCGCCTCAAGCAGGGCGCGCACCGCCGCCAGATCGGACGGCTGGAACTCGGCGGCGATGCGAAACCGGGCCTCGCGCATGAAGGCCGGCGGGAAGCTGAAGCTGAGCGGTTCATGATAGAAGCCACCAAGCACGATCTCACCGCCGCGTGCCAGCCGCGCGACCAAGCGATCGAGGATATGGGCGTCACCGCTGACATCGCAGATGGTGCGATAGTCGCGGCGCGGGTCGTCGTCGGGGAAGATGACATCATAGCCATAGCCCTCGGCGCCGCTGTGCCGCACCGGGTTGGTCTCCCATACCACCGGTCGGGGGCCCTCGCCCAGGGCCGCGAGGCGCGCCAGCAGTCGCCCGAGCACGCCATGACCGACGATCAACTCGACATGAGGGACAGGCGCGATGCCGACGTCAGCCTTCGCAACGGAATTCGCGGACGCGCCAGTAGCCGTGGCGCCCGCCGCCGACTCGGCCCGCAGCGCGGCATGGGCTGGCGTACTTGTCGCCGGTGCCGCGATGGCGTGATAGGCGGTCGCGGCCAGCGCCAAGAGTACACCCTGCTCGCCGAGCGACTCGGGCACCGGCAGCAGTCGCGTGCCCGGGACCACGACCCGCGAGGCCGCACCGCCGAACAGTCCGCGCACCTCACCGTAACAGCGCGCTCCGGGCACAAAGACGCGCTGACCGACCCTCAGACCGGAGTCCGGCCCGGCGTAGCTCACGCGACCGACGGATTCATAACCGGGAACCAGCGGATAACCCATCCCCGGGAAGGGCGGCATGGTGCCTGACCATAGCAGGCGCTCGGTCCCGGTGCTGATCCCGCTCCATTCCATATCGACGACGACATCGCCGGCCTCGGGCGGGGTGAGCGGCAAGCGTTGCAGCCCCAGCCGTTCAGGCGCTTCGAGGACGACGGCCAGGGCTTCGAGATGTGGCAGATCTGGGTTCAAGGCGAACTCTCGGATGGGTTGAGTCTTAAAGATCCGACAGTTTAGCGGAAGTTGGACGCGAGGCGAAAAATACCCTGAGACGAGGGTGAGCAATAGACAGAATCAGCAGGGTTTTTTAGGCCCGTTGTGCCACGAGCAGCTGCGTCAGCATCGGACGAATGGTGCGAATCTGACGCACCCGGTCGAAGCCAACCTCAAACAGCATCTCCCTCAACTCGGCCGGCGTGCGCGGCCGACCACTGCCCATGGCGAGCAGATAGAACCCGAAATAGGCATCCCCAATCGGCTCGGCCCCCGGCGTGCCGGACATCGGCTCGGCGACTAGCAGCCGTCCGCCCTGAGGCAGGGCCTGATAGGCCGCGCGCGCAAAGTTCTGTGCATCCTGATCGTCGTGGTCGTGCAGCACCCGTATGAGCGAAACGACATCCGCCCCCCAGGGCAGCGGATCGCGCCGCACGTCGCCACCGATCGCCATCGCCCGATCACCCAAGCCCTCGCGCTGAAAACGTGCCCGCGCCCGCTCGGCCACTGCTGGCAGGTCGAAGAGGATCACGCGCAGATGCGGCCAGCGCTTGGCGGCCGTCACCAGAAAGGTGCCGTCGCCGCCGGCCAGGTCGAGCAGACAGCGATGGTCCTTGAGCGAATAGGCATCGAGCACATCGTCGGCGATCAGGTGCTGCGACTGGGCCATTAGCTCAGTGTAACCGCTGACCGCCTGCTCGCCCGCCGCCGCCGGCGCCTCGGCACCGACATAGGCCCAATAGCCCTGTAAGGCGCGCTTGGGGAGTTCACCGCGCAACAGGGCCACTGGGTCCTTGAGATCGGTATAGACCAGGGCATGGTGCTCGACCATGGCCGCGATGCCTGGATTGCCGACCATGGCTGCCCCCAGTTCGCCAAGCGCATAGCGATCCCGACCACAGGGCTCGGTCAGCTCCAGGCTCGCTGCTGCACGCAGCAAACGCCGCGCCCCCTCGATCGGCAGTCCAAGGCGCGGCGCCAGCTCATCGACCGATTGCGCCCCCTTGGCCAGGATCTCGAAGAGCCGCACCTGCACACAGGCCTGTAGGATCTGCGAGTAGACGAAACCGGCGACGATATCAAACAGCTCACGCGCCCGCCGTCGGGCACGCGAACGAGTCAATGGGAAGGTTGAGGCCCAACGTTGAAACTCAGGCTTGGAGAGCACACGATTACGCAGGGCTAGCAGGGGTTCGGGAAGGCGCACAGGGCATCAAAACCGAATAGAATCTGGTGAACCTTGGATCAGTGCGATTCGCCAGGGATGGGAAGATAGCGAGACAGCCGAACTCAGGCCACACGCTGAGTCAGATCTTTGGGCAGGATACGACGCGATTCGGCCATCAGAACCTCGGCGAATTGGTCGCGCCCAGCACAGGCTGGAATCGCGTCGATGGCCTCCTTGACCAGATCGCGCAGACGCGCGATGGCGCCGTCGATGCCGAGTTCACCTGCTGCGCTGGGCCGGTTGAGCACGGCGTCACGCCCGACCGGCTTACCGACCTCCTGAGCGCTGGCAGCCACATCGCGCAGATCGTCCGCCACCTGATAGGCCTCGCCGATCTTGTCGCCGACGATGCTCCAGGCCGCGGCATCCGCCCCCGCGACCAGGGCGCCGGCTGCCGTGGCGGCCGTGAACAGCGACCCGGTCTTGGCACGATGATAGTCGGCGACCGACACCTGGGGTTCGCACTCCCAGGCCTGACCGGCGGTGATGCCATACGGCATCCCGACCGAGCGACCGATGGTCAGGAGCAGCGGCGCCAGACGCTCGGGCGAGTCGGCCAGGACGCGCGCCAAATGCTCGAAGGCGAGGATGATGAGCGCATCCCCGGCCAGAACCGCCAGGGGCTCACCGAAGGCGCAATGTACCGAGGGCAGGCCACGGCGTAGCGGTGAGTCGTCGAAACAGGGCAGATCGTCATGCACCAGCGAGGCACAGTGCAGCAGCTCGATAGCCACGGCCGCCGCATCCGCGGCCGCATCATCCGGCTTGCCGCAGGCGGCAGCGACCGCCAGACATAGCCGCGGACGTACCCGCGCGCCACCTGGGAAGACCGCGTGCCGCACCGCCGCGGCCAGACGCGGCGGACAACCGGGGACGACCACTGTGTCTATGGCGGCGGTCAACGCCTGCTCGATTCTCGTTGTGGCATCCATCAGCGATCCCCCGGCAAATCTTCGATCAGTGTTCAATGTGTAAATGTGAGTTGACACTCAAAAGTGTCATGTACAATAGACATCAATATCCGACACGTCAACGCGAATCCTAGAGTCATGGTTTTGAGGCGGGATCAACGAGTCATTGTCGTCGGCGCCGGCGTTGGCGGACTGGTAACGGCCGTGCAGCTTGCGGCGCGCGGTCTCCAGGTGCGGGTGCTCGAACGCGCCGAGACGCCCGGCGGCAAGATGCGTGAGGTGGCGGTCGGGCCACATCGCCTGGATGCCGGTCCGACCGTCTTTACCATGCGCTGGATCTTCGAGGAGATCTTTGAGGCCGCCGGCGCGCAGCTCGAGGCGCATCTTAGCCTCGAGCCGCTGTCGATCATAGCACGCCACGCCTGGAGCGAGCAGGAGCGGCTGGATCTCCACGCCGACTATGAACGCAGCCTCGAGGCCATCGGCGACTTCGCCGGTGCGGAGGCGGCACGCGGCTATCGCGCCTTCTGCAAGCAGGCGCGTGCCCTCTACACCACCCTGGATCCGACCTTCATCCGCGCCTCGCGTCCGAGTCTGCTCGGCCTGCTGGGGCGTTGCGGTCTCAAGGGGCTGATCACCCTTAGCGGTGTGCAGCCCTACGCCAGCCTCTGGGACAGTCTGGGGGCCTATTTCAAGGATGCGCGTCTCCGTCAGCTCTTCGGGCGCTATTCAACCTATTGCGGCTCCTCGCCCTTCATGGCGCCGGCGATCCTGATGCTGATCGCCCATGTCGAGCAAGAGGGCGTATGGTCGGTGGTCGGTGGGATGCATCGGGTGGCGCTGGTGCTGGCGCAGCTCGCCGAGGGACTGGGCGCAACCATCGAATACGGGCGCGAGGTCACGCAGATCCTCACCGGTCCCAACGGGGTGCGTGGCGTTCAACTGGCCGAGGGCGACCGGATCGAGGCCGAGGCGATTGTGGTCAACGCCGATCCGGCGGCCCTGACCAGCGGTCGCTTCGGCGCCGAGGCCCAACGCGCCCTGCCGCCCTTGGACCCCGAACGCCGCTCACTCTCAGCCCTGACCTGGTGTCTGAGCGCCGAAACCCAGGGCTTTCCGTTGGCCCGGCACAATGTCTTCTTTGGACGCGACTATGCCTCTGAGTTCGAAGACATCTTTGGCCGGGGACGTCTGCCGCGTGACGGCACCGTCTATGTCTGCGCCCAGGATCGCGGCACCGACGGCAATGGAACACCGGACGGCCCCGAGCGACTCTTCTTACTTTTGAATGCCCCGCCACGGGGCGACCGACACGACTTCGACGCTGTGGAGATCGAGCAATGCGAGCAACGGGTATTCTCACGCCTGGAGCACTGTGGCCTGAGGGTCCGACGCGACCCCGAACGGATGGTGCTGACCACACCCGTGGAGTTCGAACGGCGCTTTCCCGCCACGGGCGGTGCGCTCTATGGTCAGGCAACCCACGGCTGGAGGGCGTCGTTCTCGCGGCCGGCCTCGCGCACCCGGATCCCGGGGCTTTATCTGGCGGGCGGGGGCACACATCCGGGTGCGGGCATCCCCATGGCGGCGATCTCGGGTCGACTCGCGGCGGAGGCCCTGCTCGCGGACCAGCGTTCGACTTAAATCTTGACATCGACGGTTATGTCTGGTGGTACGTCGATGCCCTAAGCGACGACGAGCAGTACGGACTGACCCTGATTGCCCTGCTCGGCAGCGTCTTCTCGCCCTACTATGCCTGGGCGCGGCAGCGCGGCGGAGCCGATCCGCTCGATCATTGCGCACTCAACGTCGCGCTCTATGGGCGCCAAGGCAAACGCTGGGCCATGACCGAGCGCGGACGTGCCGCCCTGCAGCGCGACCGGACCAATCTGGTCATAGGTCCTAGCCATGTCCGCTGGGAAGGTGACACCCTGGTGATCGATATCGACGAGATCGGCGCGCCCATTCCTTCACGTCTGCGTGGCAGGGTGCGCGTCCATCCGACTGGGATCAATGGTCGTGACTTCGCGCTCGATGCCGCTGGACGTCATCGCTGGTGGCCCATTGCCCCCCTGGCACGGGTCGAGGTCACATTCTCGCACCCTCGGCTGAACTGGAAGGGTTCGGGTTATCTGGATTCGAATCGAGGCTCGGAGCCCCTGGAATATGCCTTTAAGGGGTGGGATTGGTCACGCACCGAACTGAAGCACGAGGCGGCCATTCTCTATGATACCCGCGCCCGCGACGGACAGGGCGCATGCCTGGCGCTGCGCTTCGATGCCAATGCCGAGATCGATACATTCGCGCCGCCGCCACGCGCGCCTCTGCCGACGACCAGCGTCTGGCGCATCGCGCGTGGGATCCAGTGCGAGGCGGGCAATCAGCCGCGAGTGATCGCGACCCTGGAGGATACACCCTTCTATGCGCGTTCGGTGGTCGAGACGCGGCTCTTGGGACAACGCACCACCTCGGTCCATGAGAGCCTGTGTCTGGACAGGTTCAGCACCCCATGGGTGAAAATGTTGCTGCCGTTCCGTATGCCTCGGGTCAAGCACTGAAACAGTGCATGCCAGTCTGTAAAACAGCCAACTGGCCCCAAGTCGCTCACCGATGTCTTGAGAAGATCTGGCCAACGTCCGAACCGCTCAGCCATGTTCACGCCGTGACCGTCGGTGTGGGTTTCCCCGTCTGACCTTGGGTCTTGCGCGCGCGGGCCATCCCCCTGTGCCCCCAGCGACGCAACGCCTCCACGGGCATCCAAGGCGCTCTCTGGGGTTGAGTGAATCCCCAGCTCAGACGGGGTTCGCGCAGACTCGTGGATCAGCGTAAACTCAAGGCCGCGCGCTCGCGCTCCTCAAGCTGCTGAAACAATTCTAGTACCCAAATCACACGTTCACCGACACCAACAGGTGTGCGCCTGGGCGTCTCGGCGACGACCGCATCCACGAGGAAACGTGTTTCCTCGAGGGCAGGTGTGTCGATGGGACGCGCACTCACAACAGCGCGGCCTAGGATAGGCGCGAGCAATTGCAGCTTGCGCGGCACAGGCACCACGGCACGTCGTGAGATCGAATCCAGCCCCTGGCGCTCGACCTGACGCCCGATCTCGGCATAGAGATAGCGCGCGGCATTGATCCCGGCACGACAGCCGAGCGGCAAACCGGCGATTCCGGCATCCGAGCGCCGGTAGAGCTCATCGGCGGTCTGGAGCAAACGCCGGACGACTGAGGCAATGGCTTCGTTGAAGACTGGATTCTTCAGCCACTCGTCCGGATCGACGCCCGCCTCACGCACCCAGGAGAGCGGCAGATAGATCCGCCCGTTGCGCGCATCCTCGCCGACATCGCGGCAGATGTTGGTGATCTGCATCGCGACGCCCAGGTCACAGGCGCGAGCAACTAGATCCTCTGAACGTGCACCCATCAGCGCCGCCATCATGGCCCCGACCGTCCCTGCAACCCGTGCCGAATAGGCATAAACCCCGGACAGATCCTCGTAGCGTCGTCCTTCGGCATCCCAGGCAAAGCCCTCGAACAGGGCCTCGAAGAGACGTTTGGGGATGGCGAATTTGCGCACCACCTCGGCGAGCGCCCGGTCGATGGGATCATCATTCGGATGACCGGCATAGAGTCGGTCGAGACGGTCGTGGAGCCGTTCCAAGGCTTGGGCTTGGAGAACTGGGTCATCGCCGACGCAATCGATAGCATCGTCGGCGATGCGACAGAAGGCATAGAGCACGATCGCCGGATCGCGGAAACGTGCTGGCAGCAGGAAGGAAGCGGCATAGAACGACCGCGAGCCGCCACGCAGCAGCTCGCGACAGACGGCGATGTCGGCCGCCGTCGCCTGCTTCTTAGTGTGATTATGATCAGACGAACGTTGAAGCATCGGGCACCACCCTGTCGAGAACGCGCGCGGAAGAGATCACACCGGGTACACCCGCGCCCGGATGCGTCCCCGCGCCGACCAGATAAAGATGTTCCACCTCTTCGCTCTTGTTGTGCGGGCGAAACCACGCACTCTGCATCAAGATGGGTTCGAGACTGAAACCAGCGCCCAGATGGGAATTCAAGCGGTGCTTGAAGTCCAGGGGCGTCGTGACGAGCGAGGTCGCGATCTGATCCTCTAGTCCGGGCAGGATCGTGTCGCTTAGATACTTGGCGATCCGGGCGCGATAGGGTTCGGCCTGGGCCTCCCAATTGGTATCGCCGCCGAGATGCGGCACCGGCGCCAGGGCGTAGAAGGTATCACAGCCCTCAGGCGCCAGGCTCGGATCGGTCGCCGTCGGACGGTACAGATAGAGACTGAAGTCCTCAGCGAGCCTCTTGTGCTTGAAGATGTCCTGGATCAGGCCCTGGTAGCGCGGGCCGAGCAGGATCGTATGATGCTTGACGTCCGGGTATTGACGCTTGGTACCGAAGTACCAGACGAATAGCCCATTGGAGAAATGCGAGCGCTCGAACCGGCGATCGGTCCAGCGCTTGCGGGGGTGGTCGGCGAGCATCCGGCCATAGGTGGTGGCCGGATCGACGTCGGAGATGACCACATCGGCGGCGATCTCCTCGCCTGAGGCCAGGCGCACGCCGACGGCCTTTCCATCCTTGACCAGGATACGCTCGACCTCGGCATTGTAGCGGATCTCGCTCCCCTGACCCTCGATCAGATTCACCAAACCCTTGACCACGGCACCCGTACCGCCCATCGCAGAATGCACACCCCATTTGCGCTCCAGGAAGGAGATGAGGACATAGATCGAGGTCACGGAGAAGGGATTGCCGCCGATCAGGAGCGGATGGAAGGACAGCACCTGGCGGATGAAGGGATCCTTGATGTAGCTCGATACCAGGCCGTAGACGGTACGGTAGCTCTGGAGCCTCACCATCGCCGGCACGATCCGCAGCATGTCAGTCAGATGGGTGAAGGGCACATGGGCGAGCTCCTCGAAGCCGACCCTGAACACCTGCTCGCTCATGGCCATGAAGCGATCATAGCCTGCAACGTCCGCCGGCGAATACTGGGCGATCTGGGCCTTGACCCTGTCAGGGTCGCCGCTGTAGTCGAAGACCCGACCGTCGTCGAAACGAATCCGATAGAAGGGGTCCATCAGGCGCAGCTCAACGTCATCTTCGAAGCGCCGTCCGGCGAGGCTCCAGAGCTCTTCCAGGAGGAAGGGGGCGGTAATGATGGTCGGACCGGCATCAAACACGAAACCCTCGCGCCGATGGACATAGGCGCGTCCGCCGGGAGCGTCGAGCTTTTCGAGGACCGTCACCCGGAAGCCGCGCGCGGCCAAGCGCACTGCCGCCGCCAGACCGCCGAAACCACTGCCGATGACGACCGCATGGGCCTTGCCTCGACCTTGAACACTACCGGAAACATGCGAAGCCGCAACTGTCAAGTTTGTTTACCTGCTCTACTGTCAAGATAGATTGACAGTATAGCAAGATCGGTCTCGCGTCATCCCCTAAGATTGATCAGGAATTGGCCGCAAGCAATCCCAGTGATATGCCGATCTCGTGCACGATCTCAGCGATCGCATCTGGCTTTTCTTCGTGCGCCAGATGACCCAATCCAGGCAGTTCGAACAGCTTGGCATCCGGGCACAGTTTAGCGCGGACCCGATGCGCCTCGCGCGGCGAGACGGTCATGTCGCGATCGCCGACGATCAGGAACAAAGGGATATCCAGGCGCGGTAGGCCTTGTTCGATCAGATTGAGATCCCAGTTGGCCATCATCGCCAACGAGGCACGGACATGCGACGGATGCTGGATCAGGCGCTGATAGAGCTCGACGCCAGTCGGATCCAAGATCGAGCCGGTACTATCGATCAGACGCTGAATGACACGACGGTCGCGCGCCCGCCAGGCAAAGACACGCGAGACGAGCGAATTGGTCGCGAACAGCTTGGCCGCGGGCGAAAAGAAGTGTCCCGGCAGACCGCGCCAGGGTAACAAGGCCCCATTGAGGCTGATGAGTCCGCGCGGTGTGATCCGACCCTCCAGACGCGCGCGGATCAGGATGGCTGCGCCTGCCGAGTGTCCAAGCACCAGATCGGGTTGGACATCCAATGTCTCCACAAGCGAACCGACAAGCCCTGCCATCCCCGGAAGCGACATCCACTCAGAGGGCGGCGCGTCGGTGAAACCATGTCCCGGAAGATCTGGCGCAATGACCATGAAATGTTTGGCCAGAATGGGTAATAAATCACGCCAGGAATGGGTCGCCGCACCTGTACCATGCAGCAACAACAGCACTGGCCCCCGCCCCATTCGCTGGACATGCCAACGCAGGCCACCCGCCGAGAAAAATTCACTCGACGAGCGGTTTGGCCAATCCCGACCATCCAACTCCCAACTCGGTCCAGCATTCACGCCCATCGTCCTCACGCAATCGACCCGCAACAGCGGAATTGTAACCGCTGTTCGGAACGATCGATTAGAACTAGATCAAGAGCGTTTTACACCGCACCGAGTGATTAGGCCTCAGACTTCGAGTTGTAGACGCACCTTCTTCATGGCGCTCTTCTCGATCTGGCGGATACGTTCGGCAGAAACCCCGAATTTCTCAGCTAGTTCGTGCAGTGTCTGCTTCTTTTCCGACAGCCAACGCTCAAAGAGGATCGTCCTGCTACGTTCGTCTAGTTTCTCAAGAGCCGCGTAAAGACGCTCACGCTGATCGCGATCCGTGTCTTCGTGCTCCAGCATCCGTGATGGCTCCATCCGCATATCGGGCAGATAGGTCGAGGGCGCGACCGGTGAATCGTCGTCATCATCCTCAACTCCGTCGAACGACAGATCTTGGTTGGAGAGACGTGACTCCATCTGAAGCACCACCTCGGGTCTGACCCCAAGGTCTGCCGCCACCTCCTCCACTTCCTGCTTGGTCAACCAGCCCAGACGTTTCTTAGAACTGCGTAGGTTGAAAAACAGCTTACGCTGCGCCTTCGTGGTCGCGACCTTGACGATACGCCAGTTGCGCAAGATGTACTCATGGATCTCGGCGCGAATCCAGTGCACGGCGAAGGACACCAATCGCACACCCATGTCGGGTTCAAAACGACGCACGGCCTTCATCAAGCCGACGGTGCCTTCCTGGATCAGATCAGGTAGGGGCAGACCATAACCAAGATAGCCGCGGGCAATCCGGATCACAAAGCGCAGATGTGAAGTCACCAAACGCTTGGCCGCCTCCATGTCGTTCTGATCGCGCAGACGCAACGCCAACGAACGCTCTTCCTCAGCAGTCAGAACAGGAATCTGGTAAGCGCTGTTGATGTATGCCTCAATCGTTCCGGTTGGCAGTGTGGAGAAATCTTTGGACATGGCAAGAACCTGTAGTCAGTTAGACGATGATTATCCTAGAGTTTAAGTCAGGATTTTCCCACCACTTTTGACAGGGTTTTTAGGTGAACACCTGATTGATGTTGAGTAAAACTCTAGGTGTTTCGCGGATCTCGCGCAAGAGGCAAAGCTGAGATTAGAGATCGTATGTTTCGATGGAAATCATCGTCGAAACTGATTGATGGCGGAAAGACACGAAAAGCCAAAACCCCCGTTCCCAAATAGGGCGGGGGTTTTGGCTGGGGTAGGTCCCTGGCGGTGCCCTAGGTTCGCCTGGGGAGGCCCCAGACTAGGATCGGCGAAGGCTTGTTTCACGTCTGAGTTCGGGATGGGATCAGGTGGTTCCAAGTCTCTATGGCCGCCAGGGGAAGGGTGGGATCAGCGGTTGGGGGTCGCTGATCCGCGAAACGGTGAGTCTGTAAGGGAAACGGGCTTGGGTGTTATATGGTCAAGCCGCACGGTCAATTAGTACGGGTTAGCTGCACGTGTTGCCACGCTTCCACATCCCGCCTATCGACGTTGTCGTCTGCAACGGACCTTTAGAGGTCTTGAGTACCTTGGGAGATCTGATCTTGGGAGGGGCTTCCCGCTTAGATGCTTTCAGCGGTTATCCCGTCCGGACATAGCTACCCGGCACTGCCACTGGCGTGACAACCGGAACACCAGAGGTCCGTCCACTCCGGTCCTCTCGTACTAGGAGCAGCGTCCCGCAAATCTCCAACGCCCACGGCAGATAGGGACCGAACTGTCTCACGACGTTCTAAACCCAGCTCGCGTACCACTTTAAATGGCGAACAGCCATACCCTTGGGACCGACTTCAGCCCCAGGATGTGATGAGCCGACATCGAGGTGCCAAACACCGCCGTCGATATGAACTCTTGGGCGGTATCAGCCTGTTATCCCCGGAGTACCTTTTATCCGTTGAGCGATGGCCCTTCCATTCAGAACCACCGGATCACTATGACCTACTTTCGTACCTGCTCGACGTGTCGGTCTCGCAGTTAAGCACCCTTGTGCCATTACACTCAGCGGGTTGATTTCCGACCAACCTGAGGGTACCTTCGTGCTCCTCCGTTACCCTTTGGGAGGAGACCGCCCCAGTCAAACTACCCACCATGCACGGTCCCTGACCCGGATCACGGGTCGAGGTTAGAACGTCGAACAAACCAGGGTGGTATTTCAAGGTCGGCTCCACCCAAACTGGCGTTTGGGGTTCGCAGCCTCCCACCTATCCTACACAAGTCGGTTCAACGTCCAGTGCAAAGCTATAGTCAAGGTTCACGGGGTCTTTCCGTCTAGCCGCGGGAACTCGGCATCTTAACCGAGAATTCAATTTCACTGAGTCTCGGGTGGAGACAGTGCCGCCATCGTTACGCCATTCGTGCAGGTCGGAACTTACCCGACAAGGAATTTCGCTACCTTAGGACCGTTATAGTTACGGCCGCCGTTTACCGGGGCTTCGATCAAGAGCTTCTCCTCACGGATAACCCCATCACTTAACCTTCCGGCACCGGGCAGGCGTCACACCCTATACGTCCGCTTACGCGTTGGCAGAGTGCTGTGTTTTTAATAAACAGTCGCAGCGGCCTGGTCACTGCAACCTCTCTCGGCTCCAACCGCGCGGGTCTTCACCTACTCAGAGGCGCACCTTCTCCCGAAGTTACGGTGCCATTTTGCCTAGTTCCTTCACCCGAGTTCTCTCAAGCGCCTGGGGATTTTCACCCAACCCACCTGTGTCGGTTTCGGGTACGGTCACACACCACC